>NZ_CP053947.1:312369-624739 GCF_018438165.1 Acinetobacter sp. WY4 | reverse complement strand
CACGATGTATAAGCTGTCTTTAACTTTTTCGCTCAGTACTTTTAAGCGTTCAGCATATTCATGCGCCGCCGCCGGATCATGGATAGAACAAGGGCCAATTACAACGAACAGGCGTTTGTCTTCACCATCCAGAATTTTACGAATCGTTTCACGACCATGCAGTACGGTTTGATAAGCAGTTTCAGTCAACGGTAACTCTGCTTTAAGCTCAGCAGGGGTTACAAGAGGAATCATGCTGTGGATATTCACGTCATCAATATCTGATGCTGAAATAGGATTTGACTGTTGTGTATTCATTGCCGTCACTGGTTCGATCATACAAAAGGTTGTTTAATAGCCCGAATATAACATGAATGATGCGTCACTTTGTTATAAAAAAGATGAATACTTCTTTGAAAAAAAAGTGATGAATCGGATAGTTAACTTAAACGGACGGGGAATTTTGATTCACAATGATCATTGCTGTTTCAGCAGGTTGAGCCGGTTTTGATTTCACAGGATTAATCATGAAATTCACGCCCAGCGCAAATAGGGTAATACCTAAAATTTTGCGGATCAGTTTTTCCGGCATACGTGAGCTGAGTAAAGTGCCGACAATAATCGCCGGAATAGACCCCACCAATAACCACATGAGCAGCATGAAATCGACGTTGCCTGAAGACATATGACCTAGACCTGCGACCAGTGTCAGTAATACCGCGTGCACCACGTCAGAGCCAATAATACGAATCATCGGCAGATTCGGGAACATCACTACAAGCGCCATAATACCAAATGCACCGGCACCCACTGAAGATAGCGTGACAAATATGCCCAAGATAATGCCCATGATGATGATAGCAACGCGCTTTTCTTTGGCTTGCAGCTTCACTTTTTCCAGATCCTGCGTCATATCCGGTAGTTCTTGTTTTCTGTATTTATTAAAAAGATTTTCGATCTGGGTGCGAAACAGAATGGATAAGCCGGTAATAGTCAGCATAAAGCCCAAGACCATGGTCAGGACGGCTTTGTAATGCGTCGATTGGCTCAGATAGTTATCAAGAACCCAATGCGTTGCAAAAGATGCGGGAATACTGCCAACGGCCAGCCAGATCACAATCGGCCAGACAATATTCATTTTCTTGGCATGCACAAACGAGCCACAGAATTTAGAAATCGCGGCATAGAGCAGGTCAGTACCAATCGCGATATGCGGTTCAATCCGGAATAAACTGATAAGAATTGGCGTCATTAATGAACCGCCACCGACACCGGTGACACCTACACAAAAACCTACCAGAACGCCTGCTAAAATAAATTCAATCGGACCAAACATGCATATATGCCAAAATCAAAAAACGAGCATATCTTATGACTTTTGGATATAAGTCGTTGTCTTTATTATTGATTTACTTATGCATAAAAAAGATAAAGCTAGGTGAAGAATATTAGGTGATCTTTCATGTTTATTCACTGGGTTATGTATAAAGTGCGAATATAATGATTGATTTTAACTGTCCGATTTGCCCCATTTCTGTCTAATTGAATGTACCTGTAAATGTCGATTTAATTCTTTTTATGCAAGCTCCCTTATTGACTAAGTTATTCTAAACGGTGGGTTTCTTAAAATTAGAAGATACTTAAGCTTCTTCCGGAATAGCCATAGGATTATGTTAGAATCCCGATTCAATAAATTTCCATGCGGATCTGAGAGGAAACCCACTTGCTAAATCGAAAACTTAAAATTGGAATCGTGGTCGGTGAAGTTTCTGGAGATACGCTTGGCGCAAAATTGATTCGCCGTTTTAGTGAGCAAGGCATTGATGCTGAATTTGAAGGTATCGGTGGGCCACAAATGATCGCTGAAGGCTTTAAAAGCTATTATCCGATGGATATTTTATCGGTGATGGGCATTGTCGAAGTTTTAAAAGATATTAAAAAACTGTTTGCTGTGCGGGATGGTCTGGTAGAAACCTGGACTAAAGATCCGGTCGATATTTTTATCGGGATTGATGCGCCTGATTTTAACCTGCGTTTGTCAAAAACCATTAAACAAAAACAGTTACCGATTAAAACCGTGCAATACGTCAGTCCTTCGGTCTGGGCATGGCGTCAAGGCCGTATACATGGCATTAAAGCCAGTATTGATCTGGTGCTGTGCCTGTTTCCATTTGAAAAAGCGTTCTTTAAAAAATGGGATGTTCCTGCAGCTTTTGTCGGACATCCGCTCGCTAGCCAATTGCCGCTTGAAAATCCAATTCTGGAGGCTCAGACAGAATTAGGCCTCGATCCACATCAGAAATATATTGCATTATTACCGGGAAGCCGCCGTGGCGAGATTGAGCGTTTGGGACCTTTGGTTCTGGATGCAGCTAATATTCTGCATCACAAATATCCGGATTATACCTTTCTGATTCCTGCGATTAATGATGCACGCAAGCAGCAAATCGAAAGTTTACTGGCCACTTATCCTGAGAGCTTAAAAACCCAAATTCGCTTGATGGAAAATACCAGCGCTGAATCCAAAATTGGCCGTCAGGTCATGAATGCATCCAATATTATTGCACTGGCGTCTGGAACTGCAACGCTTGAAGCGATGTTGCTGCACCGTCCGATGGTGACTTTTTATAAATTGCACTGGCTGACCTATCGAATTGCCAAATTACTGGTCAAAATCCCTTATTTCTCCTTGCCGAATATTATTGCCGGCAAAAAAGTAATTCAGGAACTGATCCAGTCTGATGCTACCCCGGAAAATCTGGCAGCTGAAATTGAAAAACTGATGGATATTGAAGCAGCACAGATTCAGGTTATGCAGCATATCACCATGCACAAGCAGCTGCTTTCTGGTAATAGTGAAGACCCGGCCAAAGCGGTACTGGCTTTAGTGCAGTAATTTTAGTCTGATAATAAAGATTGATTTTTCTGACAATTCAGCCGGTATTGGGTCGGCGTCTGTTCAAACTGTTTTTTAAAACTTTGGCTAAACGCCGTCTCGGATGAATAACCGACCAGATAAGCGATCTGCTGGATACCAAATCCACTATTTCGTAAATATTGCGCTGCCAGACGCAGGCGGTGCTGTTGCAGATAGGCAAGGGGTGGCTCACCGACAATCTGGGTAAACAGTTGGGCGAATTTGGAACGTGACATATGACACTGTTCGGCCAGACTTTCTACGGTCCAGGACTGTTCAGGTTTGCCATGAATCGCCGCCAGTGCATTAGATAATTCCGGATGCGAAAGAGCATTCAGCCAGCTCGAGGCATTTTCCAGGTTTAAAATATAATCTCGCACGCATTCAATCAGTAAAATACTGACCAGATGATCCAGAATTTTGTCACGTCCGGGACGAAGCTGCTGGGTTTCCAGTGCAAGAAATTGCAAGCCGACCTGTAACCATTCCGGTGCGGTATCACCCAGAATATGTTGAATATGCAGGTATTTAGGTAATGCACTCAAAAGAGGTTTGGCCATCTGGATATCCAAGCTAGAACGAATAGCCAGTATGAAACTATGCTCCGCCGAATTTTCCCGATTGAGATCAATACATTGCTGTACATTGCTCTGAAAATAAGGATTAATCGCATGGTGCTCAGAAAAATCGGCATTGTCTGGGCAGGAAACATGATGGGAGGAACCTGCGGGTAATAGCACCAGATCACCTTGCTGCAGCTCCAGTCGATCACCATTCATGAACTTTAATTGCGCCTGTCCTTGTAACAGGATATAGGCCAGCATAAAGGGTTCATGCTGATAATCAAAGCCGCCCGGATGAAATACATTCAGATAAAGATATTCCGATTTTTCCAGATGAATATCATCAAAAATTTTACTTAAAGCATCCATGCCTAACTCTATTCTTCTGTTTTATTTCATTTAATTGACTATAAATTTTTTAACTTTGTGATTTTAGGCCAGAATTTGGCAGCATGTGCCAAAGACGCTGACATAGCTTTTCTGGACGTTGAATACTGTTCGCTACTGCTGAAATAATCAACTATAAGTGCAGAGTAACATAAAAAAGGAAGGTCGCAATGAATGCCCCTGCACAAATCCAGAAAGCGCAGTTTACGCAGGAAGCGTCGGCACTAAAAGGTGTCAAGCTGGATAAAAAACGTTTTGGCTGGTTGCTCAGCCCAGGTCTGCCTGTGATCGGAATGGGAATTCTGGCCGGTTATCATTTTGGTCCCAAAGCGACTAAAAAAGTCTTTGCCATGGGCGGACTATTATTACTGCACATAATCATTCCGACTCTGGATGCTCTGATTGGCGATGATGCCAATAACCCAAATGATGAGCAGATCAAGGCACTGGTTAACGATCCTTATTATGACCGCATTGTAAAAGCATTTATTCCCTTGCAAATGGCAGCCAATGCCTTTGCCGGTTATGTCGTAAGCCGGCCAAATGTGTCTTTGCTGGATCAGGTACTGCTTGGAGTTTCTATGGGTGCGATTAATGGTGTGGGGGTGAATACCGCACATGAACTCAGCCATCGTCCCCAGAAAAAAGACCATTACTGGTCTCATGCCAGCCTGATGCCTTTGGGCTATAACCATTTCCGGATTGAACATCCTTATGGACACCATAAACGGGTGGCCACGCCTGAAGATCCGGCATCTTCGAAAATGGGTGAGTCTTTTTACCACTTCTGGCCACGTACCGTAATAGGCGGATTAAAATCTGCAATCCAGATTGAAAAAAGACGGCTCGAGCGTAAAGGCCTGAAATTCTTTAGTCAGGAAAATGAGCTGTTTCATGGTTGGGCCATGAGTGCCGGTTATCATGCCTTGATGCTAAAGGCGTATGGCAAGAAAATTATTCCTTATACACTGACACAGGCATTTTATGGCGTTAGCCTGTTTGAGATTGTGAATTATATCGAGCACTACGGACTGAAACGTGGACAGAAAGCGGATGGCAGTTATGAGCGAACCTTGCCGGAACATAGCTGGAATAACAACAATATCGTAACTAATCTGTTTTTGTATCAGTTACAACGCCATTCTGATCATCATGCTTTTCCAAGCCGTCCATTTCAGGCGTTGCGGCATTTTGATGAAGCGCCAGAATTACCCAGCGGTTATGCAACCATGCTGATTCCAGCCTTGATTCCACCTTTATGGTACAAAATCATGGATCAGCGGGTATATCAGCACTATCAGGGCGATTTAAGTAAGGCTAATATCTTGCCTTCCAAGCGTGCCAAGCTATTTAAAAAATTTGGTGTAAATAACTCTACAGCTTAATGAATTACAAAATAAAAATGCGCCGATAAAGGCGCATTTTTTGATTAATTCTGCCTAGAACCAGTCGGCTTGCATATTCAGGCAAGTATCATCCAGATGCATCAGTAATTTGGCCTGATGTTCAATTTCAGGGAGTTCCCAGCGAATAAAATATTGAGCTGCCTGAATTTTCCCTGCCAGAAAAGTCTGATCTTCTGCCTGCGAAGATGTGCCAAACTTGAGTTGAGCCTGATTCGCCATTTCCAGCCATAGCCAGGCTAGGATGGTCTTACCCATCATATCCAGATACAGGCCTGAATTGGCCAAAGCTTCGCTGACTTTGCCTTGATGCAAGGCCTGGCCTAAAATCTGTGTAGTCTTTTGCACAGTGGCAAGATGCTGTTTATAGATCTTTGCGAGTTCCACTATCTTAGGTTCATGAATCTCTGACAAGGTCTTCTGGATGCGCTGCATGAGCAGATTGAGCCCTTTGCCATTATGCTGCCAGAGTTTACGTCCCAGCAGATCCAGAGATTGAATGCCGTAAGTTCCTTCATGAATCGGATTGAGCCGGTTATCACGGTAACATTGCTCCACCGGATATTCACGAGTATAACCCGCGCCGCCCAGGACCTGAATAGCCAGATCATTGGCTTTCGGACCATAGGCAGAAGGGAAAGATTTGACCACCGGGGTGATGAGATCAAGCAGAATTGCACTATCTTCATCTTGAGCTGCCTGAAGTTCATCAATTAATCGGGCTGCAAATAAGCAAAGTGCCAGCGAACCTTCTACATATGACTTTTGCACCAGTAGCATGCGTTTGACATCGGTATGTTCAATGATATTTACTGGTTTCGAGTCAGGTGTTTTTTCATGAACTGGCCGGCCTTGCGGACGGTTTTTAGCATAATCCAGAGATTCCAGATAGCCACGATAACCAATCATGGCTGCGCCCAGACCGACACCCACACGTGCTTCATTCATCATCTTGAACATATATTTTAAGCCATGACCAGGTTCACCAATTAAATAGCCTAAGCAATTATCATTTTCTCCAAAGCTTAAAACTGTAGATGTAGTACCTCGATAGCCCATTTTGTGCAGTAAGCCAGCCAGCTGTACATCATTAGCTTCACCGAGTGAACCATCCTCGTTGGTTTTGAATTTTGGTACGATAAACAGGGAAATTCCTTTCACGCCTTGCGGCGCATCCTGAATCCGCGCCAAGACCAGATGCACAATATTTTCGGTAATGTCCTGATCGCCACCCGAAATAAACATTTTCTGGCCTTTAATTTTATAAATTCCATCTGCCTGAGGAATGGCTTTAGTGGTCAGATCGCCCAAAGAAGAACCTACATTCGGCTCGGTCATGGCCATAGTGCCGGCAAAGCGGCCACTCAACATATGCGGTAGGAATATTTGCTTTTGTTCTGGGGAGGCAAAAGCCTGTATCAGATTCGCCGCAGCGGCTGTTAGAAAAGAATAAGCCACGGTGGACGGATTGGCCGACATGAAATACGCATTGCAGGCCATATTCACCAAAGTGGGCAGTTGCATGCCGCCATCTGCATAATCATGCTGGGCGCAGAGCAGGCCGGCATCGGCAAACTGTTGCCAGGCTGTCTTCACTTCATCAATGGTTTTGACCTGTTTGCCGTCAAAGTTCGGTTCATGTTGATCAGCTTTGGCATTATGCGGCGCAAAATAATCAGTTGCGATACCTTTTGCTGTTTCCAGAATACTGTCGAAAGTATTTTTGTCATGATCCTGATAGCGTTGCAGTTTAGTCAGCGCTTCAAGTTTGAATACGTCATAAAGCTGGAAATGCAGATCTTTATCATTAATCAGTTGGGTCACGGTACTATCCTGAATGTGCAATCCTTGAGATAGCATCAAGACTAGCAGTTGCTTTTATTGAGGAGGATTGTCAATAATGACATGAATCGGGTGAAAAGTGACAAATAGAAAAATATGCAACAGGTGGTGATTTTAGGCTTTGATGGGGCTCTGGCTTCGGCCATTACGGGTGTGGTCGATTTATTTGCCATGGCCGGCGTAAGCTGGAACCGGATCCAGCAGCAGGATGTACAGCGCCTGTTTAAGGTGAGTATCGCCAGTCCGGATGGACACCCGATTCGGTGTATCAATGGGCTGCAGTTGCAGGCACATGTTTCTTATCAAGAGATTCAAACTGCAGATATTCTGGTGGTACCGACCATCGCTGCACCAATTCAGGATGTATTGCAACAGAATCCAGAACTGATTCATTTTTTAAAATCTGCACATGCAGAGGCGACTTTAATTGCAGGAAACTGTACGGGGAATTTTTTTCTGGCAGAAACAGGCATTTTAGATGACCGAGTTGCAACAACGCATTGGGGTTTTCAGGAAATGTTCCGTTCACGCTATCCTAAGGTGAAACTGAATGCCGATCTGATGATTAGCCGGGATCAGAATATCTATTGTGCAGGTGGAGGCCTGGCCTGGTTTGACCTGGGTTTGCATCTGATTGAGCGCTTGTATGGCTTTGAGGTGGCCATGCAATCGGCTAAATCTTTCGTAATTGATTACCGCCGTGATAGCCAGTTGTCTTATTCATTGCTGAATATTGGCCAGCCGCACCATGATGAACTGGTACAAAAAATCCAGAACTGGCTAGAGCAGCATTTTCATGAAGATTTTAGTTTGAACCAGCTGGCAGAGCAGTTTAATGTGACTGGCCGAACCCTGATTCGACGCTTTAAACAAGCCTTAGACATACCGCCCAATCAATATCTACAAGCGATCCGAATTGAAGCTGCCCGTAAACGACTGGAAGAAACCGATCAAGCTGTGGATGTGATCATGCAAAATGTCGGCTATCAGGATCCAAGTTCATTCCGCCGTTTATTTCATAAAAAAACCGGTCTGACGCCGTTGGAATACCGGCGCCGGTTTAGCCGGCGCTTTTAAAAGCTTTTAATGAGAAGGCTGTACTTTTCCTGCTTTACGGCCATGCAGAAGGTAATACCAGACCACGCAGCTCAGGGTGAGCAGCGCCGAGAACAGATAAAGCTGGCGATAACCGATCTGATCCAGCAGCATACCCAGGAAATAAGGGCCAAAACCAAGACCGGCATCCAGGGCAATAAAGAAGGTTGAGGTTGCGAGTCCCATACGCTGCAATGTCGTACTTTTCACCGCAATGGTTTGACACACCGACTGGATATTACCAAAACCAAAACCAAGCAAGGCAGCACTGGCAAGTAACATCACAGAGTTTTGCGCCTGACTGAGTAGCAATATCCCCAGTGCCATAATCACAATGGCAGGATAGATAATGATATTTTCGCCTTTACGATCCATGAGCGGGCCGGTAAAAGGACGCGAAAGCAAAATGGCAAAGGCATACATTAAGAAAAAGAATGATGCTGCTTCGACCAGATTAATGTCTTTGGCATAAAAATGAATAAAGGACAGTACACCTGAATAAGAAGTAGCCACCAGCAGTACAATCAGTGCAATCGGTAGGGCATTCGGTTCAATATACTGGGCCAGTTTACTGGTGCTTTGCGAAGTAGAATCTGCTGACGAATGACCTGCCTTAAGGCGTGGTGGCTGGATGAACAAGCCACAAATCAGGCAGCTGAGCGCAACGATACTGGTAAAGATGAAAATTACCTGATAATTAAAATTTGTCATCAGCCAGATTCCGACAAAGGGACCAATCGCTGTGCCAAGGGTGCTGCTCATGCTGAAATATCCAATTCCTTCACCACGCCGTGTGGCAGGAATGGTCTGTGCAATCACTGTACCCAGTACAGTAGAAGCCATACCCATCATAAAACCGTGTATCAGGCGGATACCCAATAAAACTTCCAGCTTGGCCGGAATCATATACAGTCCGGAAAAGAGCAGAAAGCCAGTCAGGCCAATGACAAGCGTATTTTTCAAACCCAGCCGATTCAGTAATTTTCCGATCAATAATCGTCCAAATAACGTACCCACAATAAACAGACCGGATACCAGACCGGCTTGAGCAGTCGAAGCCCCTAGCTCAGCCACTGAGTAGCCGACAATCACAATCACCAGTAAGTAGAACACCAGAACCAGCTGGAAATTCACCAGACTGATCAGGATAAAATTGGGCGTCCATAAAGGCGCTTCTTGTTCTTGGCTCATTGAGGTCTGTCCTGAGATGAGGAATGTAACTGCTGAATGAGTTGCATTAAGGTATTTTTACTGCCTTCAAGATCATCTGATTCAATGTGCTCAAGCAACTGATATTCAAATGCATCGATCTGTTTGGAACACATCGCAAAGGTCTCAATTCCTTGCTCACTCAACTTGAACAGCTTTTGACGTTTGTCTTCAGTTTCGAGTTGGGCAATCAGATCGAGTTCAACCAGTTGCTGAATCCGCTTAGTAATACCGGGCTTGGATACATTGAGATAACTGGAAATATCTGCCAGCGTGCATTGTTGCTTTGACTGGATGACGTATAATACCTGCCATAAGGAATAATTTAATTGAGATGACAACAAGATCGTATTGATCTCATCGCTCATCAGTCGTGCGCAGCGTAATAACAGCGTACGAAGTCGGGGAGATTCGGAAAACATATGGTTAGTTAACCTGGGTAACTAAATTCAGGCCTAATTTACGCCTGTTTTATCTAAAGCTCAAGAGGAGAGTTTTAAAAATTATTCAGAGTAATATTTTCTTTATCAGCAAGAGTTACATAGTTTAACCTGATTAAAAAATAATCAACAAAAGACTACATACTTTTTATAACAGCCACGCCTAAGCTAGCCATGTCACTAGAAAAATTCATGACTTAAAAATTGAAGGGCAAAGATGCCAAATAACAATGCATAGGTGAAGCTTATGACTCTGGGTTTAACTGCATTAGAGTTAGCACGAATACAGTTCGCCTTTACTGTATCTTTTCATATCATTTTTCCGGCAATTTCTATTGGCTTGGCCAGCTTTCTGGCCATTCTGGAATGGCGCTGGCTCAAAACCCAAAATCCGATTTTTCAGGATCTATTCAAATTCTGGGTGAAAATTTTCGCCGTCGCATTTGGTATGGGCGTCGTATCCGGTGTGGTGATGAGCTACCAGTTTGGAACCAACTGGAGTGAGTTTTCCCGGGTTGCAGGCAGTGTGACTGGGCCTTTATTGGCCTATGAAGTACTCACCGCTTTCTTTCTGGAAGCGGGCTTTCTGGGCATCATGTTATTTGGCTGGGGGCGAGTGGGACCAAAGGCGCACTTTTTCTCGACCTTGATGGTTGCGATAGGCACCTGTATTTCCATGTTCTGGATTCTATCGTCCAATAGCTGGATGCAGACCCCACAAGGCTTTGCGATTGAAAATGGCCTGATTGTTCCGCAAGACTGGCTTGCTATCGTGTTTAACCCATCTTTCCCTTATCGTCTGGCCCATATGGCCATGGCTGCCTTTCTGGTTTCCGCCTTACTGGTCGCTGCTACAGCCGCATGGCACCTCATCAAAGGCCGTCGTGATGCACTGGTCAAGACTTCATTTTCCATGGCGATGTGGCTGCTTCTGGTACTTGCACCTTTGCAGGTCATCGTCGGTGATATGCACGGTATTAATACCCTTGAGCATCAGCCAGCAAAACTGGCGGCAATGGAAGGGCATTGGGAAACCAATCATGATGAAGGCATGCCCTTATATCTCTTTGGTATTCCAGATATGGAGGCAGAAGAAACCAAATATGCAGTCGCAATTCCCAACTTGGGGAGCCTGATTCTGACCCACTCGATGGATGGAAAGGTTACGGGACTTAAAGACTTTGCACCTGAAGACCGGCCGAATTCACTGGTGGTGTTCTGGAGCTTCCGGATTATGGTCGGACTCGGCGTATTGATGCTGTTACTGGCGTTATGGGGAGCGTGGGCACGTACCCGTGGTCGCTTTTATGAATCCCGTGCATTGCATCGATTTGCCTTGATTATGGGACCTTCCGGCTTTATTGCCATGCTGGCGGGATGGTTTACCACAGAAGTCGGCCGTCAGCCTTGGGTAGTCTACGGCATCATGCGGACCAAGGATGCATTGTCACCAGTTTCCGCTGAACAGGTGGGGCTAACCCTGATTATTTTTGTAGTCGTCTACTGTGTGGTATTTGGTATCGGGATTTACTACATGTTGCGTCTGATGCACAAAGGTCCCGAGTTTATTCATACTCGACCAGATCATGAATCAGATAGTGATGTGGTTCAGGCCTCGCGTCGGCCATTAAGTAGTATTCGAGAACGTATCGAAGAAGTTCCTGAACAACCGGATCAGGAGGATAAAAAATGATTGATTTATCATTAATCTGGATTGTGATTATTGGTTTGGGTGTATTGATTTATACCATTCTCGATGGTTTCGATCTGGGCATCGGCATCTTGTTTCCTTTTTTCCCACATCAAGATGAACGTGATGTCATGATGAATACCGTGGCTCCGGTCTGGGATGGCAATGAAACCTGGATGGTATTAGGCGGTGCCGGGCTATTTGCAGCCTTCCCACTTGCTTACTCGACCGTACTCTCGGCGCTGTATATGCCAATTATTCTGATGGTGATTGCTCTGATTTTCCGTGGCGTAGCTTTTGAGTTCCGCTTCAAGGCAAACCGCAGTAAGCATTGGTGGGATAAAGCCTTTATCGGTGGTTCTGCGATTACCAGTTTCCTGCAAGGCATGATTTTAGGGGCCTATATTCAGGGGATTGAAACCCGAAATGGTGTCTATGTTGGGGGTGGTCTGGACTGGCTCACTCCATTCAGTATCTTTACCGGAATCAGTGTGGTGGTGCTCTATGCGGCATTAGGCTGTGGCTGGCTGATTTATAAAACCGGAGATGACTTGCAGGATCGAATGTTTAAACTGATGCCT
This sequence comes from Acinetobacter sp. WY4, assembly GCF_018438165.1. Classification (GTDB taxonomy): domain Bacteria; phylum Pseudomonadota; class Gammaproteobacteria; order Pseudomonadales; family Moraxellaceae; genus Acinetobacter. Next base: position 612,633 of record NZ_CP053947.1, on the reverse strand, counting down.
AAGCTGATTATGGCCTTGCTGATCATATTGGGTGCTGTCAGTATTTATACGCCGTTGACCCATCCACAGATTGCCGAACGCTGGTTTAGTCAGCCACAATTCACCTATTTTATGCCAGTTCCAGTTCTGGTTCTGCTATTTACCTGGCTGGCCTTACGTGCCTGCAAAAGACGCAGTGAATTAGGTCCATTTACCTATATGCTGGTTCTGGTTTTCCTCGCTTATACTGGATTCTTGATCAGTCTATGGCCATATATTATCCCGCCGAGCGTGACTATCTGGCAGGCTGCAGCGCATGAAAATAGCCAGCTATTTGCCTTGATTGGTGCCTTGATCCTGATTCCTATTATTGTGATTTATACTGGTATGTCCTATTGGGTGTTCCGGCATAAGGTCAGGGTCGGCGATGATGGCTATCATTAAGGAGTGGTCATGAAAGGCAAACAGGCATTATGGTTTGTAGGACTATGGCTGGCAGGATTTTTAACGCTGGTCCTGATTGCCGGCGCATTCCGCTTTCTGGTGCATTTGGCTTATTAAATCGGTAAAACTAAAATGAGTGAAAAAAAGTGATCAGAATGTCCTGATCACTTTTTATCATTTGCAATTCATCTTTGACAAAATCAAATTTACGATTTTACCTGCTTACGATAAACACTTGGACGTACAGGGCGACTGCCTTTCCAAAGGCCTTTTTTCTGTTTCTTAGCTTTATTTTGCAGCTCCATCATATAGCGTAAATGGTTTTTATCTTTGATATATTCTTCATAGACCCACGCTGCACCACGTTTGACAATCTCTTCATTGATATTTTTGCGATAGCGGTAGACCACACCGACACAGCGGCCATAACGGTCAATATCGGTAATCTTGACCCGAACCATTTTATTATTCACCATGCTTTTGACCAGACGCTGCGATTCTTTACCATAGGCTTGCGATGATTCAGGAGCATCAACGAAGGCAAAGCGTAATTTGGTTTCAGAGCGACGAATGTTAAAACGGTAGCAGGTGAGGGTATCACCATCACTTACGGCTTTTACACGGCACCAGTATTTTTTGCCTTTCTTAAAAGGGCGGAAAACATCTTTTAAATAAACTGTAATCTTATGCAGCAGATAATAAGAAAAACATAGCAGTACTAGACCCAGCACAATTTGCCAGGTGATGGAGAGATTTAACAAAGGCAAGATCCAAATCAGCAAAACCAGCTGTAAAATCACAGCTAAAAGTCGAGCCATTTTAGAGCAAAGCCAGTAGATCTACGGATTAAAAGCTAATCACTCAGTGTTTAGTTTTGTACCAGCTAAAATAGCCTAAGTATATTTTTCTACTGAAAAGATGAAGATGCAACCATCTAAACTTATATAAAAATAGCCTAAGTAAACTTGCATTCCTTTATAAATAGCCTAAGCAAAAATTTTATAAATTTCACTTCTCAAAAATTGATGTCTTTTATTCTCTTGCAAATCCTTATGCCAATACATCCCCATATTAATTTTCGGCAGTTTCACAGGGACTTCAAAAATATTTAGACTGGTAGCCAATTGTAAATGCGTCAATACATTTTTAGGAATAGTCAGCATGGCTGTCTTTTGCTGCTCCAGAATTTGCAGAGCAGTTGAGTAATGCTGACAGCGTAAAAAAATCTGTCGTGAATATTGTTTCCGACTTAAATAAATATCTTCAACCAAAACACCAGTACGGCGTGATGACACGCCAATATGAGGCGAGGCAAGATAAATCTGCTCATTCATTTCTGTTAATTGTGTACACACTACAAATTCATCTTGCACCAGGCGTTCAAACTGGATTTTTTCAGCAATGTTTTGTTCCAGATCTATGACAAAATCAATCTGTTGAGAGGCGAGGTCTGCTGCTATATTTTTACGGTCCAGCTTCATGCTGCTAAGTTGAATTTCCAGATTGAGTTGCTGAAAGTGCTGAACGAGTCTGGGAAAGATCATTGGCTCAATTTCATCATGAACGGCAATTTTCAAACTCTGAATCATTTCTGGTCTGAACTGCTGATGCTGTATTGAAATATTTTGAATCGAAAAAAGTGCATTCTTCAGCTCAGGATAGATCTGTTCCGCAAACGGCGTAGGCTGCATTTTGCTACCAGTACGTACAAATAAATCATCTTGTAAATGCTGTCTTAAACGTTGTAAAGCATGACTGGCAGCAGACTGGCTAACTGATAAAATCTGTGCAGCTTTAGAAATACTGTTCTGCTCATAAATTGCCATAAAAAGCGGATAAAGGTTAATGTCGATACGATGAAAATTTCGCAGGTCCATGACTGTTTTAGAATGAATGCTATGCATAATAATGTATGGAGTAAAATCATTTTATTCATAATAGGTTTTGGGTTAAGGTGTTGTAAAGCGTATGAATTAGAATATTTAGAGGGATAAAGAGATGTTTGAGCTTTCAGCACGTGCACAAGATTATTTAAATAGAACCAAAAACTTTATTGCTGAGGAAATTGAACCAGTTGAAGCTGATTTCTGGCAGCAAGTTCATGAGTTGAACCAAGGCGGCGACTGGACCAAATGGCAATGGCCTGCAGAACTGGAAAGCTTAAAAGCCAAAGCCAAGGCAGCTGGCCTCTGGAATATGTTTCTCCCTTGTCCTGAACGTGGCCAGGGTTTATCGGTTCAGGAATATGCACATATTGCCGAACTTTCAGGTCGTAGCCTGATTGCACCAGTCGTATTTAACTGTAATGCGCCAGATAGCGGCAATATGGAAGTATTGTGGCGTTATGGTTCTGAAGAACAAAAACAAGAATGGCTGATGCCACTTTTAGAAGGAAAAATCCGTTCAGTCTTTTGTATGACTGAACCTGCAGTTGCATCCAGTGATGCCACCAATATGCAGGCAACGGCGATGGTGGAAGGTAATGAGATTGTTTTGAATGGCCGTAAATGGTGGTCATCAGGTCTGGGCGATCCTAACGCCAAAATCATTATTTTTATGGCACATACTCCAGATGAAACAAAAGACCGTCATCATCAGCATTCGATGGTTCTAGTTCCGATAAATACCGCAGGGGTAAAAATTGAACGTATGCTGCCAGTGTTTGGTGACTACGATGCACCACATGGCCACGGCGAAGTCAGTTTTGAAAATGTCCGCGTTCCGGTAGCGAATTTTATTGGTGGCGCCGGTCAGGGTTTTGAAATTGCTCAAGGTCGTTTAGGACCAGGCCGTATTCATCATTGCATGCGCTGTATTGGTGCTGCGGAAAAATCCTTAGAGTTGATGATTGACCGTGGTATGAGCCGGACAGCATTTGGCAAAGAGATTTTAAAACTCGGCGGTAACTTGGAACGTGTCGCGGAAGCACGGGTTGCGATTGATCAGGCGCGTCTTTTGACCTTGTATGCCGCCTATAAAATGGATACTTTAGGGAATATGGCAGCATTGACTGAAATTTCTGCAATTAAAGTCGTTGCGCCAAGTGTGCTGGAAAAAGTTGTTGATATGGCCATCCAGATCCACGGCGGTGCTGGTGTTTCTCGGGATACACCATTAACCGGATTTTTTGCTCAGGCACGTGCCTTGCGTTTGGCTGATGGCCCGGACGAAGTGCATAAGGGCATGATTGCCAAACTGGAACTGGCAAAACGTGGCTACAGTACTCGTCGCAAAAAATAAGCTGGCTTTAACTAGAAAATTGCAACGTATTAAAAAATTTTAAGGAAAAATTATGGCGGTTATTGATGTAGGTGGAGCAGTTCGTGCAGGTGAAGAACTGGATGTACAAGCCATCACCAATTGGTTAATTCAGCAAAATGTGAATGTTGAAGGCCCTGTGCAAGTGACCCAATATTCAGGCGGAGCTTCAAACTGGACCTACCGTTTACAGTATGCCAATGCCGATTTAATTTTACGTCGTCCGCCACAAGGTACCAAAGCCAAATCAGCCCATGATATGGCACGTGAATATCATGTGCAGAAAGCCTTGGCTGAACATTATCCCGTCGTGCCTGAAATGGTCGCGCTTTGTCAGGATGAATCAGTGATTGGTTGTGATTTCTATGTGATGAAACGGCTTGAAGGAATTATTCCTCGCGCCAAAATGCCAGCTGAGCTGCAGCTTACTGAATCCGATATCCGGACTTTATGTATCAATGTGATTGATAAACTGATCGAATTGCATCAGGTGCCTTATCAAGGAACTGAACTTGAAAATCTCGGTAAGGGTGAAGGCTATTGTCGCCGTCAGGTCGAAGGCTGGGATGCCCGTTATGAAAAAGCCAAAACGCTTAATGTTCCATCGTTTAAATATGTGCGTAATTGGCTTAAAGATAATATTCCATCAGACTCTAAAACCTGTGTCATTCATAATGACTGGCGTTTTGATAATGTCATTTTAAATCCAGGTAATCCAACTGAAGTGATTGGCGTACTGGACTGGGAAATGGCGACACTCGGCGATCCGCTCATGGACCTAGGTTCTGCTTTAGCCTATTGGGTGGAAGATACTGACAATGCCATCTTTAAGGCAACACGCCGCCAGCCGACCAATCTAAAAGGTATGTTTACCCGTAAAGAAGTGGTGGATTACTACTTGGGAAAAACCGGCCTGCAACCGGAAAACTGGGCGTTTTATGAGGTGTTTGGAATTTTCCGCCTCGCGGTGATTGCCCAGCAGATCTATTATCGTTATTACCATAAACAGACTAATAATCCAGCGTTCAAGGATTTTTGGGTGGTGATTCATGCCTTGCATATTCGTGCCTTAAAACTGATTGGCAAGCAAAAACTGGAAGCCAATGAGATTGCACAAAAGTATGTGCTTAAATTTAAAGAGATAATGCCAAAATGACAACCATTTACTTGATCCGGCATGGCCAGGCCTCTTTTGGCGCAGAAAGTTACGATCAACTTTCGCCCAACGGAGAGTTACAGTCAAAACTTTTGGGTCGCTATTTTGACGAAATCCTGAAAGAAGCGCCTTATGTGGTGGCTGGCTCCATGCAACGCCATCAACAGACAGCGCAATTATCACTGGACGAATGTTTTCCGGAAAGCGAGATTCTGACCGATAGTGCCTGGAATGAGTTTAATCATCAGCAGGTATTTGCTCGTTATGAGCCACGCTTTAATCAGCCTGAATTGCTGAAACAGGATGTATCAGAACATGAAAATCCACGGGATTATCTGAGCAAGATTTTTAGCGGTGCAATTACACGCTGGACTGGCGATGATTATCACCATGAATATGATGAATCTTGGCCAAGTTTCAAAGCACGTGTGGAAAGCGGCTTAGAAAATCTGTGTGACCAGTTGTCCAAAAGCCGACCACGCTATGCAGTAGTTTATACCTCAGGTGGGGTGATTTCTGTGGCTGTAGGCAAAATTTTGGGCCTTAGTCCGGAGAAAACCTTTGCTCTGAACTGGGCGATTACCAATACCAGTATCACGACACTACGTCTGGTGGGTAATGAACCGCAACTACTCAGTTTAAATGAACATCATTTTATTAAAGCACAGCGTCCAGACTTATTGACCTGGATTTAAAATGAGATTGAGAACCTAATACGCTAGAAAAATAAAGGAATAGGGTAAATACATGGCTAAAACAATTTTAATTACCGGTGCAAGTTCAGGGATCGGCGCCGGTATGGCACGTGAATTTGCGAAAAAAGGCTATAACCTGGCGATTTGTGCACGTCGTTTGGAGCGTCTGGAAATCTTAAAGCAGGAACTGGAAAGCCAATATGGCATCAAAGTCATTGCCAAAACACTAGATGTCACCGATTACGATCAAGTGTTTGAAGTGTTTCGTGCTTTTAAAGAAGACTTTGGCACCATTGACCGAGTTATTGTGAATGCTGGTGTCGGTGAGGGCCGCCGGATTGGTAAAGGTAATTTTGCTATCAATAAAGCCACGGTTGAAACCAACTTTATTTCGGCATTAGCACAATGTGAAGCTGCAGTTGAAATCTTCCGTGCACAAAACTCTGGCCATCTGGTGATGATTTCATCTATGAGTGCAATGCGCGGTATGCCAAAACATTTAACAGCTTATGGTGCAAGTAAGGCCGGCGTGGCTCATTTAGCGGAAGGCATTCGAGCTGAATTGATCGATACGCCAATAAAAGTGACCACCATTTTCCCAGGATATATTCGTACTGAAATTAATGAAGGGGCAAAAAAGCTACCTTTTGAAGTAGATGAAAAAACTGGTTCGCGTTTATTGGCAGCAGAAATTGAAAAAGCACCAGTTAAGGCTTATGTGCCGAAATGGCCTTGGTTGCCACTCGGTCTAGCCATGAAAGTATTACCACTTAAACTGGTGAACAAGTTAGGTTAAAAGCGCTCTTAGATCTATAAAAAGAGAAGCTAGAGCGCTTCTCTTTTTATTTTTTATGACAAACTGAGAAAAATTTCTGAATCAGTATTTTTTTCTAAAAAATGTATAGCTTGAATTTACAAAAAAGCGAAATCTTATAAATCCTAATATATTGATTATTAAAATAAAGTTTTAAATTATCAAAAATTATATTTTTATTTTATTGATGAATTTGCAATTAAATCAATTACTTTTAAATTTTCGTTTCATGAGAAAGACCATCTTTTACTTTTCCTAATTTTCGCCAATTTTAAGAACTTTTCCAAACTGTCCAAAACTTAGACATACTCACTCTAAAAGTGGAAAGATAACTTCTCTTTTTTAGAATTTCCTTTAATGTACAACCGTTCAGAAATTAAAGGTTGTCCATATGTCTACATCTGCGGATATGACTGACCAGCAGCGAATCTCCAAGGTCAGAAGTATCGTTACCCAGGCCGGGGAAGAGGTGCGTGCTCGTTATCCCATACTCAAACATCAGAACTTTATCGGTGCGAGTATTTTAGGCTTCGCCTGGGCAGGCATGATTGCATGCGCGGTAGCATATGGAACAGGTTATCTCTCAGTATGGTTTACCATTCCCTTGATTGCGATTTTTGCATCATTGACCCATGAATTGGAACATGACCTGATTCATTATATGTATTTCAAAAAAACACCTTGGGCACATCATCTGATGCTGGCACTGGTCTGGTTGGCACGTCCAAACACCATTAGTCCGTGGGCACGTCGTCGTTTACATTTGCATCATCATAAATATTCAGGCACTGAACATGACCTGGAAGAACGTGGCATCAGTAATGGTATGCCTTGGGGCATTCGCCGAATTCTGGTGATTAGTGACCAGTTGATGTCAGTGTATCTGCGTCCATTTCAGATGTTTAAAATGATTCATCTTTTTCTGGAAAAACAGCCTGAAAAAGAACATAAAATTGCCATGATTTCTCAGTTATTTGGCTTTTTACCTCTCAGCATTATTTACTATGGATTGTGCTACCTGTTTGTGGTCTTTCATGGTTTAAATGCAGTTGCACCGCTATTCGGTTATGAGATGCTCTGGTCGCAAGGCATTGTCGATGCTATGCCAATCGTAAATCTGCTGGCAGTCATCTGGGTGATTCCGAACTTTATCCGTTCTTTTAGCTTGCAGTTTGTCAGCTCAAATATGCATTACTATGGCGATATTGATCCACGTGATGTGATCAAACAAACCCAAGTGCTCAATCCATGGTGGATGGTTCCGTTCCAGTTATTCTGCTGTAATTTTGGTTCGACCCATGCGATTCATCATTTTGTGGTCAAAGAGCCATTTTATATCCGTCAACTGACGTCCAAAACGGCGCATAAAGTAATGAAAGAAGTGGGCGTGCGTTTTAATGATGTGGGAACTTTTAAGCGTATGAATCGCTGGAATGACTATAAAATCTAAGCTTTGATTTTCATAAAAAAACCCGTTTTAAAGCGGGATTTTTTTATATTTATCCTTTGTAATTTATTCAATGGCAAAATGTATAAGCCTATATTTTACAAGAATCCTATCTCAGCAAAATTTAAGTGATTATTCATCTAAAATGACTGTTGAGGAAATAGTTCAAAAGAATAAACTCAGGTAAAATCAAGTATATCTTTATATAAATTAGCCCGCTATGTTGCTGAAAGCTGCCACCATTGCCTTAATTCCTGCACTTATCATTCAGGGTAATCGCGTCAAGAAAAATACCTTGAAGTTGCCTGAACCACAGGGAAAACGTGAAGGTCGAACAGGAACAGGCAAAAAACTTTCTCTGCTCATTTTAGGAGATTCCGCGGCGGCAGGTGTAGGCGTAGAACATCAGGATGATGCATTACTGGGTGGAATTCTGCATGAACTGAAAAATAACTTTGAAATTGAATGGAAATTACAGGCCAAAACCGGCGATACCAGCTCAAAAGTGATTCGTGCTTTGGACCAGATGGAAGTCCAGCACTATGATGTAATCATCACTTCAGTTGGCGTCAATGACGTGACCAAACTGATGCCTGCCGAGGTCTGGATTCAGAAACAGGAACAGCTTTATAGCAAAATCCAGCAAAAATTTAGTCCGAAACTGATTATTGCTGCCGGTGTACCGCCAATGAATATGTTTCCAGCACTACCGAATCCTTCGGCTTGGCTATTTGGCAAATATGCTAAACACATGAATTTGAAATTGGAAAAATTTGTGAATCAGCAAGTGAATATGCAATGGATTGAATATGATATTGAGAAGTATCGTGCCATGAATTTACAAATGGCTGCAGATGGTTTTCATCCGAGTAAGGAAGTTTATACACTTTGGGGACAAGAAGTAGCTGGCAAGATTCGGAAGACCTTCTAAAATAGTTGAAATCTCTTAATTTAGTTAATTCTATGTCTGATATTGAAACCCATCCACTACCGCCATTTTTACCGCCCAATGCCAAATTACTGATGTTGGGCAGCTTCCCGCCACCTGCAACGCGTTGGAAAATGAACTTTTATTATCCGAATTATCAGAATGATATGTGGCGGATTTTTGGACTGATTTTCTTTGAAAATAAAGATTACTTTTTAGATCTACCCAATAAAAAATTTCAGGAACAATTAATCCGGGATTTTTTAACAGAAACGGGGATTGCAATTTTTGATAGTGGTTATCAGATCCGGCGTTTAAAGGACAATGCTTCAGACAAGTTTTTGGAAATAGTAGTACCTACCAATATTGAGCAACTGCTCAGCCAAATGCCGCAGTGCAATCATATTATGACCACAGGCGACAAGGCCACAGACACCATGATGCTGTCCATGCCTGAAGGGACTTTAAAGCCGAGTATTGGTCAGTCAAGTCAGGCCCATTTTGTCGGACGTGATCTGTATTTATATCGCATGCCTTCATCTTCTCGAGCATATCCGGTTTCTCTGGAGAAAAAAGCCGAAAGTTACCGGACAATGTTTGAACATGTGGGTCTGGTTTAATATTTAATCCAATAATCAGGTGAAAATAGTTAAAGAAGTTTCTGGGCTGCAGATAAGAAATAAACTTACTATTTGTAAGTTGGTGGCTTTATTTATTCATATTTGGATATTCGACCCAGCGATAGCTATTGATCTTAATCTCCCGGACATGATGAAAGCTGGACCAGATTAACTGACTACCTTTGGTCCATTTTAAAGCTCGAATACGCGACTCCACCTGTCGTATTTCCTCAAGCGAGGCCGGACGTAAAGGACCAATTTCTGCATATAAGCGTACTCCTGGATAACGCTTAAATTTACCTTTAAGTAACGAATGAAACCAAAACAGTTTGCTACTGTTCACAGCCTGTATGCATGCCATCGGCTGATGCTGTAAATTCTCAGAAAAAGTAGTGGAATAAGTATCAAAGAAGAAACCGATACTGGTCTTTTTGTTGAGAAATATGGTTCCAATCGGAGTAATACTAGGAAAGCCTTTGGGGTTGACTGTTGCAATAGAGCAATGCATGGCAGCCCGTTGTGCATCAGCGACCACCTGACGAATCTGTTGCCATTCACTATCAGAAATCATGTCGTGATTCTCTTTTTATTTTTTATAAATTTTATAACAACTTATTTAGCTTGGCATTGCCTGAAAAAATTGAAGATAGGGCAGTTTAATCAATCTAAAACGTCACTCAGATTATAAAAAAGAGCCACATGGGCTCTTTAAAAAATGCAAAATTCGGCGATTAGTCATCGTATTCGACATAATCCCACAAATTTAAACGTGCTTTAATTTCCTGACGGATCTCAGGCAACATCGGCAAAAGAGTACCATCAATCCATAAGCTTAACGCTTGGGCAGAGAGTACTTGCTGCTGTTCATCGACCAGTTGTGCACCTTTCAACATGATACCGGTCTCATCAGTGGCTTCAGTTTCTACACCTTTAAATAAAACCTGTAATTCATAACTACTATCCTGAATCTGCCATTCCAGTTCGAGCTGAATATTTTCACTGGATTTCAAAACTACCTGTCCCTCGACCGTATCGGAGTCGGACAAACAGTCATGTTCCACCCGAATTTTGGCCAAATACCATTCTTGCTGGGATAAATCATGGAGAGTTTTTACAGGCATGAGAATATCACTGAACTTAAACTGACGGCTTAAATCAAAAAATTGCATGGGAGTGGAGGGCGAACAAGCGCAAAATACGAGAAAAGTGTAATTCTAAAGTAAGCGCAATCGACTGTAAAACCCTTTAAACGATGATTGGGCTAAGTTCGATTAATCGGCCATTCTCAAAATAGGGGCTTTTCATGCCATGTAATTTTTAGGTCATTCCAATGTCATTACATTAGCCATTCACCAGGAAATTTCGTCACCAGATTCATCATAAAACGCTGGAATTTTGTAGTTTCCGGATCATGTGAATGTTGAATGCTACGGCCATCTTTTTGATGTTCTAGCCAAATCATTTCATTTTTTTCATTCAGCTTAAGCTGATAAGCCACGCGTGGTAAGAACTGATCCATCGCACTGGTAATTTCCTTCTGAAAATCTTCCGACTCAATGACCAGACCGACTTCGGTATTCAGATAGGCTGAACGCGGATCAAAATTAAATGAACCGACAAAAACCATGCCATCCAGATCAAAAAACTTGGCATGCAAACTGGAGCTATTTTTGTTTTTAGCCGGGATAATGTCTCCGGTCATAATTTCATACCAGGTCCGTTCCGGACGGACAATGTAGGGTTTAAATTCCCAGAGTTCGATGCCACTTTTCAATAATTGCTGACGGTATTGCTGGTAATAGGCATGCACTGCGGCCACATCATTGGCCTGAAAAGAGTTAGTCAGGATTCTGATTTTCACACCCTGTTGCGCACGGCGGGTTAAATAGTCGGCCCCTTTTTGCGTGGGAATAAAATATGAGGACACTAGTTCCAGATGTTTTTTTGGCTCACCCATTAATTCAAGCATATGGGTATAAATATAATCGCCATTTTTGGCATGAGGACGGGCTTTTGCGGGACTATCCGCAACAAAATAAGCCGGAGCCCAGTGCATCGGTTGTTTTTTTAAGTGTTGTTCGACTTGTTTCTCGGCAATACCCACCCGGCGTTTAAGTTCAGTTTCATCAACATCTTCACGTTCAAATTCAGTTCTGAGCCTTTTGAGCATTTCAGGATGGCCGGTATCATTCAAGACCTGTCGAACGTCATAACTCAGATCATCATTCCAGAAGTTAATAAAGGTCTGATTGGCATCTGTTACGCTTTGCCCCGCGAAGAATATATCCACATCGGTGAATTGAAAATCTTCACTGGCATCAAAATATTCACTGCTGATATTGCGGCCACCAGTCACGGCTGCAGTTCCGTCCGCAATGATTAATTTATTGTGCATGCGATGATTGACCTTTTTCATCCGGAAGCCATAATCCAGCGCACGTAAATGACGAAATTTATAGGGATTAAAAATCCGGACTTCAAAATTTGGATGTTGGCTTAGAGCAAGAAGCTTGTCATCAAGCTGGGTACCATTTTGATCATCAATCTGGACACGCACTTTGACACCGCGATCGGCGGCTTTTAAGAGCTGGGATAAGATCATATTGCCAATATAATCATCTTTCCAGATGTAATATTGCAGGTCGAGATGATATTTGGCCTTGTTAATCAGGTGCAGACGTGCTGCCATACTCATAAAACCATCATAGAGCGGCAAGAAAGCCGTTTTACCACTATTGATCTGCTGTTTTGAAAGTTGATTGTCGATCCAGTGCGCCGGTCGAACCGGCGTGATTTTCGCTTCTTCAGCAGTATTGGGAGCCAGTTCACAGCCAGAAAGCATGATGCTAAAAGTAAAAATGCTCAAACATACAAAGGGCGAAGGTTTAGTCATTGATGTTCCATTAATTATAGGATCTTTTATTCCTTATCTGGTGATGTTAATAGTTGAATCTCCGAATAGAAAGAGGTTACTGTTAGTCATCTGTAAATCAGCAAAAAAAGGACAGTTTTACATGAAATCACGTGCAGCAGTTGCGTTTGGTCCAGGCTAGCGATTAGAAATTGTAGAAGTGGATGTTGCTCCACCAAAAGCAGGTGAAGTACTGGTAAAAATTAGCCATACAGGCGTGTGTCATACCGATGCATTTACCTTGTCTGGTGAAGATCCTGAAGGTGTATTTCCTGCAATTTTAGGTCATGAAGGTGCGGGTGTGGTTGTTGAAAGTCGGTGAAGGCGTCACCAGCCTGAAACCGGGCGATCACGTGATTCCGCTTTATACTGCTGAGTGCGGCGAATGCTTGTTCTGTAAGTCAGGTAAGACCAACCTGTGTGTTGCTGTGCGTGCGACCCAAGGTAAAGGTGTCATGCCAGATGGTACAACCCGTTTCTCTTATAATGGCGAGCCGATCTATCACTATATGGGTTGTTCAACTTTTTCAGAATATACCGTGGTTGCTGAAGTTTCTCTGGCAAAAATTAATCCTGAAGCCAACCATGAGCATGTCTGCCTGCTGGGTTGTGGTGTGACTACTGGTATTGGTGCGGTGCATAACACGGCGAAAGTTCAGGAAGGTGACAGTGTTGCAGTATTTGGTTTAGGGGGTATCGGTCTTGCTGTAGTGCAAGGCGCACGTCAGGCCAAAGCCGGTCGTATCATTGTGATTGATACCAATCCGGATAAATTTGAACTGGCGAAACAGTTTGGTGCGACAGATTTCCTGAATCCAAAAGACTATGATCAGCCGATCCAGCAAGTGATCGTCGAAATGACTGGTTGGGGTGTAGACCATTCATTCGAATGTATCGGTAATGTAGATGTAATGCATTCAGCATTAGAATGTGCGCACCGTGGCTGGGGTCAATCAGTGATTATTGGAGTAGCCGGTGCAGGTAAAGAAATTTCAACCCGTCCATTCCAGTTAGTCACAGGTCGTAAATGGATGGGTACTGCGTTTGGTGGGGTGAAAGGCCGTTCACAATTGCCGGGAATGGTAGAGCAATCCATGAAAGGTAAAATTCAACTTGAGCCTTTTGTGACACATACCATGCCATTAGATCAGATCAATGAAGCTTTTGACCTGATGCATGAAGGCAAGTCGATCCGTACAGTCATTCATTTTGACTAAGCTGTTTTAATCTAAAAAAGACCGGTTTTAAACCGGTCTTTTTTATGCGGCTTTCACTTGATTCAGGATACATTAGTGCATGAAAGCCTCACAGAGAGTCACTGAAACAACACACGCCTGCTAATGTCATTACATGCCAGATGCTTATATTAAATAGGACGTATGAAGATACGTGATAAAACCATTTTAAAGAATAAGGATAAGCTCTATGTCGAATGATAATTTTGATCGTGATGTAATTAAGAATGCGCCTAAAGATGTCCGCGATGATTTAAATGCTGATCCAATTACTGGTGAACCTGGCGCACATCCTGTAGGTACAGGTGTCGGTGCTGCAGGTGGCGCAGCAGCAGGTGCAGCTATTGGTGCTGCAGGCGGTCCGGTGGGTGTCGCTGTCGGTGGTGTAGTCGGTGCTGTTGTTGGCGGTCTGGCAGGTAAAGGTGTAGGCGAAGCTATAAATCCAACAGAAGAACAGGCTTACTGGCGTGATAATTCGATCAATACGCCATACTATTCAGATGCTCGTACCACCTATAGCGATCTGGATTATGACCGTGATTATGATACGGCCTATCGAGTTGGTTATGAAAACCGTGGCAGCTATGATGCCCATACTCGTTTTGAAGACGTAGAACCTGATTTGAGATTGAAATGGGAACAAATGAAAGGTCAATCACGTTTAAACTGGGAACAGGCTAAATTTGCAGTGCGTGATGCCTGGAATCGTGTTTCACGTTAATTTTTAATCTTCGGATTAAAATGAAGTTTCTTTGGTAAAACCCGCGATAAGTTTGTGGGTTTTACCACTTTTAGTGATATATATCACGCTTTGATGAATCGATAAATAAAAGTAGAAAAGTTAATAAATATTTTTTTATATTTAATGCTTGTCAAATGATCCCAGAGCGCGTATTTTAATTTCAGAATCACATTTTATGAAAGACATAACATGTTAAAGCAACCTATCATTTCAAACGCATATTTTTATTTCTGGCAGTTTAGCTAATTGCCTGAATGCGTTTGGGCAATGAAAAGGTTGCCCACCAGTTTATACCTGATCGGCAACCCTGATCAGGTTTTTTTATGCCTTTCATTTTTTACAATATTTTGGAGACAGCCATGACAAACTTTAACTATTCATACTTTAACAACTTTTATTGGTCTTATTTTAGTCAGCTAATGACACTCACAACACCTTCGATTAGACCCATAACGCTCAAATAAAAGTTTGGACTGATTGCCAGTCCCAGGATTAAAGTCATGAATACCCCAATTACATCACAACAACATCATGCTGAAAGCATTTTAATTTTACCTCAGCAGCTTAAGCAGCAATTGCCACTGTCTCCGCAATTGGCCAGCCAAGTCGCTGAACATCGTCAAACCATTCAAAATATATTAGAAGGCAAGGATCATCGTTTGATGGTGGTCACCGGCCCATGTTCCATTCATGATGAAGCCTCCGCGCTAGACTATGCAGAAAAATTAAAACAGCTTCAGTCACAGGTATCTGATCAGATTTTCCTAGTGATGCGTGCTTATATCGAAAAACCACGGACTACGGTAGGCTGGAAAGGTTTCCTTTACGATCCAAATCTGGATGGTTCATCCAATATGCAATTGGGCTTGGAAAAATCCCGTAACCTATACCTCAAAATTATTGCAATGGGTCTCCCGATTGCCTCTGAAATCCTTAGCCCGATGGCAACAGCTTATTTCGATGACTTACTAGCTTGGGGTGCGATTGGCGCACGTACCAGCGAATCGCAAATTCATCGCGAAATTTCCAGCCATATGCCATATAGCATTGGTTTCAAAAATGGTACTGACGGTTCGATTCAAATTGCTCTGGATGCCATTCAGTCTGCCTCTCATCCGCATCAATTCCTGGGAATGAGCCAATCCGGTTTGCCATGCATTTTACACTCGCAAGGTAATCCTAAAGCACATTTGATTTTACGTGGCTCGAATAGCGGACCAAATTATCAATTGTCAGAAATTGAGAAAATCCGCGCCAAACATCAGATCGACTTACCCGCATTGGTGATTGACTGTAGTCATGGCAATAGCTCAAAAAATCCGATGCTGCAGCCTGAAGTACTGGAGCAGATCGTGGCAGAACGCTTACAGACCAATGTTCGTGGTGTAATGCTAGAAAGTCATCTTGTTGACGGGAATCAAAAAATTTCTGAGCAAATGACTTATGGTCAGTCAGTCACTGATGGATGTCTGGGCTGGAAAAAAACCGAACAACTATTGTTAAATATGACTGACTCACTACGAATTGAAGGTTTGAAGCGTAGTGCTTAAAACTGAATGATGTCTTTCCTCAATTGATTGGGGAAAGACAGAATCGGATGAAGCTGATCAGTGCATCTCCCAGATGCTTAAATCAGCTCATCAGAGCGTTTGAAAATAAAAATAATGATTAGAACGATTTTATAAATTGAATAAAAATAATTAAATTAAAAAATAAACAATAACAATAATTTATTAGAGATCTTGCTCCAGCTCATTCTATACGGCTGACCAGTCATGATCTCAGGAATCTCGATATGTATACAACCGAATTGCTCGATGAAGCACGTAAATTTATGCACCATATGCTAAGTGTAATACGGACTCCAATAATGAACTGCGCTTGCAAATCAAATTGAAAAGTAATCGTCTTAACCCAGTTTTGCAGGCGGAAAGTACTCAAATATCTATGCTTGAGCAGTCTAGATCACGCACACTTTCTACCGATTAATACTGAGGATCTGGGCAACGCATAATTTGGCTAAAAACGTATGGCCAATGTCACTTTTAATGTTAGGTGGCATAATCAATGCCAGAGTCTGAAAGCGGATATTTCTATTTTGGGCTTACAACACTGTGTTATTCACCAATTAAAATGTCTATGCGATAAACCATTTAAAATGTCCTGTTTTTAACCACAAGAGTCAAGCACAGGATTTAACTTTCTTTGTTCAATAACAGCTTTCTGAGCTTTACGACTCGGCATACTTTTCTTGAGACGGGAACGTTTATTCTGTTTTTCCAACTCTTCATGCTGTTGCTGAATATGTGCCAGAACTGTACCTAACCGTTTATTCTCAACGATCTCATTCTGCTGTAGCCCAGCTAATTTATTGAAAATGCTGTAGTTGAGCTTTCGTCCCTCGTGCATGAGGGCCACAGTCCCATCCGGGTACTCCAGAAATGAAATATATTGCCCAACAAGCTTATGATTCAGCTCTATCGGTTCAAGCAGATAAATACATTTGTCATAGGTCAGGGGCAGATTCTTGGTGACCTTACGCGGTTCCTGCCAGGTAAAAATATCATCCAGTTCAAGATCAGATTCGGTTAATGGCCGATGTAAATTCTTTGAGTTTCGCGCACACTTGGCAAACTTCTGATTGAAATGCTCAATAAAGCAGGGCAGCCAGGCATTTGCCTCGGCAATTGAACAGATACCTTCTAGGCGCATTTCCTTGATCAGGCGATCCTGGAGTGTTCTATTGGCACGTTCCACACGGCCTTTGGCCTGGGGTGAGTTGGCGAAGATAATATCAATATTTAACTCATTCAGAATCCGCCCAAATTGCGTGATCTGGCTATCTTGGCTCGATTTCTGATTCACTCGGAATACCGAGTGTTTATCGCTATAAAACGCTAAAGGCTTGCCGTATTGCTCAATGTAGGCTCGGGTTGAAAGCATATAATCAAAGGTCGTTTCAGCCTCACAAAAGCGCAGATGCAACAGCTTTCCAGTGGCGTCATCGATATAAACCAGCAAGCAGCATTTGGAAGCTCGGCCTTCAAACCAGTCATGATATGAGCCATCGATCTGGATCAGCTCACCGAAGCAATCACGATTATATCTAGGCTGATACGGACGTTTCAGACGCTTGGATCGAGGAATCCACAGGTCATTTGCAGTCATCCAGCGACGAACCGTTTCTACAGGGATATGCAGACCAAACATGCTGCTGAGCTTCTCATGCGCCAAGGTGGGTCCAAAGCCCAGCAAATGTTCAGCAATAATGGAAAGGCACTTTGATTTTAACAAGTCATCATGGCGACGATGACCTGGTTGACCACGACTGGCATGTGCCATACCTGAGACACCATCTTGATTGAGTTTCTGCAATAACCGGGTAATTTGACGGGTGGAAAGATTCAGGATTTCAGCAGCACGGACCTGGGTAATACGATGATCTCTAACGTCTTGCAGAACTGCAAGACGTTGAATTTCTTTATCAGACATAGTGATCAGCATCTATATTTTATATCCAGTCCATGGTGATAAAAACCATCATAAACCAGACATTTTTATTGGTGAGAATATAGACACTTTAAATGGGTTCTAACAAGGGCCTTTCGTATAATCGCCATTATGTTAAATTAGCGATATTAAGAATAATTTAGCTTTCGCAAAAAACATATAATTTACTTCTTAAGTAATCCAAACGATTGTTTTCTTTGATAAGTGGATCACCATTGCGATATAAAACGATATCATCCATTGATCCCATTCCTCCAATGGTACTTTGTATTTTATATTTTGCGTATTCTAGATCATCATCAATATAGAACAGTATTCTTTTATACATTTCTGCCCAATGTTCTAAATTCTGTTCTTCAAACAATTCTATTAGTTCTTGAATTGTTGATTTTAAATCTTCAATTTTATTTTTCATAAAAGTATTTTTTAAGATTCTCTAAAATTAACATAATACACGTTATACGAATTCCCAAGGCATGGCTTTTAGTCATGCTTTTTTTATCAAAAGACTATACCTGAATGATAGCGAGCCAAATCGCATACAATATCTATCATTAGACTTAATGCAATAATTAAATGATAGTATTATCATTAATCTAATAGAATTAAGATTAAATGATAGAAATGAATACACGTATTTATCTACGAGCTTCAACTAAAGATCAAGATGCAGAAAGGGCTTTGCAGATTCTTCAGGATCTAAACCAAAACTTGAATTTGGGTGAAACCATTGTGTACGTGGAAAACTATAGTGGTACGAAGTTAGACCGACCTGAATTGAATAAGCTACTGTCAGAAGCAAATCAAGGTGACACATTGTTAGTTGAAAGTATTGACCGCTTATCACGCCTAACCCAACGAGATTTTCAAGAGCTGAAGCGCAGGATCCAGGAGAAGGGACTTCGTTTAGTCGTAGCAGATCTTCCTACTACCTACCAAATGATTCAAACCAGTGACAGCATTACTCATTCAATCTTGGAACTCATCAACAATATGTTGATTGATCTTCTGGCAACAATGGCCCGCCTAGACAATGAGAAACGTATAGAACGTATTAAGCAGGGCCTGGCACGTTCGGGTTACAAACCAACAGGCAAGAAGGCAAATGAGGCTAAACATAAACGAATAAAAGAATTGCTAGTAGTTGGCAATATGACTAAGGAAGAAATTGCCAAAGCAGTGAATTGTGGAGTTGCAACTGTCTATCGAGTTGCTAAAGTTATCTAAAAGAGGCTTATCTCAACGCGCCCCCAATGGGGCACCGCTGCATTCAGGTTACTTCACATAAGAAATTTTATGTTAAATGATTGTTAGAAATGCCCCTTGATCGAGGCATTTTCTATAAAGAATACTAAAAACTAATTAAAGCCAACCAAGTTTCAAAACAAGGCAGTTCTCAGCAATCATATTTTTAAATTATATAACTCCCAACTGAGCTTTTGCTCCAACGATAAGGCTTTCATTTTGAGTTTCTAAGGCAAATAAACCATACATCAAAGGAGAGGCCGCTGCTCTTTCTAAAGTCTGTTCATATAGTTTATTCCAAACTTTACCCCCTAGTTTTTCATACTCGATGATTAGAGTTTTGAGGCTTTCTTCTCCAAACAAAGTTACATGCCCAGCAAAATCAATCGCTGGGTCATCTATATGGGCTGTTGACCAATCAATAACGCCTGAAACAGCTCCATCCTTTGAAGCTAGTACATGCCCAGCATATAAATCGCCATGTATAAATTGGGTGAAATCTGCCCATAGAACATCATTATCCAACCATTTTCTGTAGCGGGTTTCCAATTGCTCACTTATACCAATTTCAGATTTTACTAACTGCAAATTGTTTGCTATTTCAGGTCTTAAATCTGAAGGTTTCATAATTTTCAAATCATTTTCCCGAACTTCTTTTTCAGGAATACTATGGATTTCAAATAAGGTTTTTGCCAAAGATGTTATGTATTTCGGGCTATCTTTGTCCATATTCCAAATTATTTCATAGGTTTCAGCATCCAAATTTAAAACAGGATTATCTTTAAGTATGGGATAAGCCACTAATTCTGTAGATGAAATTCTCCAATCAGGAACCTCTACAGAAAGATGTTTTTTTACCAATTCTAAAATGCGTTTTTCTTTCTTGATTTGTTCCCTCATGCCATCACGACGAGGAATACGCAGCAACCATTGTTGCCCCTTTGTATCAAGAGCAAAAACGACCTTAAAATCAATGCCCATTTCATTGAAATTCATTTTGTCCGTAAGCAACAAGCCGTGTGCTTCAGCAAGTGATTGAATATCTTGAATTGTCATTTTTAATTTCCTTTAAAGAGTTCAATAATTAATGTTCGGATTAGATTGGCTATCATTAACAATCTCTCTCAAAAGTCTTGATGATTTTGTGGTCTTTGATCTCGTAGATAATGTCAGCAATATTATCGACCAATTGCTTGTCATGAGATACGAAGATAATAGTTCCTGCATAGGACTTCATCATTGTTTCTAATGCGGCAATACTTTTTAGGTCAAGATAGTTTCCTGGTTCATCCATAAGCAAAATATTATATTTTCCTAAAAGCATTTTGGATAAAAGCAGTTTGATGATTTCACCTCCCGATAAGTCGGATAAGTTTTTTTGAATATCATTCGCTCCGATCCCCATTGAAGCCAATACTGCACGAATTTCCGCAACTGTGTACTCGCACTCTTCCTGCATAAAGGAGAGCACAGATTTATGCGTGTTAAATTTATATCCTGTTTGTGTAAAGTAGCCAATTTCAGCTTTTGGAGATATGGTTAATCCATCAGCACGTTCTGATATCATTTTTAACAAGGACGTTTTCCCTGTTCCATTCGATCCAGTTATAGCGACTTTAGCGCCAAGCGGTATTATAAAGTTAGCGTCATCAAAGATAGTACGGCTACCAAATTTTAAGCTCAGACCATCTGCCGTAATCGGGAACTTATTGTGCAGTTCTAGGGCTGAACTTTGACGAAAACGAATAGAACGCAAATGCTCTGGTGCTTGAATATCTTCTAATGCAGCCAAACGCTTTTCCATACTCTTAGCTGCCTGATACAGTTTTCTTTGCTTGGTGCCAGTCATTTTTGCATGCCCAAGTCGTCCAGCACTTTCGGTAGAGTTTTTGGATTTTTCTCCTTTTTTCTTATTGTCTAATCGATTAGCTTGCTGGCGTTTTTCTTGCACAGCAGATTCTAATCGCTCCCGTTCCTTCATCATCAGCTCATATTCTACGGCTTGGTGTTGTCGCTCTTCTTCTTTTTGACGCAAGTAATCCGAGTAACCACCCCAATATTCCGTAATTTTACCGTCTTTTAACTCCCATATCTTGTCTACAACCATATCAAGAAAATATCGGTCATGACTGATAACAAGTAATGCTCCATCAAATGCTTTAAGTTGACCAATAAGTAGATCTATTCCATTGAGATCAAGGTGGCTGGTTGGTTCATCCGCTAGAATGCCATGTACTTGTTGGGAAAATGCGGCAGCAATTTTTGCACGAGTTTCCTCTCCGCCACTCATTGTGTCGTTTTGTACATTGGAAACACCAAGGCGAGATAACATTGCCCGGTCTTCGACCGTTTCTATTTCGATTCCGCCCAGTTGGCTGATATGTGCAAAATCACCAAAACGCTGTAATGTCGCTTCGGCTAAAACAATTTCGCCATTAAGTACTTTGAGTAAACTACTCTTTCCTGCTCCGTTATCACCCACAAGACCAATACGGTCATAAGAGTGAATTTCCAATTCATCAATATCCAAAACATCACGCCCAGCATAATCCAAGCGTATGTTTCTCGCTTTAATAATTAAACTCATTTTTATTTACTCCTGTTTAGCTCTTGAAATTTTTTATGCAGCAAACAGGATTTAGGTGAAAACAAAAGCTAGCATCACAGTGTCCTCCCAAAAAAAAAGCTATTCATCCACAGGGTGGACAAATAGCTAGTCAATTAAGTTATAACTGGAAACTATGCACTAAAAGCATACTTATAAATTAAGCATACTTTTACTTTATATATCCGCATATATTCTTAAAGACACAACAAAAGCCCACCATTATAAAATAGTGTCACTATGCAAATAGTTGTGTCTTAACGAATGCGGATAGAATGCATAAACTTACCTAAAAAATAAAATTCAGTTTTATGATAACTTTACTGTTAAAAGAAGTCTAGACAACCTTGTTTTATGCTTGGATATAAGGCTTATTTTAAAATAATAGTAGTGAAGATTTTCTAAAATTAACATAATACACCTTATACGAAATAAAAATGGGAGCCTTAAGCTCCCATTTTTTAAGTAATTTTTTCAAATAAGGCTTGGGTGAGCATCTAAAATTCGAATCAATGTAGCTGCTGGTCCAGTTGGATAGCGTCGTCCCTGTTCCCAATTTTGCAGGGTACGGGGGCTAATATGTAGACGTGCAGCAAATTCATTTTGGCTCAAGCCAGTTTTTTCACGTACTTCTTTAATATCAGGCAATTCGAGTTCTGTAACTCGGCTTGCTTTAACTTCTTTACGTTTGATAGCTCCAGCTTCTTTGATTGAAGCAACCAAGTCATCAAATAAGTTGTTATCCATGAAATTGCTCCTTCACGAGTTGGTGCAGAATGGCGGTTTCCTTATCTGTTAAATTATCTTTTACTGATTTTGGATAAGCCACTAAGAAAAAGATCTGATCATCCTCGGTGACCCAATAATAAATCACCCGTATCCCACCACTTTTCCCTTTGTTACCTTGAGCACAACGTACTTTGCGAATACCACCGCCATTCTTGATTAGGTCACCTCTATCAGGCTGTACCAAAAGATCTTGCTGAAGTTGACGATATTCCTCATCAGATACAAGGTCTTTAATTTGCTTGGTAAAGATGCTGGTTTCAATAAATAACATGGACTCTTTATACGTCAATGGCGTATTTGAATTTTAGCAGTTTCCATAACAAAAAACGAGAGCTGGTAGATCTCGTTTCGCATAACAGCCATTATGTTAAATAATTAAGGATAAAAGCTTTATTACTAAATAGAACAGTTGCTTAAAGCAGTATAGAGTTAAGTTTGCATTTTAATATCAAGTTGTCTTTCAGCACCGATAATCACCATACGAATCCCATTTTCAAAAATGTCATCCGCATTCATATTTTGTAAGGTATTCACTCCTTGGAGCATGAGTGGATATATAGTTGGATCGGCTTCGAATGGTGGGTCTGATCTTATTTCTTCTTGCTGCTCCTCAAGGACCCACCCAACAATAAACCTTCCTAATGTCATAAGTAATGCAACTGCTTCAACAGGAGAAAACCCAGCATGAGATAACAGCGCAACTTGGGCCTCAATCGTGTTGAAATGTCCTTGACTGGGGCTAGTTCTTGCATGTAGACGAGCACCATCACGGTAAGCTAGTAGTGCTCGACGAAAGCTTACAGAATTAGCGAGCAACCAATCTTGCCATGTCATCCCATCGATGGGTAAAGAAACTAAATGGTGTTCATTTATAATGGTTTCCGCCATTGCTTCCATTAACAAGGATTTATTCTTGAAATGCCAATATAGAGTTGGAGATTTAATACCCAATCGTTGAGCTAGCTTGCGTGTGGTTATTGAATCTATGCCTTCTTCATTCAACATATCCAATGCGGTACGCAGGACTATTTCACGTGTCAGACGTTGAGGTGCAATATCTTTTTTACTCATAAATCTATCACTGATAGGGAGTGTGTGAGAGAATATTAATTCTATCATTGCTAGAGAAGGCATTTGTGAAGAAATCATTGAGCGTGATTTTAATCACTATATTTCTGGATGCTGTTGGGATTGGTTTAATTATGCCGATCTTGCCTGAATTATTACGGTCATTGGCTGGAGCTGAAGCAGGCGGTGTTCACTATGGTGCTTTATTAGCTGTGTATGCTCTGATGCAGTTCATTTTTGCACCTATCCTTGGAGCGTTGAGTGACCGATTTGGACGTCGACCTGTATTAATTATTTCAATTGCTGGTGCAACGGCTGATTATCTCCTAATGGCTGCTGCTCCTTCTCTATTGTGGCTATATATTGGTCGTATTTTTGCGGGAATTACAGGTGCCAACATGGCTGTTGCAACAGCTTATGTTTCAGATATTACTCCAGCCCATGAGCGTGCAAAAAGGTTTGGTCTCCTTGGAGCTGTCTTTGGTATTGGGTTTATAGCGGGTCCGGTAATAGGTGGAGTTTTGGGTGAATGGAACTTACATGCACCGTTCTTTGCTGCTGCTTTTATGAATGGGATTCTTTTAATAATGACAGCAGTCTTATTAAAAGAATCAAAACACAGCAATAAAATGACTGAGAAGGTTCAGGAGCAATCAATATTAAAGAAATTATCCTATTTGATCACTCAACCTAATATGGCTCCATTGCTTGGTATCTTTTTAATTATCACATTGGTTTCACAAGTCCCCGCAACTTTATGGGTTATCTATGGGCAGGATCGTTATGGCTGGAGTATATTTATTGCAGGTGTTTCCCTTGCTAGTTATGGAATATGCCATTCTATTGCACAGGCTTTTGCTATCGCCCCTATGGTAAAGAGGTTTGGAGAGAAAAATACGTTGTTATGTGGAATAGCTTGCGATGCAATTGGTTTACTTCTTTTATCTATTGCTGTTGAAGAATGGGTGCCTTTTGCGTTGTTACCATTGTTTGCCCTTGGTGGAGTAGCCGTTCCTGCTTTGCAAGCAATGATGTCCAGAGGTATTAGTGATGAAAGACAAGGTGAATTACAAGGGCTATTAAGCAGTTTTAATAGTCTGGGGGCTATAATTGGTCCTGTATTAGTTACTAGCCTCTATTTTATGACTCAGGCATCAGCTCCTGGAATGGTATGGGCATTAGCTGCAATACTTTATGTAATCACCCTACCCTTATTGCTTAAGTATCGCCTGAATAAATATTCTGGAGTTCCATAAAATATTTAATTTATTGGTTTAAAAACTAATGGATTCTATAGTTTATCTAAAATTAACATAATACACCTTATACGAAATGCTTTATAATTTTCCTTAGAAATCAATGCTGTAGTTTCTAGTTGATAGCCCGAACATCCCTGTTCGGGCTTTTTTAATAATTTACCAAGTTTCACGCCTGTTATTTGAGCAAAGTTCCACGATTTTGTTCAATTTTCATAAACATTATCCTATTTTTCATAATTCATTATTACATCTAATAGAACCGAAATTGGTACATAAAAAATAGGGGAGTTGGTAATCATAAAGAAAGAAAAATAACATTCTATATGTCGCAAATGACAAATAATAAATCGTCTAACAGAATTCGACCTTTAAAATTACAATCCTATTTTTTTGACAGAGTTGCTTTAAAAAGCTTGAATACTTCTACTTAATTTAATTTTTATTGAAGTAGGTCGCATAAATATTAAAAAATATTTTCTTTATAAATCAAATATATTTGAGCATATTTATAAAACGCTGCACAATGAAATTAAAATATTTGGCATAAATCTAAGATTGAGATTTGTGCAGTTGTGCATTTCCGGGGGAAAAGATGTTCACGGCAGAATTGTTGGACGAAGCAAAAAAATTCATGCATCACATGCTGACTAAAGTGGTGGAATATGGCGGTTCAGATTTATTTATTACGGCTGATTTTCCACCGAGTATTAAACATCAAGGCTTAATGAAACCTTTTGGACAGCAGGAACTCACAGCTGAAAAAACCAAGCTGTTTGCCTACAGTCTGATGAATGATAAACAGCGTAAAGAATTTGAAACTGAACTTGAGTGCAATTTTGCCATCACCGTGCCAGGTGTTTCCCGTTTTCGGGTCAATGTGTTTGTACAACAACTTAATGTTGGCATGGTGATTCGTACCATTACTGCAGAAATTCCAAATTTCCAGAAGCTGAAATTACCGGAATCTCTGAAACATGTGATTATGGAAAAACGTGGACTGGTGCTGGTGGTCGGAGGAACAGGTTCCGGTAAATCAACTTCACTCGCAGCCATGATTGACTATCGAAATGAAAATTCAGCCGGGCATATCATTACCGTAGAAGATCCGGTTGAATATGTGCACAAGCATAAAAAATCCATGATTACTCATCGTGAAGTCGGAGTGGACTGCCATTCCTGGCATAATGCGCTGAAAAATACCTTGCGTCAGGCACCAGATGTGATTCTGATCGGCGAAATTCGCGATACTGAAACCATGGAACACGCGATTGCTTTTGCTGAAACTGGACATCTGTGTCTGGGAACGCTGCACTCGAACAATGCCAACCAGACTTTGGACCGGATTATCAACTTCTTCCCGGAAGAACGCCGGAACCAGCTATTAATGGATTTGTCATCCAATATGAAGGCGATCATTTCACAGCGTCTGATTCGTACTCAAGATGGTAAAGGCCGTCGTGCAGCGATTGAAATCATGTTAAATACGCCACTGATGTCTGACCTGATTTTGAAAGGTGAATTCCACGAATTGAAAGCGATTATGGCGAAATCGCGTGAACTGGGCATGCAGACCTTTGACCAGGCCTTATTTGACCTGTATAACCAGGGTGAAATTTCTTATGAAGAAGCCTTGCGCAATGCCGATTCGACCAATGAACTGCGCTTACAAATCAAGCTGAAAAGTAACCGACAGGACACTACCGTAGCCACAGAGGCAACCCAATTCACCATGATGCAAGAGCCAAAAGCGGAAGAGAAACAAGCAGAGAATACTTCGGTGTCAGAATAAATATTTGCTCAAAAAATCACAGGCAGAATTTTCTGCCTGTTTTTTTATTGATCTTATTTATTATTCGATTCAATCCATAAAACTAGACGGTTTTACGTTGCACCACCAGCTTAAAATAAACAATACTGCTTAAGGTTAAAATACCGCATAGCATAAAAGCAAACTGATAACTGTAAGCTGCAATGATGGCACCAATCAGTAGTGAACCGATGGCAATACCCAGGTCATAAAACGTATAAAAAGTTGAAGTTGCATAGCCAATTCGATGCTTGGGCGCACATTGAATCGCCAAAGTTTGAATACACGGCTGCACACTACCAAAGCCCACACCAACCATGACTGCAGCCAGCATAAATCCCCATAAGCTCTGAATCTGGCTCAGTAAAAATAAACCCGAACTAAAAGCCAGCAATGCCGGATAAATCACATATTGCGGGCCTTTACGATCATAAATCTTTCCGGTGATCGGCCGTAAGCTCATCATGGAAATCGCAAAAACCACAAAGAATAAACCTGCATAGGCCATTAAATCCTTGCTGGCTGCGAAGGGTGCGATAAAAGACATGATGCTCGCATAAGAAAAAGAAATCAGCATGGCCAATACTGCGACAGGCAGCACTTTCTTTTCCACAAAATCTGTCAGCTCAAGCGAGGTTTTCTTATTGGTATTTTTGATGATTTTTTCAGGTTCTTTGACCGGAATCAAAAAACAGAAGGCAAATCCGATAAAAACCAAGACGATCAATAGCATACTGACCTGAAAATAAGACCAGTATTCCATCAGGCTTAGACCTATTAACGGACCTAAGACAATCCCCAGATTAACCGACATGACAAAATAGCCCATGCCTTCACCTTTACGCTGCTCCGGAATAAATTGGTTCACCACAGGCACGCAAACTGTAGTCAATATACTGAACCAGATGCCATGGAAGAAACGGATGATAAACAGAATCGTGAGCTGATCTGCCAGCAGATAAGTAAGTGAAAACAGGCTAAAAAACACTTCTGAAATAATCAGGGTTCTACGTACCCCGAATTTTTCGATAATTAAACCGCTAAAAGGTCGCACTGCAATGGCAGAGACCATAAACAAGGTCATGGCCAGACCTGCCTGAGTCAGGTTGCCGCCTAATTCTTTTAAGATGTATATTGGCAAAATTGTGGTTTGTGCAAAATAGAAAATAAATAAAAATAGGTTGTTGGCCAAACAAAGCACAAATGACTTGGTCCATAGTGGCGCTGCAATGGCGTTCATGATTTTCCTAAAATGATATGCTGTAAGACGCTGGGCTCAGCATGGGAAATTATTGTTATAAATAAGCGCGAGCTATCTAGGAGCGAATGAGATATGAGCAAGACTTTAAGAAAAATAAGTGAAAAATACAATGATATTTCATGATAAATGCATGAAATTTAATTTGAACTAGGAAATGCAACGCTTGATCTTTAATAAAAAAATCAGCCCGGAGGCTGATTTTTTAAAGTTAAAATGGCTTAGAGGCCAGCTTCATATTCTGTATTGGAAAGCAGCTTTTCGACATCTGCCATATTGTCTGGCTTGATTTTATAGATCCAGCCTTTGCCATATGGGTCATCATTAATGAAATCTGGATCATCTTCAAGATCAGGATTGATTTCAACCACTACACCAGACACTGGTGCATGAATATCGGAAGCTGTTTTTACTGATTCAACCACGCCAGCTTGTTCGCCCGCAGTAATATGTGAATCAAGATCTGGTGCTTCTACATAGACTAAATCGCCTAACGCATCCTGTGCATGGTCGGAAATACCGGTCACAACAAGATCACCCTCAATGCGCACCCATTCATGTGTACTTGCGTACTTTAATTCTGCAGGATGATTCATTGATAACTCCTTAAAAATCTTAAGATCATTTTTGACATGTTTTATACATTCTTTTTAAGCAAAACAAAAGGCTTATACTTCCTTATAAATAAGGATCTTTGCGCCAGTTGCTCGGGCTGCGACCACTCCAGCGTTTAAATGCCCTGCTAAAATTGGCGACATCACTATAGCCCAGTTCATCGGCAATCTGTTCCAGAGTGAAATCTGTCCGGGATAATAACGAGGTGGCATGCCGGTAACGCACTTCATCGACCAGGGTAGAAAAGGAGGTGCCTTCGGCGGCGAGTTGACGTTTTAAGGTGCGGTCAGACATGTGTAAGCGATCTGCCACACTTTCAATACTCAGATAATGCTGCTCGGCATGGGTCAAGATATCTCGGACACGCATGGCAATCCGATGCCGTTCGCCCAAGGCAGAAAGTTCCGTTTCACACTGGTTAATCGCAATCTGGCTGGCAATCGGATCGGCATGTACCAGCTTGTTCATCAGGTAGCTTTTATCAAAACTCAGAATTAAATGCGGCTGTTCAAAGCGGAACTGATGGGTGGGGAACTTTGCCATAAAGCGTTCAAAACCTTCCGGCTTCTTAAAATCGAAGTCGATTTCTCCCGTTGCATCGTTAACGCCGGTAATCGCTTTGGCCATACTGATCAGACCAATCATTAAAGCAATTGAAATTTCGGTGCGCAGAGGTTCAAGCTGAATATCGGTTTGCAGCTGTACCGTGGCTTTGGCACCAAAGGTCGAAAAAAACAGTTGTAGGAAAGGTAAACGAAGTTGAATAAATCGGTTCGCAAGTACCAGTGCATCGGTAATATTATTCGCCGTCATAATCG
This sequence comes from Acinetobacter sp. WY4, assembly GCF_018438165.1. GTDB lineage: Bacteria > Pseudomonadota > Gammaproteobacteria > Pseudomonadales > Moraxellaceae > Acinetobacter. Next base: position 583,430 of record NZ_CP053947.1, on the reverse strand, counting down.
CATAGCCGATAAAGCCATGAATCGAGATCCGCATCTGTGTGCCGAGATGATAGCCCAAGGTCGGTTCCCCGGTCAGTTTCAGCGCGTATTTCACCAGTTCGTTGGCGACAGGGGTTGGAATACGAAAATCAGGATCTGCCAACTGTTCACTGGTCAGGCCAAAAGGTTGGAAAAGCGACTCATTATTATAACCCCAGCGGGAAATGATATCGAGAAGCAGGAGACCGTAAACACCTGGAATTCCTTGGTCTTGGCGTGGAGCAATTGTTTTCATGCGCGATCCGTTGCACTCATTCAAATTTTTTTATTTATAAATAGATATTGGCATGAAGCCGCCAAATTTTTCATTAAAATTGTTGGACAAAATTTTGGCGATTGTGACTCTGCCACTGGCAGATTAGCCTGAATTCAGCATTAAAATCAATTTAAACCACATAATTTTATTGATGAAATTAAAATTATTTTATTGAACCGGTCACATCTCTGCATTGGCTGGCTCAGGGCAAGAAGATTGTCTAAGCATTGAATAGGGCTTCATCAGAGTGCTTTCAGCACTAGAGAGTGAGGTCATTTCATTAAAATGCCAGATAGATGGCAACTTAAGGTTCATCTATATAAAAGATTTTAAAAAGAAAGGTCTGGGCAAAGTTTTCTTTTGTCCCAGACCTGTTCAGTATTGAAGACAATCAAATCGTCAACGGTTTAATCGTCTTGCTGATTTTGTATTAATCAAGATTTTTCGATGCTTTGACCTGTTGCTGAATCAACATGCCGCCCGTTTGACGCTGCCAAAGCTGGGCATAGATGCCATTCAATGCTACCAGTTCATCATGCGTGCCTTGTTCGGCAATTCGACCCTGATCCAGCACAATCAGACGATCCATCTGGGCAATGGTAGACAGGCGATGAGCAATGGCAATCACGGTTTTACCCTGCATCAAGTCGTCCAGACTGTTTTGAATAGCGGCTTCGACTTCAGAATCCAGCGCACTGGTGGCTTCATCCAGAATCAGAATCGGCGCATCTTTCAGGAATACACGTGCAATTGCAATTCGCTGACGCTGTCCGCCGGAAAGTTTCACGCCACGTTCACCGACATAGGCTTCATAGCCTTTTTTACCACGCAAATCGGTCAGATTGGGAATAAACTCTTCCGCTTTGGCTTTACGTACGGCTTCAAACATTTCTTCATCAGTCGCATCCGGACGACCATATTTAATGTTTTCAGCGACCGTGCGATGCAGCAGTGAAGTATCTTGAGTCACTAATGCAATGTTCTTGCGCAAACTGTCCTGAGTCACATCGTCAATATCCTGACCATCAATCAAGATACAACCCTGGTTAATATGATAAAAATGCAGCAACAGTTGAATCAGGGTAGATTTCCCTGCACCTGAACGGCCGACAATACCAATTTTTTCACCTGGGCGAATGGTCAGATTAAACTGATCAATCACGTTTTTATCATTATAGGCAAAGCTGACATTTTCAAATTTAATTTCACCGTGATTGAGCTGTAGCTCTTTGGCACCCGGTTTATCTTCAATGGCAATTTTGCGGCCTAACGTTTTCATACCATCCTGAATAGTACCGACATTTTCAAACAGGGCAGAGGTCTGCCACATCATAAATTCGGCAATACTATTCAGTTTCAGTACCATTGCCGTAGTTGCGGCAATAATGCCCAGCTCAGCCTGACCTTCCATCCACAGCCAGATCGCGGTACCCAGTACGCCACCGTACAACACCACACTTAGCAGTAAAATACTGATTTCGTATTGGGCACCCAGACGCATCTGTTTATATACCGTTACCATAAATTCCTGCATCGAAGTCTTGGCATACTGGCTTTCGCGGCCGGCATGAGCAAACAGCTTGACGGTCTGGATATTGGTATAGGCATCTGTGATACGCCCGGTCATGACGGCACGGGCATCCGCTTGAGCATTGGAAATTTTGCTCAAACGTGGAATGAAATAACACGCTGCACAGATAAATAAGGCTAGCCAGACCATCAATGGAATGATCAGCAAGGGTGAAATTGCACCCAAAACAATATTGATGGTGATGAAATAAATCAGCACATACGCCAGCATGTCACCCAGAATGACCCAGAATTCGCGTACTGCCAGAGCGGTTTGCATAACTTTGGCCGATAATCGTCCGGCAAAATCATTGTGGAAAAAATCCAGGCTTTGTTTCATGAGCAGATTATGAAAGCGCCAGCGTAAACGCATCGGGAAATTGCTATACAAAATCTGATGCTTAATTAGGGATTGGGCGCTGGCGAAGAAAATATTGGCCAGAAGAACAATACTCAGTAAGGTTAAATTGCTAGCATGCTGTTCCAGAAAAGTATCGGGCTGGCTTTTACTGAGCCAGTTCACCAGCTCACCAATTTTTGAATACAGAAAAGCTTCGAAGCTGGCAGCACCGGCAGTACACAGTACCAGAATCAGCAAATAACGGCGGACTCCATAGGCTGCCTGCCAGACAAATGGAAAAAACTTGGTCGGTAAAGGTTGGTTCAGATTTTTGGTGGGATAGGGGTCAACCAGTCTTTCAAGCCATCGAAACATTATCGTACTCTTATCATGCATTTTGCTTTTCGGGAATTATAAAGGATTCTGTTTTTTTAAGCCCGTAATTGGGTGAAATTGCCACAAAATGATTCACTCAATTAAAACTTGGATTATAAAAATTAAACTAAAGCCAGATTTATGCCAGTCAGGTTTTAAATAGATGAGGAAATAAAAAAGCCTGAAATGCAGCAGCACCTCAGGCTTGAGATTGGATGACTTGTGTTTAAGTAATAATAGAAGACGGTTGAGTAAATGCTTCCTTTAAATCAAGACCTGAAGGCGCTTGATACACCTTTAAACCAAATTCCGGAATAATCGCCAGCAGATGATCCATGATATCCGACTGGATATTTTCATACTCGACCCAGGCGGTGGTATTGGTGAAGGCATAAATCTCTAACGGTAAACCTTCACTGGTCGGCTGCAATTGGCGCACCATCAGGGAATGATTTTTACTAATGCCCGAATGCTGTTGCAGATAAAATTCTACATAGGCACGGAAAGTTCCCAGATTGGTGAGACGGCGCTGGTTATATTGCGAATGATGGCTCAGTTGCAGATTAAATTGTTCCAGTTCCTCTGACTTGGTATTTAAGTATTGATCCAGCAGAATAAAATTTTTCAACTTGTTCTGTTCTTCAGCCGACATAAAATGCACGCTGCTTTGATCAATATGAATCGAGCGCTTGATCCGGCGCGCACCGGCTTCCTGCATACCACGCCAGTTTTTAAAGGTATCCGTCACCAGTTTATTGGTCGGAATCGTGGTCACTGTTTTATCAAAGTTCTGTACCGTAATGGTATGTAATGACATATCAATGACATCGCCGTCCGCATTCAGCGAGGGCATTTCGATCCAGTCGCCAATCCGCACCATGTCATAAGATGAAATCTGCACTGACGCCACCAGTGACAAAATGGTATTTTGAAAGACCAGCATCAACACCGCGGCCATGGCACCGAAGCCAGCCAGCAAGGTAAAGACATCCTTTTTCAGGAAAGTGCCGAGAATCATCAGGCCACAGACAATAAAGATAATCAGCTTGACCAGCTGCAAATAACCTTTAATCGGTTTGTTACGTGACTTGGGATTACGCTGATAGACCAGGTTAAAAATATTCAGTAATTCACCAAGAGCTAAGGCAATCGTCAGGAAAATAAAAGCCTGTGCCCCCATTTGCACAAAGGACTCAACCTTGTCAGATAAATGCGGTACCGTGGTAATCCCGTTCATGATCACGACTGCGGGAACAATATTGGCAATCCGGCGAATCACGCTATGCTCAGCAAAAATCTGATTATTGGCAAAAGGCATTCTGGAAATCAGTTGACGTATTCCGCGTACCACAATCTGTTTGGCAAATAGATTGGCAAGAATCGCCAGTAAAATCACAATACTCAGTGAAGATAGCATTTCCAGCCATGGGTACTGATTTGCCCATTCTTGAATATTCCGAATAAAATTAAACTGTTCCAAAAGATCTTTCTCTTCAATCAAAAATTTAGATCAAGTTTATAGGTTTGGATCAGATTTTTTAATATTGGATAACTTTTTAAAACATATCTATTGGTGCAAATCGTTCAATAAAAGTGCCTACAAATAAAAAACCGGCGACTTCGCCGGTTTATGATCTTCGATATTTCAGTAATGATATCGCGATGCTTACCACATCAAGTCATCAGGAATAACATAAGCTGCATATGGATCTTCTTCATCGGTGGTTTCTTCATTTTTCTCTGAATTATTCACAATGATAAAGCCCTGCATTTTCGCATTGATACGCTCTGCCAGAGCTTTAGGCAAGAAAGCATAGCTGTCATTTTCACGTGCAATCACCAGACTGCCTGCCACCAGTGCATTATAGATTTGCTGGTTTAAATAGACCTTTTTAATTTTGCTGTCATCAATAAACTGATACACCGCATCGCCGTCAGTATCACGGATTTTGTGCTGACTAATCATTTGCATGATTGCGGCTTTCAGTTCTTTTTCCTGCAAAGCTGCTTTTTTCTCTTGCTCAATCGCCTGATCTTTAGCCATTTTCTGCTGTTTGTCTTGTTCAATCTTGGCCTTGATTTCAGCCTCGGTACCGTCACCGGTGCGTTTTTCATGCACAGCCTGTTTAGACAGTTTTTTGGCTTTTTTATTATCGACCAATCCTGCCTTTAACAATTGTGCCTGCAATGCATTTTTAACCATGAGAATGTCCAGATATTAGTCGTGTTGATGTCGATAACGTAAATAAATCACCCAATACGTGAGACTGAGAACCAGACTCAGCACTGCCGGGATCAGGAATGCATTTAATTTTAAATAAGGATATAGCCAGCTGGCAAGAATGCCACCGCTTAAAAAACCGAACAAAATAAGCAGATGCAGAACTACGCGTCGTGATTCTATCTCTAAACCGCGCAAACGGTAGCCCATCGCCAAGCCGAGGTCGGTCAGTACGCCAGACAAATGCGTGGTGCGAATGATGGCACCTTTATAGTGGCTAACCATGGCATTTTGCACACCCATGGCAACACAGGCCCATAACAAGGCGTAGCGCGGGAAATAGGGCAATAATAACCAGCAGATCAAAATAAAAATAGCCACCAGGCTTAAAGGGTAACCATAAAGCTGCCCCAGGCGAAAGTGACTATTTCCAAGAATCAGTCCGCTATAGGATGAACCAATGACATAGCAGAGTGTGACCAAAAAGAGATACAACATCTGTTCTGGTTGCCAGTTCAGTAGGGCCATAGCCAGCATGCTGACATTGCCGGTCATATGTGAAACAGACTGGTGCAGTACCGTCACCAGACCCAAGACGTTAATCATGCCGGCATTGACGGCAAGAAAAAACGCCCCTAATTGTACCCAGGTAGGTAAACGCTGTAATGGCATAACAACATCATTGGCTAAACATATTGATTAATCAATATAAAATCAATTTGATGCGCGGTCTACTGCTGTAGTAAATAAAACATCGGTCGATGAGTTTAGCGCGGTTTCAGTAGAATCCTGCAATACGCTAATGACCATACCAATTGCAACGACTTGCATGGCAATATCCGAAGAAATCCCAAACAGGCCACATGCAACTGGAATCAGTAACAATGAACCGCCTGCAACACCTGAAGCGCCACATGCCGAAACGGTTGCCACCACAGAAAGAATGAGCATAGTGCTGAAATCGACGCTAATCCCCAAAGTATTTACAGCCGCCAATGACAATACAGTAATGGTCACAGAAGCACCTGCCATGTTGATCGTAGCACCCAAAGGAATTGCGATACTTGAAGTTGATTCCTTGACGCCCAGACGTTTTGCCAAGTCCAGATTGACTGGAATATTGGCTGCCGAACTACGGGTAAAGAAAGCGGTAATGCCACTTTCGCGCAAGCAAGTGAATACCAGTGGATACGGGTTGTTGCGTGTCATTAAGGCAACCAGAAGCGGATTAATTACCAGTGCAACGAAAACCATCGTTCCGAGCAACACAGCAAGTAAATGTACGTAACTGGTCAGCGTATCCAGACCAGATTCAGCAAAAGTCACTGCAACCAGACCAAAAATACCCAAAGGTGCAAAGCTGATCACTAAACGAATCACATAGTTCACTGCAAAGGCTGCATCATTCAAAAGCGTCTTGGTGCTATCCGATGCATGACGGAAAGCGATGCCTAATGCCACTGACCAAGCCAGGATGCCAATAAAGTTTGCTTCAGCAATTGCAACAACCGGGTTGGCGACAAAGCTGAGCAGCAAATTCTTCAGGATTTCTACCAAACTGCCAGGAGGCTGCAAGTCAGCCTGTGCAGCAATATCCAGGAACAGCGTACTTGGAAATAAGATGCTCGACACCACAGCGCTCAGTGCAGCAAGGAACATACCGACCGCATACATCAGCATAATCGGCTTGATGGCGGCGTTAGATTGGCCCACTTTAAAATTCGCGATAGAAGCTAAAACTAAAATGAAAACCAGAATCGGTGCAACAGACTTCAAGGCTTTAATAAACAGGTCGCCCAATAGGCTTAATGAGGAAGTAGCTTCGGGAAATACCACAGCCACACCCACACCTAAAATAATGGCGATGATGATTCGAGAGACTAAGCTCATGCGCATAAGGGCAGAAAACATAAGGTTGCCTTGTGAAAATTACGAGGGCTAAATTTGGGAAAAAGTTGCGCTATTTTATACTTAATTTAAACAAGGCTTAAAATATATTTTCATATTAAAACCAAGATATTCATATTATTGATATATTCTAAAATTAACGGGTTTAAAACATTGCTTATATTGAAGAAAAACTTCTTAAAATGATGAATAAATCAGCATATTTAAAATTGTATTCATGAAATAAATATCAAAGTTAAATAGATAAATTCAAATTATATTTGAAAATTCAAAAAATATTGGAGCTATGACCGGTTTGAATCTCCGGCCATAAGTTCCAGTATCTGTTGTCTTAAATTGTATAATCTTTATGCTGCTCAAAGATCTCTGGCGCCAGGTCCTGAATCGCCTGAAAATGGGTCAGATAAATCCGACCGCTCAGATGCGTCATCAATTTAGAAGCTTGCAGCTTGTCCATGACCGGACCTTTGACTTCGGCAAAATGCAGACGAATATCCAGTTTGGCCAGTTCCGCATTTAAATCTTCCAGCATTTCCAGGGCACTCAAATCAATCGCACTGATGCTGGAACAGTTGATAATCACATGTTGCAGCTTGTCATTCAGGCTGATCGCATTGATCAGATAACCTTTAAAGCTATTGGCATTCAGAAACGTCAGATTCTCATCAATCCGCAGTGACAGCACCCGATCGGAGGTACTGACCTGATGACGCTGAATATTGCGAAAATGCTGGGTTCCTTCGACCAGACCGACAACTGCAATATGCGGACGGCTGATTCGCCATAACATCAGAACAAAGGTCGACACGATCCCAATAATCAAACCGGTGGAAATATCAATCAGGACCACGCCGAGAAAAGTAATCCACATGGCAAGGCCATCTGCCTTGGAATAGCGCCAAGCATCAACAAATGGCTGGAAATCAACCAACTTCCAGATGGAAACAATAATCGTCGCGGCCAGAATGGTCAGCGGCAGGTCTTCAAAAAATCCGGTAAAGAATAGGCTCACGAAAATAATCAGAATCGAGGATAAAACACCAGCCATAGGTGATTTGGCACCGGCATCGGCATTCACCACCGTCCGCGACAGACTGCCGGTCACAGGAAAAGCTGAACTCACGCCTGCACTGATATTGGCCAGACCGAGCGCGATCAGTTCCTGATTACTGTTTAAATGACTGCGTTGCTGTAAGGCTGTCGATTGAGCAATCGACAAGGATTCCACAAAACTGATCATGGCGATCATGCTGGCACCCGGTAGCAAGGTCATCACCAGTTCCCAGTTCCAGTGTGGAAAAGATAAGGGTGGAAAACCAGACGGAATTGCACCGACCGTTTTAATGCCCTGAAGCTTTAAATCCAGAAATACAATTGCTGCAATGCCGAGACACACCAGAATCAGGGGCACCGCACGGACTAAGAAATCTGTAGAGCCGATCCGGCTTTGTACAGCCTGAGATTTTAATAACTTGGGCAGATAGATCAGTAGACCGATAGAGAGCAGGCCGAAAATCAGGCTCGGCACGTGCAGTAGCGGGAAATATTGCAGCAGACTGCTGGCGAACTCCGGAATGTTATTGGCTTTTAAGGGAAGATCGACCAAAAACTTTAACTGTCCAAAAGCAATCAATAAGGCAGAGGCAATAATAAAGCTTTGGATCACCGGATGACTAATCAACTGGATCATAAAACCAAAACGAAATAATCCCAAAAGCAGGGAAATAATGCCGACCATCAGTGCCAATAGGGTCGCAGCTTCGATATAGACCGGTGAGCCGACTTCAAAAAGTGGATTGAGCGTAGCAAAAGTCATCATGGAAATGATGGCTACCGGGCCAATCGATAAAGTCGAACTCCCACCGAGCAGGGCATAAATGATCATCGGCAGGATGCTCGCATATAAACCCATGATCGGCGGCAATCCTGCCAGCATGGCATAGGCCATCCCTTGAGGCACCAGCATTGCCACCACAATCAGGGCAGCCAGCACATCAGACTTAAATTTGACCGGCGTGTAGTGGCTTAACCATGCCCAGGCAGGCAGTCTATGCAGAAGTTTAGACTTGGAATTTTGCATAAAAAGGTCTAAATCACAAATATAGATATATTATGCACAAATTCTGCTAAGAAGTCTTAGCTGATCTAGCTTCTTGATGATTCATGTTTAAAATGAATCATCTGGGTCAGTCACGTATCATTCGAAAACTTATGATCGTGATCTTAATGATTTAAAACGACATCAATAAGAGTTTAAAGAAATTCATCTTGATGACTGAAAAAAGAAAGATTCTTTATTTAGCTGGATTGCCGCAATACAATCGATAAAGGGTATTTAAGACCACAATCAAATTTTGATCTTTAATTGAATAATAAATCTGTTTGCCATCGCGCCGGGTATCTACCACATCGCTTTTACGCAGCATCATGAGCTGTTGGGAAAGAGTCGGCTGTTTAATCTCAGTTATTTCCTCAATTTCTGAAACATTCAGTTCCGCTTGAGACAGATGACATAAAATAAGAAGACGGTCGGTATTGGCCAGAGATTTTAAAATGCCAACGACCTGTTCTGCTGAATCGCGCATAGTCGTGATTTCAAAATCGGTTTTCATTCAATATGTCCATTATAAAGTTACAGCCCGCTAATTATACGGGTCTTAGCCCGTAATACCTTGCTAAAAACAGTTAAGTTTTATGGTTTTTAATGAATTGAATTATCAATTAAAATTATATTTTAAATATTGATAGATAAGATAAATTTATTGCATAGTGCAGAAAGTATTTTAGTTCACATTCGTGCAATGAAGTGCAAGTTTCATCAAACATCTACAAAGCAAAAAAATGCTTGTATGATGTTTAAGCGACTTGAACCAATAACATCAGGGATATCATCATGAGTACAGATTCAGCTTTTCCAACACCGAATAATTTAGGTATAGCGGTTTATAGTAATAATGCAGACGCGATTGGAAATACACCGCTTGTTCGTATTAATCGTGTGATTTCCGCTCCGGCCACGGTACTTGCGAAAATTGAAAGCCGTAATCCGGCATTCTCAGTCAAGTGTCGTATTGGTGCAGCGTTGATTAATGATGCTGAAAAATCTGGCAAGCTCAAATCCGGTATGCATATTGTCGAGCCAACCAGCGGCAATACCGGTATTGCATTGGCTTTTGTTGCGGCAGCCAAAGGTTATGACATTACTTTGACCATGCCTTCAAGCATGAGTATTGAACGCCGTAAGGTGGTGAAAGCATTGGGTGCCAATCTGGTATTGACTGATCCGGCCAAAGGCATGAAGGGCGCGATTGAAGAAGCACAACGTCTAGTCAATGAAAATCCTGAACTGTACTACCTGCCACAACAGTTTGAAAATCCGGCCAACCCTAAAATTCATGAAGAAACCACGGGCCCAGAAATCTGGGAGGCGACTGCGGGCAATGTCGATATTCTGGTCGCAGGTGTCGGAACGGGTGGAACCATTACCGGTATTTCACGTTACTTTGAAAAAGTGAAAAACAAACCTTTATATTCAGTGGCGGTGGAACCTGCTGAATCTGCAATTATTGGTCAGGCGAAGCGTGGTGAAACCCTAACCCCTGGACCGCACAAAATTCAGGGTATCGGCGCCAACTTCATTCCAGGTAATCTGGATCTGGACCTGGTCGATGAAGTAATCGCCATTAATAGCGCAGATGCAGTCGAATGGGCACGTAAAACAGCAGCTCAGGAAGGTATCCTGGTCGGCATTTCAAGTGGCGCGGCTATGGCAGCAGCGGCACAATTGGCGGCTCGCCCTGAAAATGCTGGTAAAAATATTGTGGTGATTTTGCCAGACGGTGGTGAACGTTACCTGTCTTCGATCTTATTTGAAGATATTTCTGCCGAATAACATTGATGCATTTTATATTTTAAATACTGGCATACAAGCCCGAAGTCATCTTCGGGCTTTTTTATTGGGTGACTTTAAATCGCAGCAGACAGCTGCATTATTTTTAAAATAGTCAGATGAAAGACTTGACCTTACCATGATGGGAATGTTTAAGCTATAAGCTCAACAGTGAGTTGAGGCATGGAGATGGGCATGGCAGAACAAGATAGCAACCGCTTATATGAGCAGCAGGTGCAGATTGGCGGTATGACCTGTGCCTCCTGTGTCGCTCGGGTGGAAAAAGCCTTGAAAAAAATTGAAGGCGTGGTCGAGGCGTCTGTCAATCTATCGACTGAAAAAGCTTTTATTAAAAGCCAGCAGCCGATTGCTGCCGCTGCGCTGGTTCAAGCAATTGAAAAATCCGGTTTCGATGTACCGACGCAACAGTTTGATTTGAACATTGAAGGCATGACTTGCGCTTCATGTGTGGCACGTGTGGAAAAAGCTTTATTAAAAGTAGAAGGTGTCAGCGAAGCACAGGTCAATCTGGCCACCGAAACGGCCTGGGTGAAAGCCTTACATTCCCAGATTCCGGCCTTGATTGCTGCTGTGGAGAAAGCCGGTTATCAGGCTACAGTAAAATCCGGTACGGATATGTCGGCAGATAGTCATGGTGCTTTTCAGGAAAAGAAAGCCAATGAAACGGCACAACTGAAACGAGATTTATGGCTTGCAGTCATTCTGACAGCGCCTGTATTTATTCTGGAAATGGGCTCGCATCTGATTCCGGCATTTCATCATTTTATTGCCCATACGCTGGGAACCCAGAACAGCTGGTATCTGCAGTTTGTACTGACCACTTTGGTGCTGATTATTCCGGGACGGCGTTTTTATCAGCATGGTATTCCAGCTTTATTGCGTCTGGCACCGGATATGAACTCGCTGGTGGCCGTTGGAACGATTGCCGCATATGGCTTTTCCTGTATTGCGACCTTTTTTCCGCAGTTGTTACCGCAGTCCACTGTGCATGTGTATTTTGAAGCGGCCGCCGTTATTGTCGCGCTGATTTTACTGGGGCGTTATCTGGAAGCCAAAGCCAAAGGTAAAACCTCGGAAGCGATTCAGTATCTAGTCGGCTTGCAACCGAAAACGGCACGGGTAGAACAGAATGATCACTGGGTTGATCTGGCAATTTCCGATGTGCAACAAGGAATGTTGATTGAAATTCGTCCGGGTGAAAAAGTCGCTGTCGATGGTGAAGTGGTTGCCGGACAAAGTTATATTGATGAAGCGATGATTAGCGGTGAACCTTTGCCTGTGGCCAAACAGGCTGGCGATCAGGTGGTCGGCGGTACAGTAAACCAGAACGGAACCTTGAAAATCAAGGCCACTGCGGTCGGACAGGATTCGGTACTGGCGCAGATTATTCAGATGGTAGAACAGGCACAAGGCTCAAAACTGCCAATTCAGGCCGTGGTCGATAAAGTGACTTTATGGTTTGTGCCGGCTGTTATGGCACTGGCGGCCCTGACCTTTATGGTCTGGTTCCTGTTTGGGCCTGAGCCGAATCTGACCTATGCATTGGTAAATGCAGTCGCCGTACTGATTATTGCCTGTCCATGTGCGATGGGACTGGCGACTCCTACCTCAATTATGGTCGGAACTGGCCGTGCAGCAGAACTGGGCGTGCTATTCCGTAAGGGCGAAGCATTGCAGTTATTGCAGCAAACCAAAGTCGTCGCGCTGGATAAAACTGGAACCTTGACTGAAGGAAAACCGCTTCTGACCGACTTTGAAGTTACAGCAGATTTTAATCAGCAAGAGGTATTACAGCTAGTCGCTTCAGTGGAGGCTAAATCTGAACATCCGATTGCCCACGCTATTGTTCAGGCTGCCCGTGAGCAAGAACTGCAACTGAGTGAAGTGACGGATTTTGATTCGATTACCGGTGCTGGGGTCAAAGCACAGGTGTCCGGTCAGCAGCTGCATATTGGTGCGGAGCGTCTGATGCAGGACTTGGGCTTAAATGTCGATCTGTTTAGAGCTACTGCACAAAAGCTCGGTGATCAGGGCCGCAGTCCTTTATATGTAGTGATTAATCAAAAGCTGGCTGCGATTATTGCTGTCGCTGACCCGATTAAACCGACTACTTATAGCGCGATTCAGGCCTTGCATGACCAAGGCCTCAAAGTAGCGATGATTACGGGTGATAATCAGCATACTGCGCAGGCGATTGCCAAACAGCTGAAAATCGATCAGGTGATTGCGGAAGTCTTGCCGCATGAAAAAGTCGATGCCGTACGACAACTCCAGCAGCAATACGGCGTGCTCACTTTTGTCGGGGATGGAATCAATGATGCGCCGGCACTGGCACAGGCCGATGTCGGTATGGCGATTGGTACCGGCACTGATGTCGCGATTGAAGCAGCCGATGTGGTGTTGATGTCAGGCAATTTACAGCATGTGGCGACAGGCATCGGCTTGAGTCAGGCGACCATGCGCAATATCAAACAGAACCTGTTTTGGGCCTTTGTCTATAATATTGCCTTAATTCCGATTGCCGCAGGTGTACTGTATCCGTTTTGGGGCATTCTGTTATCACCAATGTTTGCCGCAGGCGCGATGGCACTATCCTCTGTGTTTGTGGTTAGTAATGCCTTGAGATTAAAAGCTTATCAACCGGTGCAGTTTAAGGAGTCAGTATGATGAATATTGGTCAGGCCGCAAAACGGTCCGGCATCTCTGCAAAAATGATCCGATATTATGAAGAAATCGGCTTGTTGCCGGCTCCGAAACGCAGTGATACAGGTTATCGGATTTATAGTGATGCGGACATTAAAACATTAAGTTTTATTCAGCATGCACGTGAACTTGGATTTTCTTCAGAGCAGATGAAAGAATTACTCGGCCTGTGGCTGAACAGCTCACGCCAGAGCAGCGAGGTTAAACAGCTGGCACAAAAACATATCCAGTTTTTACAACAGAAAATTGCCGATATGCAGCATATGCTATTAATTTTACAGCAATCTGTTGAGCAATGTGCTGGCAATGAACAGTCCGATTGCCAGATTTTAAAACAGATTGAACAGGGTGTCGTCCCCGAGCAGCACTGACCTGATCTGCAGTTCAGCTCAGATTAAATATAGTCTGCCGAATCCCATAAACTCTAAACCAATCCTATGGAGCTAAACATGAAATTTCGTATTGAAAACATGACCTGTGGTGGCTGCGCGCGCAGTGTCACGGCTACGATTAAAGATCTGGATGAGAATGCCACTGTGAATATTGATGTGGCCACTAAGCTGCTTGAAGTTGAATCGACAGCCAGTGAGTCTGAGATTGTTGCAGCTTTAACTGAAGATGGTTTCCCGCCTGTGGCAGCCTGATCATTGTCGTGTTAGATCGCGCTTAATGATCGTATGAAATTATACAGCCAAATAAAAAATGCCTGATCGAATCAGGCATTTTTTATTATAGTGATTATACCGATGAGATTTTATCTGGCGTCATGAGTGCCTGATTAATATACAGCTTAATCAGACGTTCACGTGACCCAATCGCTTTTTGGTAATTGGTCGAATTTAATAACAGCGAAGCGCCATAGGTGACTGTCCAGATATAAGACAAATAATCGCGAATCGACATAGCACTTTCTAAAGCCACCAGATAATCATGGGTGATGTCTTTAATCCGGATAATTCGTTCTTCACGAATACGATAAAGCTCCTGAAATAACTCTTTCATATTTTTTTCGTTATTGGTTAAACGCTCTTCAATGACATGCAACAGGATGGTTCGGTTTGAATTGAGCATGTGATAGAGCATATATTGTGAAACATAATTTTTAATATCGTTATTATGCTTTTTTGATATTTCTAGAATTCTTTTTTCATTCAGAATAATCAGTTCTAAATATAACTGGTTCTTGCTTTTAAAATGTTTGTAGATGGTTCCTTTTGCGATGTCCAGTTCACTGGCCAGCTCACTCAGGGTAATGTCCTGATTATTATCCAGTAGCAGGCTTTCCGCCATGCTGAGGATCTTCTCTTTACGAAGAAGGAAGTTCTGCTGTCTTACAGTCGTCATCTTCTTGGTCCATACTTTTCGAAAAAGAACCTTTCAAGGATATGCAATTTTGCACGCGATGGCTATAAAACTAAGGTCGTGATATTTATCTCATTTTGTATATTTATGCAGCAACTGCTGACAAATAAAAATAGCGATGCTAAGCAGACAGAAATATTGTCAAGAAAACTGAACCCTAGAGATCAACTTTGCTAAATAAAATTCCATTTTCAGTATAATTATTTTATTGTTTCAGCGCACGAAGCTAAATCCTTCGACTGTTTTAAGCTCATATTTATCAGGGTTTAGTACGGAAAGTAGATCAATATTAAGCTGGCATATTCAGTCACTCATACTGAACATGAAGACGTGATTTTTAAGGCAACTTTATGAATCTAGATATAGATTTAATACTGCAAGAATTGGATATCACGATTTTAAAATCGCCTGTTTGGATTCTAATGAAAATTAGAAAATATTTGGCAACAGGATTGAGTATCACCCTTTAAGGAATTTAAAAATGCCGATTTATAATGCGCCGCTAAAAGACATGGAATTTATTTTAAATGATGTATTCCAAGCTGAACAATTTTGGCAAGGTAATGAAAATCTTGCACATTTAGATATGGCGACGGCAAATGCAATTCTGGAAGAGATGGCCAAATTTTCTAAAAATGTCATTCTTGACCTGAATCGTCCTGCTGATGAAGAAGGTGGTGCTCAGTTTAAAAACGCTGAAGTGACGACACCAAAAGGTTTTAAAGAAGCTTTCAGACAGTTTGCTGAAGGTGGCTGGGTGGGCTTGGGTGCTCCTGAAGAATGGGGTGGGCAAAACATGCCGAAAATGCTCACGGTTCTGGCGGATGAAATGATCTGGAGCACCAATCCATCTTTCATGCTTTATCCGCTATTAACGGTGGGTGCAGGTATGGCGATCAGTGACCGCGCCTCACAGGAACAGAAAGAAACTTATTTACCAAAATTCTATACGGGTGAATGGTCGGGCACTATGTGTCTGACTGAACCACATTCCGGCACAGATCTTGGCATTATCAAGACCAAAGCTGAACCGAATGAAGATGGTTCATATAATATTACCGGCACCAAAATTTTTATTACCAGCGGTGAGCATGATCTGAGTGAAAATATCATTCATCTGGTGCTGGCAAAAACTCCGAATGCACCAGCAGGTTCACGTGGTATTTCCCTGTTTATTGTGCCGAAATTCCTGGTCAATGCAGATGGATCACTGGGTGAGCGTAATGCAGTATCTGCCGGTTCGATCGAACATAAAATGGGAATTAAAGGCTCGGCGACCTGCGTCATGAACTTTGACGGCGCCAACGGCTATATGGTTGGCAATGAAAATGAAGGTCTGGCCGGCATGTTCGTGATGATGAACTACGAACGTTTGTCTATGGGAATTCAGGGCATTGGTGCAGCAGAATTTGCCTACCAGAATGCGGCACAATATGCGACGGACCGTTTACAGGGCCGTGCATCAACTGGTGCAAAATCTCCAGAAAAACCAGCCGATTCAATTCTAGTCCATGGCGATGTACGCCGTATGCTGCTCAATGTACGTGCTAACAATGAAGCTTCACGTGCGTTTGCGGTGTATGTAGGTCAACAACTGGATATTACCAAATACTCAACCGACCCTGAAGCGGTGCGTAAAGCGACTGACCGTGTGGCGCTGTTAACGCCAATCGCCAAAGCTTATTTGACCGACAAGGCACTGGATTCTGCACTGGAAGCGCAAATGTGCTTCGGTGGTCATGGCTATATCCGTGAATGGGGCATGGAACAGTGTATTCGTGACCTGCGTATTTCACAGATTTATGAAGGCACCAATGGCGTGCAGGCGATTGACCTGATTGGGCGTAAAACCACCAAATGTAATGGGACTTATATCGCGGAATATATTGCTGAAATCCGTGAATTTGCCCAAAATTTAGATGATTCATTGACGATTAAAACGGCGACATTAGAAGCCTGCCAGCAACTTGAAGATATCACCAAATTCATCGTCGAGCAGTCTAAACTGAACCCTGATTTTGCCAACGCGATTGCTGTCGATTATTTACATGCGGTTGGGCTACTAAGTTTCGTGTATATGTATGCGCGGATTAGCAAAGCCGCTGCAGCCAAAGACGACAGCTACTTCCAGAACAAACTGGTACTGGCCAACTATTATGTGGCCAAAATACTTCCGGATTTGAGTGCACGAATCCAACGTATTCAAGCCGGTGCGGAACTGGTGATGCAGTTGCCTGAAGACTATTTTACCGCACAGGCTTAACCCGCAATGATTGCGAAGGACCAGCCCTACAGCGCTTTGGCTATGTAGGGTTGATAACAATGATGAAAAAGGATGAAACTAAAATGATCGTAATTGTAGATGCAGTACGTACCGCGATGGGCGGTTTTCAAGGTTCATTGTTAAGCTGTACCGCGCCGGATTTGGGTGCTGTGGCAATTAAAGAAGTGGTGGCACGTGCAGGATTGGCGGCCAATGATATTGATGAAGTGATCATGGGCTGCGTACTGCCAGCCGGTTTAAAACAGGGTCCGGCACGTCAGGCCATGCGTCAGGCAGGTCTACCGGATTCAACTGGTGCGACCACCATCAATAAAATTTGTGGTTCAGGCATGAAAGCCGTGATGCAGGCAGCAGATGCGATCAAGGCCGGTTCAGCAGAGATTGTGGTGGCTGGCGGGATGGAGTCGATGTCAAACGCACCCTATTTAATGGACAAGGCACGTGCCGGTTTCCGCATGGGACATGGCAAAGTCATTGATCACATGTTCCAGGAAGGTCTGGAAGATGCTGAAACAGGTCTGTCGATGGGAATTTTGGCTCAGGAAATGGCGGATAAAAAAGGCTATACGCGTGAGCAGCAGGATGACTATGCGATTGGCTCATTAAATAAAGCCGTGACCGCCGTCCAGCAAGGCTTCTTTAAAGATGAAATCGTGCCGGTCACTGTCAGCAGCCGTAAAGGTGATGTGATAGTAGAGCAGGATGAGCAACCTTTAAATGCCAAGGCTGATAAAATTCCAACTCTGCGTCCAGCGTTCAAAAAAGACGGCACCATTACTGCGGCAAATGCCAGTTCAATTTCAGATGGTGCTTCAGCAT
Source organism: Acinetobacter sp. WY4 (assembly GCF_018438165.1). Classification (GTDB taxonomy): domain Bacteria; phylum Pseudomonadota; class Gammaproteobacteria; order Pseudomonadales; family Moraxellaceae; genus Acinetobacter. Next base: position 565,644 of record NZ_CP053947.1, on the reverse strand, counting down.
TGGTGATCACCTCGAGCGAAATTGCTGCACAGCGTAACTTAAAACCGCTAGCTAATATTCTGGCCTATGCCAGCCATTCGCAGCATCCGTCAGAATTTACTATTGCACCTGTTGGTGCGATTGAAAAAGTCCTGAAAAAAACCGGTTGGGATGCTCAGGAGGTTGACCTTTGGGAAATCAACGAAGCGTTCGCCATGGTCACTATGTTAGCCATTGATGGCTTTAAACTTGATCCAGCAAAAGTGAACATTAATGGTGGTGCTTGTGCGCTTGGTCATCCATTGGGTTCTTCTGGCTCTCGTATTATTGTGACCTTGATTCATGCCTTAAAACGTACTGGCGGCAAGAAAGGGATTGCGTCCTTATGTATCGGTGGTGGTGAAGCGACTGCGATTGCTGTGGAACTGATTTAAGCACATCCTAAATCGTATATTCAGGTAGCAAACTCAATACTGATTCATTGGAGACTTTCTGCTCTTGGTTTGCCAGGAGCAGGGATTCTTTAAATCATATTAATTTTTAAAATACACAATAAAATCCATATTTTCAGACTTTGCTGATCCCATTCCATCTATATTTTTACTATAAAAATTACTTTTTAAATTATTTAAAAACTTTTTCCAGCACATGCCGGTGAATAAATCGTAACTTGTCTTTAACTGCTTCGCTCAGCTTGAAGGGGTAGGCATCTTCCAGACCCATACAACGGTTTAAGGCATTCAGATTAAAGGTCAGGGTAACCCAGTTTTCCAGAATATGTTCAAAATCCTGTCCACCAATCGGGCATTCTTTAAAATCCATACTGGCCAGATAGCTGCCATTTCCTTCGACACGCATACCACCATAGTAGGCAGTTTCCAGTGTTTCCATCATATGCAGATAATGTGCCCAGGTTTCTGCCCAGTCTTCCCAGGGATGGGCGGTGGCATAAGCACTGATATACTTTTCCTGCCAGTTGATTGGTGCGCCTTCGTTATAATGGCGTTCAAGTGCCTTGCTGTAGTCTTGCCGCTCATCGCCAAAATACTGACGGAATTCATCTAGCAATTCCGGATGCATATGTTGCATGAGCGCAAAATAATAATGGCCGCTTTCATGACGAAAATGACCCAATAAAGTCCGGTAGTTTTCACCCATATTCACACGTGTAGTTTCACGATAAACCACATCAGCTTCAATGGCATTGAGGGTAATGACACCATTGGCATGACCAATTAAAACAGGCTTGTCTTCTTGGGGCAGGAGAAAATCAAAACGCAGACCAAATGGATCATCTTCAGACTTTTTAGGACGTGGCATCATGTTCATGCGCTGTGCCAAATACAGAAAACGGCGTTTGGCTTCTTCCAGTCGAAACCAGTAAATCAGGTTCTCGGAATTTTCCAGATCAGGAATGACATGAGTCAGCTGACAGGATTCACAAAACTCCTCGTCTTCATCGCTAGGAATCATCCAGTTGCATACCTGATAATTTACATAATTGTGACAGGGTTTATAACTGGCATGCTGGTAGTTCTTGGCGATTGGAACCCATCGCTCAGCACTCTGTTTTTCGAATGCGCATAGCTCTTTTTCCGAAGCGATATAACCGATCGGTGACAGGCAGTGATCACAAACTGATTTGTAAAAAAACAGCTGTTGCTTGCAGACGGCACATTCAAAATGTTTCATTAAACTCCCTGTAGGGAAGCGAACGACCTAAAATGTTTATCGATGATGAACACGAAAAAAGGTTCAGAATGCCTACCTAATTTTCTTCCTGATAAAGAAACATCATAAAAATTTCATTGAAAATTCTATATGGATGAATTGTAAATATAGGCTGCTTGATATTAAATGAAACATCAATTGAATCTTTGTTTTAATAAAAAAGTATAGTTAAACAAGCTTTTAAATAAATAGATTTTTAAATAGAGTGAGTTGCCATCTTAAAAACACGGACAAGGCGTATTGACGGATATTACCAAATATTCCGACCGGTTTTTAAATTTGGGGGAAGTCCATTCAAGAACAGCTAACTTTTAAGAATAAAAAATTTTTAATGTGAGCAAGCTAATAAAGAGGAATTAAAAAAAACATGAAAATTAGAAAAGCCAATCTTCAGGATACTCGTGCCATTGTCGATGTGATTGCACCCTTTGTCGATGCCGTGATCAGTTCGGAAGAAGGTCGCCAGCGCTTTCAGCCTGAGATGATCCAGACCATTTTCGAGCGTCCGGACATTCATTATTTTGTGGCAGAAATCGATCATCAGGTGATAGGCGTCGTGGCTTATATGGAACCTGCACACTTCATGCATTTTTTCCTTAATCAGGCCTATCAGGGGCAGGGTTATGGCCGGCAAATGTGGCGCTTTTTAGAAAGCGAGATCCGCCGTCAAGGCCATTCAAGTATTACGGTAAAATCCAGTCTTTATGCCTTAGATATTTATAAGCGCTTTGGTTTTGTAGAAACCGGAAAATATACGGAAGAACATGGAATCTGTTTTATCCCGATGCAAAAGGATTATCCGGATTTTTAAGAGAAAAATAAAAAAGCTCCCAGATATAACTTTATATTCCAAAAAAATGGTCATTTTCTGACTGTTTTATAGGTGATTTCACCTATAACAATGTGCCATTTACCTAAATTTTCTCCAGACAAACACCTAGAGTACTGCGCAGTTTCAGCTAGCCATCTTCAGATTTTACCTATCTAAACACAGATTCATCCTTATATTTCCCTGCCATGTTTCAGGTCTAGATTAAGTCATGCGCTTGAGGCTTTGAAAGCCCTGCAACTAAAGACTTTGAAGACTAGGGGAAAGCTGTAAATGCTAAGCAAATATCTGAAATCAATGGTATTGACCACAAGCCTGATCAGCTGTGCACCGTTCGCATTTGCAGCTGAAAATGGTGGTAGTGCCTATCCGGATGGGACTGAAAGTTTTCTAGGTGGCGCAATGCCACCACCGGGGGCCTATCTGGTGAGCTACAACCAGTTCTATTCAGCAGATAAATTCAAAAATGATCATCCGGTATTTGATGATTTCAAACTTGATACCTTTGCCACCGTCGCGCGTGGTGTGTATGTCAGTGATAAGACCTTTCTAGGTGCAACGTGGGGTATGCACGCATTTCTGGTCTATGCCAATGCCGACATCACTTTAGGCGGTGGGCAAGATGAAAAAACTGCATTGGGTGATGTGATTATCGATCCATTTCTATTGGGCTGGCATAAAGGCGACTGGCATGTCGAAACGGGTGTCGATTTCTATATACCAATCGGTTCATATAACAAAAACCGCCTCGCCAATATCGGGCGTAACTACTACACCATTCAACCGATTGTTTCTGCAACTTATCTGAACCAGCAAGGCATTGAAGTCAGTACCAAGTGGATGTATGACATTAACTTTGAAAATAAAGATACCAGTTATGAGTCGGGTAATGCCTTGCATGTGGATTACATCGTTGCCAAGCACATGGGACCTCTGGCAGTCGGTCTAGGGGGTTATGTGCATCACCAGCTTGAAGGTGACTCCGGTGAAGGAGCCGTACTAGGCGAGTTCAAGGCAAAAGCAGCCAGTATCGGTCCACAGCTGCGTTACCAGTTCCCAAAAGGCGTCGCAGTTGCCGCCAAATACCAGAAAGAATTAGGGTGGTGTTTCAAAAAGTATGCTGGCGTTAAACAAATCCGTTATTAAGGTAAAAGAAAGTCAAATCAAAGGCTTTAAAATGATTTTCGAGCTTTTTAGAAAAGTTGCAACTTCTCCTAAATCCACGCCTGATTCGATGACGAATTCTACAGTTGTTACCTTCAATACCGACGGTAAAAAACTTACCGATCACTTGCTTGCAACATTGAAATGCTGTGATAAAACTATCCCAGTGATCACTCGCAATTCCAGCATATTGAACCCCAAGCTTTTTAAGTCTAGCTTTAAGACGTTGAACCGTTGCTAAATCCCGCTTACCCCAAACATAAGCAACAACTTCTCCAGATTCTCGATGGTAGGCATAAATAAGCCATTGTTTATTTTTCTTATTCCCTACAAAAGTCCAAAGTTCATCGACTTCAAGACATTCGTAGTGGCTTTGTTTAGGCTGAATCTGATAGATCGATTCACTTAAGGTTCGTAATACCTTGCCAATGCTGATACGCTCGACTTCAGCAATATCTCTTACACCGCTTCCTCTGACCATTAAATGTAATATCTTGCCGGTAATACCTGAGTTACATCCTTGATAGCTTAATGCATGATCACCAATAAACTGACGTTTGCAATCTTTGCATTGATGGTTTTGTTTCCCATCTACTTTGATGCCATTTCTCTTTATATTGTTACTTAGACAGGTAGGACATTTGATTTGTAGCGTTATTTTCATACCTCTATTTTATCAAAAGCCATATTGTTTTTTTCAGCATACTTTTTGAAACACCACCAAATACATTTAGCACGCTCCTGTGCAGATAATGAAATATTAAAAATTGCGCCGGATTCACCCTGGCAGACCCATAAATAACCCTGATGGTTTTCAATAATGCTACGCGATAAAGTCAATCCGATCCCCATGCTGTCTTTCTTGCTCGAATAAAAAGACTCGAACAGCTGTTCCGGATTTTGTCCTTGCAGTCCCGGACCATTGTCTGCAATGGCAATTCGGGCATGCTGGTTGTGCTGCCAGGTCCGGATATAGATATCACGTTGGCCTTCAGGATTACGTTGCAACGCATCCACCGCATTAAAGACCAGATTAATGATGACTTGGCTAAACAGGGTTTCATCAGCAGAGATAGAAACCGGTGTCACACTCATTTCATAATGAATGGTACAGCCGCCCTGATCGGCTTTCAGTCCAATCAGGGGATGCAGGTCCTGAATCAGTTTATTGAGGGAATGCACCTGAAAATTGGCTTCGCCTTTACGCAAAAAGCTGCGCATACTATGGATAATCTGGTTGACCCGTTTGGTCTGATCCAGTGCGGCATTCATGGCATCCAGCGTTTCCGTGGTATTGGCCAGGCCGTTTTGAATACGGATAATACTGCCACCAACATAATTATTGAGTGCAGCTAAGGGCTGATTCAGTTCATGTGCCAGTGCGGTCGCAAGTTCACCCATGGTTTTGCAGCGTGACATATGGCCTAATTGACGTTCCCGAGCCCGCGCCATTTCTTCTGCTTCAATCCGTTCGCTAATATCGCGGTAATTGATCAGGATTCCCTGAATATCCAGATGGTCGAGCAGGTTGCGATAGGTTGCTTCATGGTGCCGCCACTTACCATTATGGTGCAGAATTTTGTAATGCAGCACTCCAATCGACTGTTCAGCCGGTTTTTTAAATAACAGTTGCCGGACTTTGACCCGGTCATCTGGATGAATGATACTCAACACATTTTTATTTAAAACAAAGCGGTCACGATAACCTAAAATACGTTACAGAGAAGGGCTGGCATACAGCAGTTTGCCTTGCAGGTCCAGAATCGCGATGCCATCGCCTGAGTTTTCCAGCAGCATCTTGAAATACTGATCTTTAGACTACAGCTGATACTGATATTTCTTGATTTCACTAATGTTGCGAACCAAAGCCAGTAGCTTGGGCTGATCCTCAATTTCGACCGTTTTCAGGCAAACTTCCACAGGAATCTGCAGTTGATTCTGTGCCTGAATAATCCATTCAAATGTAATTGCTTCATGGCTGGCAGCTTGTTGCACCTTTTTTAAGGCATGGTGAAAATCAAAACCATGGCTATGCGCACTGATTTTTTCTACACTCATGCTAGTTAATTCAGATTTGCTGTAACCGGTCAGGTCTTCAGCTGCTTCATTGACGTCCATGAACTCGACACTGCCGATATCATGCACAAAAATGGCATCACCCGCCTTATCAAAGATGGTTTGATAATAATTTAAACTGGTCATTCTCATTCCTTACCTGAGATAGCATCCGGCGATCTGGTACAGGGGTATTCGTCTTCACTGATGAATACTTGTTGTTATTGAATTCATATTGGAGCAAAGTAAAAAAGAGTTCAATTACACTTCAGGTCTAATTACATACTTTAAACATATAAAATAAATACACACTGCACACATCAGCCTAGCAAGATTTGACTAAGCAAGATTAGTACCATTTTCACGTTTTAATATGACTGGCAGATCACATTGTATTTTTCTAGCAGGATTCTTTCCCAATTAAGCCAAACTTTCTGCTATCGGCCAGCATCCTATTTTTAATTAGTCAGCGCTTTTGTTAAGGCATAGAATTATTTCACTTTTGTTGTAATAGCACTCAATGGATGGCATTCAGCTGGATTTTTTTCACTTTAATGGCTGCATTTATGCAGGCTTGGCGTAATGCCTTTCAAAAACAGCTCAGCACCACGGTCGATGTCTGGGGAGTCACCCTGGCACGCTTTATTTTCGGTTTGCCATTCGCTGCGCTTTACCTGAGCAGCCTGTATTATTTCAAGCCAGTTGAAAGTGTGGTTCACTTCACGCCCAAGTTCTGGGTCTATGTAGTGATTGCAGGTTGCAGCCAGATTTTAGCTACGGCACTGATGGTGCAACTGTTCAAGCAAAAAAATTACGCGGTTGGGGTGGGGCTGGCGAAAAGTGAAGCCATTTTAGCCGCCATTATTGGTGTGACCTTATTAGCAGATCATTTGTCATTTTTGGCCTGGATTGGTGTGGCGCTGGGCGGATATGCGGTATTTTTATTGAGTAAAGGCCAACAGGTCAGCGGGTTTTCAGCGAGAACATTGGCGATCGGGATTGGCAGTGGATTAAGTTTTGCCATTACCTCGCTTCTGGTACGCGAAGCCAGTCTGGAATTAAGCACTTTACCCACCTTGCATCGTGCGGCCTGGGTGCTGTTAATGGTGATCAGTTTTCAGTGCCTGAGTATGCTGCTTTACCTCAGCCTATTCAGTCGCCAGACTTTAGTGGCCATGTGGCAGCGTCTGGGCTTAACTTTTAAGGTGAGTGTGTGCAGTTTTATGGCATCACTCGGCTGGTTTACTGCCATGAGCATGATGAGTGTGCCGGTCGTGAAAACCTTAGGACAAATTGAGATTCTGTTTAGTATGCTGATTTCGGCATATTTCTTTAAAGATAAACTGGCACGTGCGGAGCATTGGGGACTAGGCTTGGTAGTGATTGCGGCGATTCTAGTAATCTGGGCCTGATGCAGCACTAATTTTTTAAATCTAAGTATAAAAAAGCCACTGATCAACAGTGGCTTTTTCTTTGCATTTATTGTTTAAGCAGCAATAAATTTCTGAACCGCCTGATTAAAGGCCTCAGGTTGTTCCACATTGGAAATGTGCGAGGCATTGATTTCAAACAACTGGCTTTGTGCAATTTCAGCTTGCATGGCTTGACCATCTGCAACAGTCGTTACGGGGTCTTGCTGACCGGCCACAATCAGTACCGGCACTGAAATCGTTTTGATCTGTTCACGTAAATCCGCCTTAGCCAAAGCTTCGCAACAACTTGCATAACCTTCCGGGCTGCCAGCTCCAAGGTCGTTTGAAAGTTCTGCAACTGTCGCTGCGTTGCTTTGGATAAAGGGTTCGGTAAACCAGCGTGATGCTGCAGTTGATGCAATCGGTGCCAGACCTTGTTCACGCACCAACGCGGCACGTTCCAGCCAGGCTTGTTCCTGACCAATCTTGGCAGCAGTATTGCAAATAATCATGTGGCTAAAACGTTCAGGCTTGTTAATCGCTAACCATTGACCGGTTAAACCGCCCATCGAGATACCACAGAAAGCGGCTTTCTGGATATTCAGATGATCCAGCAGATTGACCACATCCTGACCTAACTGTTCAAGACTATACGGACCTTGTGGTGCAGAGGAAGCCCCATGACCACGAGTGTCATAACACACAACAAAATAATCTTGCTGGAAAAATTCAATTTGTGGTTGCCACATGCTGAATTTAGTGCCCAATGAGTTAGAAAAAACCAGGGCAGGTTTGCTGGCATCACCAAAGGTCTGGTAATTGATCTGGGCATCGTTGGATGTAAATGTTGGCATTGAAATCCCTCCCGACCTCCCTTTAAAAAAGGGAGGAGGTTTATCTTTTTAATAGGTTGTTAGACGCGTTCAATAATCAAAGCGATGCCTTGACCGACACCAATACACATTGAACAAAGACCGTATTTACCGCCAGTTTGTTCCAGCTGGTTGAGTGCGGTTGTGACTAAGCGTGCGCCAGATGCACCAAGTGGATGGCCCAAAGCAATTGCACCACCATTCGGATTGACTTTCTCTGAACCATCTTCAATGCCAAGGTCACGAGTACAAGCCAAAGCTTGTGCTGCAAAAGCTTCATTCAGCTCGATCACATCCATCTGCTCTAAAGTCAGACCGGTTTGCGCCAGTAATTTCTTAATGGCAGGTGCTGGACCAAAGCCCATGATACGTGGTTCAACACCAACGACGGTTGAACCAATAATTTTGGCACGTGGTTTTAAGCCATGTTGAGCAATTGCTTCATCAGACGCGATCAACAGGGCAGCTGCACCATCGTTAATCCCTGAAGCATTACCCGCCGTTACCGTCCCCTCTGCTTTCACCACAGGCTTCAGTTTTGCCAGAGCTTCTGCAGTGGTAGATGCACGCGGATGTTCATCAGTATCGACAACCACCGGATCGCCTTTACGCTGTGGAATCACTACAGGAATAATTTCATTTTTATAGAAACCTTTGGCCTGTGCTGCTGCAGTACGTTGCTGGCTGGTCAAGGCAAACTTGTCCTGGTCTTCACGGTTGATGTTGAACTGTTCCGCCAGATTTTCAGCCGTTTGCGGCATGGTTTCTACGCCGTACATTTCTTTCAGTTTCGGATTGATAAAACGCCATCCCATGGTGGTGTCTTCAATCTTCTGGCTACGGCCATACGCCGTTTCTGACTTGCCCATCACGAATGGGGCGCGTGACATGCTTTCTACACCACCAGCAATAATCAGATTCGCTTCACCGGCTTTAATCGCACGTGCTGCCATTGCGATGGCATCCATCGATGAACCACACAGGCGGTTCACGGTCGTCGCTGGTACCTGATAAGGCAAACCTGCAAGCAGAGAAGACATACGACCGACGTTACGGTTGTCTTCACCGGCCTGATTGGCACAGCCATAGATCACGTCATCGACCTGTTCCCAGTTCACACTTGGATTACGTTCCATCAAAGCTTTAATTGGCAGCGCACCTAAGTCATCTGCACGGACAGGCGCGAGACCACCGGCATAACGGCCGAATGGGGTACGGATGGCATCGATAATATATGCGTTTTTCATTGTGTATTTGCTCACATATTTAAAAGAAGAAAACTCCTCCCTTTTTAAAGGGAGGTTGGGAGGGATTTAATGAAGTAGTTTTATTCCTCAAATCCTCCCTAAATCCCTCCTTTAATAAAGGAGGGACTTCCCCTTAATTTGATTGAGTCGCATCAATCAGTTTGGCACCAGTCAATGACTGCAATTCTTCAAATGACAGACCTTCAACTTTCTCAATCACTTTCATCCCTTCAGGGGTGACATCAATCACGCAGAGGTCGGTATAGATACGGTCGACACATTTCAAGCCAGTAGCCGGATACGTCAGTTCAGCCACGATTTTTGGCTCGCCTTTTTTGGTCACGTGGTCAGTCGTAATAAAGACTTTCTTCGCGCCCACAGCCAGATCCATCGCACCGCCGACTGCTGGAATTGCATCCGGTGCACCGGTATGCCAGTTAGCCAAGTCACCATTTTCAGCGACCTGGAACGCGCCCAGTACGGCGATGTCTAAGTGACCGCCACGCATCATCGCGAAAGAATCACCATGATGGAAGAATGAACCGCCTTCAAGTAAAGTTACGAATTCTTTACCAGCATTAATCAGCTCAGGATCGCGGTCTTCTTCAGCAGGAGGAGGACCGAAAGCCAACAGGCCATTTTCAGAATGCAGGAAGACGTCTTTATCGCTTGGCAGGTAGCTGGAAATCTTGGTCGGTAAACCAATACCGAGGTTCACATAAGCGCCATCAGGAATATCTTGTGCCACACGTTCAGCGATCTGGTCACGGGTCAGTTTGCTATAGCTCATTATTTATCTCCGATGCCAATTATTGTGCAGGTTTAACTTGAACAACGTGTTGAACAAAAATTCCCGGGGTGATGATGTGTTCCGGATCCAGTGCACCCAGTTCAACCACTTCAGAAACTTGAGCAATCGTCACATCCGCAGCCATCGCCATAATCGGGCCGAAGTTACGCGCAGATTTACGGTAGACCAGATTGCCCCAACGGTCGCCTTTAGAAGCTTTAATTAAAGCAAAGTCAGCTTTAATTGGATTTTCTAAAACGTAGTCTTTACCTTCGTAGTTCATGGTCGGTTTGCCTTCAGCCAGCAAAGTACCAAAACCGGTAGGCGTGTAGATTGGACCTAAGCCCATACCTGCTGCCTGAATACGGCAAGCCAGATTACCTTGCGGCACCAGTTCCAGTTCGATCTTGCCTGCACGATAGAGTTCGTCAAATACCCAGGAATCTGACTGACGCGGGAAAGAACAGATAATTTTACGCACAGCGCCCGCTTTAAGCAGTTTCGCCAGACCATAATCGCCATTACCGGCATTATTGTTGACAATAATCAGGTCTTTAATACCCAATTCGATCAGACCATCAATCAGTTCAGCAGGCTGACCCGCTGTACCGAAACCACCGATCATAATGGTAGAACCGTCCTTGATCTGGGAGAGTGCTTCTTTCAATGATAATGAACTTTTATCTATCATAATCTGGTCCTTACATATCCTAAACTGATGGATGTCTTTAAACTCGTTTTGAATCTGATGCTGTAACCGGAACTGCGTTACGGTTTTTCTGTGACAGCAGAAAATGTGCTACCAGGCCAATGCAAATTCCCCAAAAGACTGAACTCAGTCCCAAGAAATGCATGCCGGAAGCAGTCGCTAAAAAGGTGATCAGTGCTGCATCACGTTGCGACTCTTTGCCCATGGCCACGGAAATGTTGGTGGCAATCGCACCCAGTAATGCCAGTCCTGCCAAAGCCGCAATTAATTCTTTGGGCATCAGGCTAAAAAGCATGACAATGCTGCCGGCAAATAAGCCGCCTAAAATGTAAAAAAGCCCATTCGCCACACCAGCGATATAACGCTTTTCTTTCAGCTCGTGGGCATCTTTCCCCAGACACAAAGCAGCTGTGATCGAGGCCAAGACAATCGTGATACCACCTACACAGGCCACTGCAAGCGAGGCAATACTGGTTGCACTAATAATTGGCTTGGCGGGCATGTCATAACCACTGAGTTTGATAATCGCCATTCCCGGTAAAAACTGGCCAGACAGGCTGACCAGAATCAGGGGGAGGACCAGATTCAGGGTTGAACTCCAGGTCCATTCTGGTGCAATAAATTGCGGAATCGCCAGACTGAAATCTGCTGTGACCGGGTTAATCTTACCCAATAACATGCTTAAAACCACACCCGCAACCAGCACCCAGACCATGGCATAACGTGGACTGAAACGCTTGGCCAGCAAAAATACCGCCAGCATGCCAAAGACGATATAGGGCATGGTATCGGTCGCGGTAAACAACCCTAAACCAAACTGCAGTAAAATCCCCGCCATCATTCCGGCAGCGACTTCCTGGGGAATCCAGGACAGCAATTTGTCGAAATAACCGGTAATCCCAATGAAAAAAATCACCACGGCAGAGGTGATATAGGCAGCAACCGCTTCATTGAGCGAAATATCGGGAAACAGCGTGACTAATAAAGCTGTTCCGGGTGCAGACCAGGCGGTAACGACAGGTATTTTGTATTTAATCGATAAAAAGATACCTGCGAGTGCGGCACCAATAGAAATTCCCCAAATCCATGAAATCATCATGTCCGGGGAAACCTGGGCTTGCTGCGCCGCCTGGAAAAAAATGATCAGTGGCCCTGAATAGGAAATCAGCACTGCTAAGAATCCTGCAACAGTTGCTGAAATTGACCAATCATTTTTTAATGTCTGAAACAGGGTATTCATTGGTGATGTGCCTCCTTGCGTCGAACCATGAGCCTGTTAAAAATCGTGATGATCAGGACTAGCCTTGATCACCACCACCGACTGGTACCACGGTACCTGTCATATAAGATGATTCATCGGAAGCCAGGAATACAATCGCATTCACTTGCTCCTGAATCGTACCGTAGCGTCCCATAAACGTACGGTCAATGGTCTGATCAACCACTTGCTGCATCCATTCTTTTTCAGATTCAGTCAGTGGATTGGCATTGCGCGGTACTTTACGTGGTGGTGCTTCAGTGCCACCCGTCGCGATTGCATTGACACGAATTCCATCTTTGGCATGTTCAAAGGCAAGGGAAGCGGTCAGGCCGTTCACACCACCTTTCGATGCCGAATATGGCACACGGTTAATGCCGCGTGTCGCAATAGAAGATACGTTTACAATGGTACCTTTCTGATTTTTAATCATTTCCGGAAGTACTGCACGGCAGCACCACAGCGTCGGGAACAATGAACGGTTCACTTCCTTGATAATTTCCTCTTCAGAAAATTCTTCGAAAGGTTTCATCCAGATCGCGCCACCGACGTTGTTGATCAGGACATCGACACGGCCATAGGTTTCTAGCGCTTTTTCAACGACTGATTGAGCACCGGCAAACGTTTCCAGATTGGCTTTGACCGTAATCGCATCACCGCCAGTCGCTTCAATTTCAGCCAGAACTTCTTCCACATAAGGGGAAAGGTCAGCCATAACGACTTGAGCACCTTCGCTCGCCACTTGCAGCGCGACACCGCGACCGATGCCTTGCGCGGCACCAGTCACAATTACGACTTTATTTTCAAATCTTTGACGATTAGACATTGAACAAATTCCCTCTATTAATTGGCAGAGAATTTTTCAAACAGGAAGCTTGCAGGTTTCACGCCTTCAGCATCCAGCCAGCCGCGAACTGCTTCAACCATTGGTACAGGGCCACACAGGTAAACATCTACATCACCGCCATTTAGCCATTCGTTCTCAATATGACCGGTCACATAGCCTTTACGCTCATGTGCAGATTCTGGATTTGCTACTACAGTGCGGTATTCGAACCACGGGAATTTTTCTTGCAGTTCGTTCAGTTTTTCAATGGCAACCAAGTCGAAATCATTGGTCACACCAAATACTAAACGCACTGGATGTTCTGAACCTTTTTCTTCCAGCACTTGCAGCATTGACATGAATGGTGCAATACCTGTACCACCAGCCAGCATCAAGACAGGACGGGTCACAGGGCGCAGGTAGAAGCTACCAAATGGACCGGTAAAAGTCATCTTGTCGCCAGCTTTGGCATTTTTACTTAAGAATTCACTCATTTTGCCGTTCGGTACGTTACGTACTACGAAACCGGTCAAACGGTCACTCGGTTTTGAGCTGAATGAATATGAACGGGTTTCAGTCGTGCCCGGAATACCGACATTGACATATTGACCAGCAAGGAAGTGAATGTCCGGTTGACCTTCATCTAACTGGATGTCAAAAGTAATAGTCGAGTCAGACAGGTTTTCGACACGCGCCAGCGTACCTTGGAATTCATGAATTTCAGTTTTGCAGACTTCTGAAGAAGCTTGAATCTGGAATACTGCATCTGAAGTTGGTTTACACTGACAAGCCAGAATAAAGCCTTCAGCGGCTTCTTCAGGCGTTAAAGCATCTTCAATATAAGTTTCTTCAGGCATGTCATAAGAACCTGATTCACAAAACGCACGACACGTTCCACAAGCACCATCACGGCAGTCCAAAGGAATATTGATCTTTTGACGGTAGGCTGCATCTGACAGTGTTTCACCATCTGAAACAGAAATAAAACGTGTAACGCCATCTTCAAATTGAAGTGCAACATTGTGGTTTGACATGGCTGAATATCCTATATAAATCTTTGTAACTGAGCCTTTCAGCCAATTTTCCATCTGACCGAAAGGCATAACCTAGCTGTATAAACAGTCTTAGAGGTGATAAATGTCGATAACCTGGTTGATGTAATCGTTTTTCAGTACCACATATTTGCTTAAAATTTGCGGTTTATCGCCTGAGAAATCGATTTCATAACGAGACATACCGAAGTAGCTGTAACTTGTTTTGTAACGGAAGCTCAAAGTATTCCAGTTAAAACGTACAGTCACTTTGTCGCCATCACGTTCAACAATTTCAATATTGCTGATGTTATGGCAGGTACGTGTATCCGGCATGGTTGCAGATGAACGTTCAGTCTTGATCCGGAACACGCGGTCTTCTAAACCTTGACGGTCTGGATAGTAAATCAATGAGATTTCAGACTGTGGATCTGTGGTCAGTTTGTCATCATCATCCCAAGCTGGCATCCAGAAAGACGCAGTAGGGGCATAACAGGTTAACCAGTCATCCCATTGTTCATCATCTAAAAAGCGGGCTTCTTGATACAGGAACTGAGCAATATTTTCTAAAGTGATGTCGCTCATGCGTTTTCTCCTTCAGTTGATGCTGCAATTTCTTTCTCAGTCGCAATACCTTTTTTGATCAATTCTAACCAGTACTGGTGCTGAGACAGGTATAGACCTTCATCTTCAGTTTTAATACCAGAAAGTTTTGGTTTTAAACCGATTTCATTGGCAGCATCATCCGGACCTTGAATCCAGTGTTTAGAGCCACGGCACATGTCGTTCCATTCCAGCGCGATACCGGCATAACCTGCCTGACAAGCACGGAATTCTTCAAGATCGTCTGGTGTCGCCATACCTGATGCATTAAAGAAGTCTTCATACTGACGGATACGACGTGTACGTGCTTCCGGCTCTTCACCTACAGGCGCGATACAGTAGATTGTCACTTCAGTCTTATCGACAGAAATTGGACGTAACACACGGATTTGTGAACCGAACTGATCCATGAAGTAAACGTTCGGATAGATACACAGGTTACGTGAACGTTCGATCATCCACTTCGCCATTGCTTCACCGTATTGTTCGGTATATTCATCTTTTTTGGCAAAGTTAGGACGGTCTTCCGGGTTAGCCCATTGTGTCCAAAGCAGCATGTGACCATGTTCAAAGCCGTAAGAACCACCGCCTTGTTTGCCCCATGAACCTGCACTCATGGCACGAATATTGTCACCCGCTTGTTTTTCTTTACGTTGCTGAGTCGTTGCAGCGTAGTTCCAGTGTACTGCAGACACGTGGTAACCATCGGCACCGTTTTCAGCAGTCAACTTCCAGTTACCTTCATAGGTATAAGTCGAAGAACCACGTAAAACTTCCAGACCTTGATCAGACTGACCCACGATCATGTCAATGATTTTGGTCGCTTCGCCCAGGTATTCTTCCAGAGAAGGAACATCCGGATTCAAGCTGCCGAACAGGAAACCTTTATAGTTTTCAAAACGGGCAACCTTTTTCAGGTCATGTGAACCGTCTTTATTAAAGCAGTCTGAATAACCCGCTTCAGCCGGATCTTTGACTTTTAATAACTTACCTGAATTATTGAAGGTCCAGCCATGGAATGGGCAAGTATAAGTTGCTTTATTGCCTTTCTTGTTACGGCACAATTGTGCACCGCGATGCGAACAGGCATTGATCATGGCATTCAGTTCACCTTGACGGTTACGTGCAATGATGATCGGCTGACGACCCATATAGGTAGTATAGAAGTCGTTATTGTTTGGAATCTGGCTTTCATGCGCCAGATAAACCCAGTTGCCTTCAAAGATGTATTTCATCTCAAGGTCAAACAGGGCCTGGTCTGTAAATACTGAACGGTGTAGTTTAAATTCACCAGATTCATAATCATCAACCAGTAATTCGTCAATGCGGTCTAAATGGCTGGTGTTAATTACGGGAATACGAGGCATGTCCTTTCTCCGACTTTCCAAGGGGGAAGTCAGCGGGATATATCTCAAGGCATATCCCGCTTCTTAATGTATTAAGCGCTAGCGCGGCGACGATCAACTTCAGTAGAAGGTGCGTCTTGTTTCTCTTTCACAAGTTCAATATCAAATTGAATGTGTTTGAAAGGACCTTTCAGACCACGTTTTGCAATTTCAGCTTCATCAGTCACGTCAACCGCAGTTGCCACCAGGCCTTCACGAGTAGCGAATGCGAAGTCATCCCACAGGTATTGGTCGCCTTCAATGTTGAATTGAGTAGTCAGCTTGCGGTAACCCGGTGCAGATACGAAGTAATGTACGTGCGATGGACGGTTACCATGACGGCCTAATTTGTCCAGTACAAACTGAGTTGTACCTTCTGGAGGGCAGCCATAACCCACTGGCATTGTAGTCAATGCAGTATATTGACCATCGGCAGCGGTAATGATGCTGCGACGCAAGTTAAAGTCAGACTGTGACTTGTCAAAGAATGAGTAGTTGCCCAGGCTGTTTGCATGCCAGATTTCAACTTTGGCACCTTCAACACGGTTGCCGTCAGTATCCGTCACTGTACCTTCAATGATTAAAGTCGGGATTTTGCCTTCTTCAGAACCATCATCCATACGCGCAAAGCTTACTGTTTCAGGTGCGCCAGCTACATAAAGTGGACCTTCAATCGTACGTGGCGTACCGCCAGTAATGCCTGCTTTAGCATCCGCTTCATCAGCACGTAAGTCTAGGTAATGCTCCAGACCCAAACCTGCAGCCAATAAACCTAATTCGTTCGCTTGACCGGCATCAGTAAAGTATTCCAGACCTTTCCACAGTTCTGATTGGGAAATATCAAGATCTTCGATAGCCTGGAAAAGGTCGCCCAATAAACGCACAACAACTTGTTGTACACGTTCATCTACAGGACCTGTCGCTGTATCAACGTTCATTTGCTTAACTAATGCATCAATTTCTTGGCGATTCATACTATTGCTCCTAAAGTATGTCTTTCATCTTTTAGTGGCGCATTTTTTTAGCTTTCATTGGCTGGCTAAATCTGGCTGGCCACAATCCTTGTTGAGGTACCCTCTGTTTTCGATTTGGAAGGGGAATCCGGTGACTCCCAATCCGCTCATTCAATCAACTGTCGTCATCTCGAACTGAAGATGGGTGACGGTTTAATGCCATTACTTCAATGTTCATATAAGGATAGAGAGGCAAGCCTTGTAACAGGTTGTGCAACTCTTCATTGCTTTCAACATCAAAAATACTGATGTTTGAGTACTGGCCCGTGATGCGCCAGATATGACGCCATTTGCCTTGACGCTGCAATTCCTGTGAATAAGCCTTTTCAACAGCCTTAATTTCGTTTGCCTGTTCAACTGGCAGATCACGTGGAATGTTTACATCCATACGTACGTGGAAAAGCATGGGTTTCTCCTAATTACTGACGACGCAAGTTGTCAATCTTGTTTTCATCCAACTCAATCCCCAGACCTGGTCCTTTCGGAATCTCAAGTTCAAAGTTTTGATAGTTGAGTGGGGTTTTCAAAATATCTTCAGTCAGCAGTAGAGGACCAAACAGCTCGGTACCAAATGCCAGACTTTCAAAAGTAGAGAACACATGTGCCGAAGCAATCGTGCCCACTGGGCCTTCAAGCATGGTGCCGCCATACAGGTCAATACCTGCAAGTTTGGCAATCTTGCCTACTTCACAGCCTTCAATCAGGCCACCCGATTGGGCAACTTTGACTGCAAACACAGAAGAACCGTTTTGTTTGGCAATCTCATAAGCTGAGTGCGGGCCCATTAACGATTCGTCTGCCATGATGGCAACATCAAAACGTCGGGTCAGGCGGCGCATGGCGTCCAGGTTATCAATTGCACATGGCTGTTCAATCAGATCAACACCGCCATCTTGCAATAACTGAATGCCTTTAATCGCTTCCAGTTCTGACCAGGCACGGTTCACATCCACACGGATTGAAACGTCTTTGCCTAAGGCTTTCTTAATTGCCAGCACATGTTCAACATCTTCTTCTACCGGACGCGAACCGATTTTGAGTTTGAAAATGTTGTGACGTTTTGCCGCAACCATTTTCTCTGCTTCCGCAATATCTTTTTCGGTATTGCCAGAAGCCAATACCCAAAGAACTGGAATACTGTCACGTAAGCGGCCACCGAGGACTTCGCTTAATGGCAAACCTAAACGTTGTGCCTGAATGTCTAAAAGTGCAGTCTGAATCGCACATTTGGCAAAACGGTTACCATTAATATTCTTTTTGATTGCTTGTAATGTCTGTGCAACATTTAAACCGGATAATGTTTTTAAAAGAGGCGCAAAATAAGTTTCAATATTAACTTTTACGCTTTCCGGGCTTTCATCACCATAACCTAAGCCACCGATAGTTGTTGCTTCACCCCAACCGATGTAACCATCTTCAGTGGTGATTTTGACCAATACCAGGGTCTGGGTTTGCATCGTCGCCACTGCCATCTTGTGAGGGCGAATGGTTGGAATTTCTACCAGCAAGGTTTCAACTGACTTATACATAATACGGGTTCACATTCTTGCTTTAATGCTTTGACTTGATATACCTTAAAAGAATAATGTTGATTGGTCTAAGATCGATTTAGCATTTTTTTATACTTTAAAGGTATTCAGAGCCATGGAACTCAGACATTTGCGTTACTTCGTTGCCGTCGTCGAAGAACAAAGTTTTACCAAAGCGGCAGAAAAACTGTTTATTGCTCAACCACCTTTGAGCCGACAAATCCAAAATCTAGAGCAAGAGCTCGATATTCAGCTATTTGAGCGTGGTAGCCGCCCGCTAAAAACCACCGAAGCCGGTCAATTTTTCTATCAGCACGCTGTTAAACTTTTGTCTAATGCGGAAGAAATCAAATCGATGACCAAGCGGATTGGTATCGCGGATCGCACCATTAGCATTGGTTTTGTCGGCTCTTTATTGTTCGGCTTGCTGTCGCGTATTGTGTTTCTATTTAAGCAGCAACATCCCCAGCTCAAAATTGAGATGATGGAAATGAATACCTATGAACAGATTCAGGCGCTGAAAGAGGGAAGAATTGATGTCGGTTTTGGCCGTTTAAGAATCTCGGATCCTGCGATAAAACGCGTGTTATTGCGTGAAGAACGCCTAGTGGTGGCGGCTCACTCAAGTCATGTACTGGCTCATCGTGAAAATATACATTTATCTGAACTGGTCGATCAGCATCTGTTCTTATATCCGAATACTGGAAAGGCAAATTTCTCTACCCAGGTTCGTGGCATATTTTCCGAGTATGGTCTGGAACCGAAAAATATCCGGATTGTCCGTGAGTTACAGCTGGCACTGGGCTTTGTCGCTGCTGGAGAAGGCGTCTGCATCGTACCGGAAAGCGCACAAAACATTAAATTAGCCCATCTCAAGTTTGTACCTCTAGCAGATGCTTTTGCAGTCAGTCCTGTCTTTATGGCGATGCGCAATATGGATGAAAGCGAATACATTCGTTACCTGTTTGATGCTGTATATCAAGTCTATGATCTTGAAGCGCTAAAATACGATCGATCGGTATTTTAATCGCTAAAAATCGTGTGAATGATATAGCATTAAAAGCCTATGAGGATGCGATAAAAACAACCTGTTTTAGAAAACATAATGATTGAGTAATATATTTATTAATTAATTGAATAGTTTAATTTGACCCAGACCTTATAGGTATAAAGCCATGCCTATTCAGTTTTAGACATTTTTTCCTATTTTCTGCATTGTGAGCAGCATAAGTTGAACTTCACAATTAGGAGGTGGAGATGTCTACAAATAAAGTGAATATAAATACGCTGATTGATGAAGCGAAATTCACACCCTTTCATTGGGGGGTTTTGATCTGGTGTTTGCTGATCATTATCTTTGATGGTTATGACCTGGTCATCTATGGGGTGGCGTTGCCGTTACTGATGCAGGAATGGTCGCTAAGTGCGGTACAAGCGGGCATGCTGGCCAGTACTGCCTTATTCGGAATGATGTTTGGTGCCATGAGTTTCGGTACTTTATCCGATAAACTCGGCCGTAAAAAAACCATCATGATCTGTGTGGCTATTTTTAGTGGGTTTACCTTTATCGGTGCCTTTGCCACATCACCAGTCGAATTCGGAATTTTACGTTTCCTGGCTGGCCTTGGAATTGGCGGTGTCATGCCTAACGTCGTGGCATTGATGACCGAATATGCGCCTAAACGTATCCGCAGTACGCTGGTTGCCCTGATGTTTAGTGGTTATGCCATTGGCGGGATGACTTCTGCGCTACTCGGTGCATGGTTGGTGCCACAATTTGGTTGGAAAATCATGTTCCTGCTTGCAGGCGTTCCATTGCTCATCTTGCCGATTCTATGGAAATATCTGCCAGAATCCCTGATGTACCTGACCAACAAGCAACAGACGGCTCAAGCACACACTATTATTCAGAAAATTTCTCCGACACAGGTCATCACTAGTGACACCCAGTTTGTACTGAATGAAGTGCAAAAAGGGGATGAGGCGCCATTAAAAGCACTCTTTCAACAAGGCCGTAGCTTCAGTACCTTTATGTTCTGGCTGGCATTCTTTATGTGCCTGTTGATGGTCTACGCCTTGGGTAGCTGGTTACCAAAACTGATGATTCAGGCAGGATACTCGCTGGGTGCAAGTATGATCTTCCTGTTCGCACTGAATATTGGCGGTATGGTAGGTGCCATTGGTGGTGGATATCTCGCAGATAAATTCCATATCAAAAAAGTGCTGACTATCATGTTCTTATGTGGTGCCATTGCATTGATTCTGCTTGGTTTTAACAGTCCACAATTCGTTCTGTATACCTTGATTGCTGTAGCAGGCGCTGCAACGATTGGCTCACAAATTCTGCTCTATACCTTCGTGGCGCAGTATTATCCATCGACAGTACGTTCTACCGGTATGGGCTGGGCATCAGGTATTGGACGTATTGGTGCAATTGTTGGGCCGGTACTCACTGGTGCTTTATTAACCATGAATTTACCGCATCAAATGAACTTCTTTGCAATTGCGATTCCTGGCGTAATCGCTGCGCTGGCAATTTTCCTGGTGAACTTAAAAACTTCCGTAGATGGCCAAGCCCTTGCAACACCTGATGTGAAGCCGAATCCATTGGCAAAAGAAGCGACACATTAAGTTAGATTTCAATCAATAAAGATAATATTCCCAATGATATAGATCGCCATCGTAACGGGTGGTGATCTGTTGCTAGAATCGAAACGCATAATAAAAAGCGAGTTTAGGATGAACACGACACAATTATTTAATCAACCAACAATCACATTCAAACGCACAGTTCTGATGAGCATGATGGCAATGAGTTTAGGGGGCATCAGCTTGTCGACTCAAGCACAAACCTCAGCTCAGTCGAATCAGCAGGAAATTGAACAACTGCGCCAGGAAGTTCAGGCTCTACGCGCACTGGTTGAGCAACAGCAAAGACAAACGGCTGTGGTCACTGCACATGTTGCAGCAACACCTGCTCCAGCAAGCAAACCCGTCATGAAAATTGCCAGTGGTGCCGAATTTAATCTTTATGGAAATATTCGTGCCGATGCCTCTTATCAGGCTGAAGGTGGTTCAGCAGCACGTATGTATAACCAGATTAATGCGGTACCTTTAGAAGGTGTCGGTGAGCGTAGTGATGAATTTAAATCTACTCTGGCTGCAACCCGTTTAGGCATGGATTTTAAAGCACCAGTCGGTGCTGGAGATAAAGCTTTAAGCGGTAAAGTTGAAGTGGATTTTCTGGGCGGCGCAAGCTTTGATAATTTGCGTATCCGTCATGCTTATATCAGCTATGCCAACTGGTTGATCGGTCAAACCTGGTCGAACTTTGCGGTGCCAGATTATATTCCAGAAACTGTAGATGCATTGGTTTACGCTGGCGGTTCAATTAAACGGACACCACAAGTTCGTTATACCAGCACAATCAGTCCTGAAACCAATCTGGTATTTGCAGTAGAAGATCCTAAAGATGCAACCATTACTGGTATTAAACAACGTCTACCTGCTTTAACAGCACGTTTAAATCATAAATTTGCTGATAATCTTACAGTCAGTGCCCGTGCGATGGGGAATGAAAAGCGTGTCAATGAAGATGAAAAAATGGCATGGGGTGTAGGTTTAGGTGCCAAGTATGATGTTTTACCGGGTACAACGCTCAAAGCTGACTATTACCATGTTAAAGGCGATGGCAGCTTTGTGTCTTATGCCAATACGGGTGTGATTACCGCTGCAAATGGCGATTTATTACAAAGCGAATTTGATTCAATTTCAGTTGGCCTGACTCAGCAGTTTAATGACAAATTGCGCGGTACCTTGGGTTATGGCTATATGAATTTTGATGAAGATCAGGCTTATATCAATGCAGTCACTGACAAGACCAAAGCCAATAAAGACTTATGGCAAGCTTGGGCTAACGTGTTCTATAGCCCAACCAAGCCTTTAAGTTTTGGTTTGGAATATGTCTATGGTGAGCGTGAAGCCTATGGACCTGTCTTAAATACTGAAGGTGATGCGATTAGTAGTCGTAAGGGTGAAGATAACCGTATCAATGCGGTTGCCATTTACAATTTCTAAGACTTCTTTGCATAAAAGCGTCTGATCTGTAACAGAAGCGTGGATGAATTAATCCGCGCTTTTGCTATTTTGAAGAATGGTTTCTGTCAGTAGATTGACTGCATTTTCGATCTTGGCTGTCCATTCAAACGAACAGTTCAGGCGAATATAATGTTGGCTGGCAGGCTCCGGCTTAAACAGCAGTGCAGGGGCAATTGAAATATGCTGTTGCAGCAATTGTTCATAGAGCTGCTGGGCATCGACTTCTTTAGGTAATTCAATCCAGAGAAAATAACCACTGGAATAATAGTAAATTTCACAGATGCTTCCCAAACGTGCTTTAAGTTCTTGATAAAATTTCTTTTTATATTTTTCCAGATGCTGCCTTAAATGCCGCAAATGTTTTTCATAATGATGATGTGAAATAAACTCGACCAGTGCATTTTGCAGTAAGGGGCTGACCGTTAAAGTGCTCATGAGCTGTAAGTGCTGAATGGCATCGGAAAATGGGCCGGCATACACCCAACCGACGCGTGCACCCATCCCCAGCGTTTTCGAAAATGAGGCGCAGTGCAAAACCATCTGATGCCGATCAAAATATTTAACGGGTAGCGGTTTGGATGAACCATAATTTAATTCCTGATAAACATCATCTTCGATTAAATACACCTGATATTCATACAAGAGTTCCGCAATTCTTTGTTTGATTTCAGAACTGACGGTAAAGCCAATCGGATTATGGGCATTCAGCATCAGCCAGCACACCTTGATCGGATACTGTTTTAAAGCCTGTTCAAATGATTCCAGATCAAAGCCAAACTGTGGATGTTCCGGAATCGTAATCACCTGTAATCCCAGACGCTCGGCTGCCTGCCAGGCACCATAAAATATGGTTTGCTGTAGCAGAATAAAATCACCGGGTTGGGTTAAGGCCTGTAAAGACAGATTCAATGCTTCTAGTGCACCGGATGTAATGACAATGTCATCTTGATTGCAGGTAACTCCTTGTAATTGATAACGGTTAGCAATCAGTTGCCGCAAGTTCTGATTGCCGGGCGGCATATGATTCTGGTTGTTATAACTGCTTTTTCTTTTGGCCTGCTGCGCCAGAATCTGCATAAATTTGGCGTTATATAACAGCTCTGCATTGGGAAAGGCAGAACCAAAAGGCACAATCTCTGCTGACTGAGTCGATTTTAAATAATTAAATACCACCGAATTGATTTGAATTTTAGGATTTAAACCAATCTGGGCGGACTGTTTGCTATTGAGCAGAGCTTGAGTGTGTTCTGCAACGTAATAGCCCGATTTGTCTTTGGCATAGACCAGACCTTGTGCTTCAAGTTCTTGGTAAGCATTGAGTACCGTCATCAGGCTATAACCAGATAATTGGGTCTGTTCGCGAAGTGAAGGTAATTTTTCATGTGCCTTCCATACGCCATTTTCAATCATCTGACGGATATTCTGTGCCAGTTTTTCAGACTTATACATACACTTTCTTGAACTAAAACTGTTCTAATTATTTTGATTTATAGCATATTTTAAGATACTTAATATAACAAAAGGAAGGAGTAGGATTGTTGTCATTCTATTTTTAAGCTTGAGTCTTGATGTACGACAATTAAAGTGAAAACCAGGTCTCAGATTTTCTGGGGAAATTTTATCTATACCTAAATTGTATTCCCATTTTTATACGCCTCAGTCACTTGGCTTAATTTGTCACAATTCGATACTTACAAATTTAGATTTCCTTGCTAAATTCAATCCACATGATGATAAAAAGTAAGTTACGGTTTCAGACCGAGCCATCATGCAACTATAAAAACGATACGCAAATACGGACCAATAACAAGCACAAAGGAGTGGAAAATGCTCGGAAATATGATGTTTCAGCCTTTACTGATCAGCAGCATGATTGAACATGCAGGACGCTATCATGCCGATACCGAGGTAATTTCCAAAAATACCGATACCAGTATTACAGTGACCAATTGGGGAGAAATTCACCAAAACTCGAAACGTTTTGCCAATGCATTACAACAACTCGGCTTAGCGCAGGGAGATCGGGTCGCGACTATTGCCTGGAATAATCATCGCCATTTAGAGTCCTGGTATGCCATTTCTGGCAGTGGCCTGGTCTGTCATACCATTAACCCGCGCTTATTTCCTGAACAGCTGATTTTTATCATCAATGATGCTGCGGATCGCGTGGTGCTGTTTGATAAAACATTTGTCCCTTTAATTAAAGCCGTGAAAGCACTGTTGACCTCAGTTGAGCATTTTATCTGTCTGGATGCGGCTGATCCGGCAGTCAGAGAAGCGATTCCGGAAGTACAATTTTATGATGATCTGATTGCCGGGCAAAATACAGAATTTGAGTGGCCAACACTTGATGAAAACTCGGCAAGCTCTTTATGTTATACCTCGGGAACTACGGGCAATCCCAAAGGTGTACTGTTTAGCCATCGTTCTACGGTATTACATAGCTATGCCATCATTTTACCTGACTCCTTAAATGTCTCAGCTGCCGATATTATGTTGCCTGTGGTGCCTATGTTCCATGTAAATGCGTGGGGCACGCCGTATGCCGCTGCAATGGTCGGATGCACCTTGGTTCTTCCTGGACCGGGTCTGGATGGCGCCAGTCTGGTCAACCTGATTGATACTTATCAGGTTTCGGTAGCACTTGGCGTACCGACCATCTGGCAAGGTTTGATTGCCGCCGCAAACCAGTCAGGCTCCAAACTGGAAAGCCTAAAACGTAATGTAGTGGGCGGATCGGCATGCCCACCTGCCATGCTAAGAGCGTTCAAAGAACAGTTTAATTGTGAAACGATCCATGCCTGGGGCATGACGGAAATCAGTCCACTGGGTACAGCGAATCAACTTAAGACCAAACATTTGCATTTGTCTGATGAAGAAAAATTACAGATTCGTCTGTCCCAAGGCCGTCCGCCATTCGGGGTTGACCTACGTTTGACTGATGCAGAAAAAGGGACGCATGAAATTGAACGTGATGGACAGACCACAGGAAATTTACAGGTCAAAGGGCATTGGGTCATCAGCCATTATTTCGGCAAGGAAGAGTCTGCACTGACTGCAGATGGCTGGTTTGATACCGGCGATATTGCTACGCTGGATCAGGATGGTTTTATGAAACTCAGTGATCGTTCTAAAGATCTAATCAAGTCTGGTGGAGAATGGATTTCATCGGTGGAGCTGGAAAATATTGCCATGGGACATCCGGAAATTGCGATGGCTGCCGTGATTGCCGCCCAGCATCCTAAATGGGATGAGCGCCCGGTATTGATTGCCATTAAAAAGCCGGGCAGCCAGCTAAGTGAAACTGATCTGCTGGAATATTATGCGGACAAGGTAGCCAAATGGCAGATTCCAGACCGAGTCGTATTTGTTGATGCGATTCCACTCAGTGGTACTGGTAAAATGCTGAAAAAAGATCTGCGTGAATTATATGGGACTATTCTTTTGGAGCAGGCAGCAGGTTAAAGCGTCATTTAATCTGAAAATCCCTACATGAAGTCAAAAAACTGATCTCGAATAGAGGTCAGTTTTTTTATGTACAGGCTAAGCAGCGTTGTCTGTTTAAAAATGCTTTTTCTCAATCCATATAGTCTTGATCGATACTTTTAGATGATATTGTCCGACAAAAAGTCATATTATATGGCTTAGGCACATAATTTGACCTGTATTGACATGGTCTGAATGTAAGAATTCTTTATCCTGAGCAATATAATAATTAGACAGTTGTACATTAATGAAACTGTCTGCGGATAAGGGGATAAAAATGACAAGCATGCCAACCTATCAGCCGCATTGGATCCGGGAAGATTTCATTGATTTTATTGGTGAAAAAATCCATCCAACCTGGGCAATCAAAAAAGTTAAGGCTGCCGTTATGGGCATTCAAGCCATCAGCCCTGACTTTTTCAAGATTCATTTACGTCCAAATCATAATTTTAAAGCCAAGTCATTTCAGGCCGGCCAGAATATTGCAGTGACTGTCAGACTTGATGGCGTACGTCATCAGCGACATTATTCTGTGGTCACTGTATTGAAAAATGGCGATCTTATCATTGCGGTTAAACAGCAGGGCAAAGTGTCACGTGCCCTAAGCCTGATGCAAATTGGTGCGGTGGTCGAAATATCTCAGCCGCAAGGCGAGTTCACATTGCAAAAATCCACGCAGCCGATTTTATTCCTGGCTTCAGGCAGTGGGATTACGGCCATTTACTCCTTGCTGCAAAAAGCAGTCATTCAATCTCTGGAACAGATCGACCTGATTTATTTCACTCGAGATGATGCCTTTCATGCTGAACTGAAAACATTGGCTCTCATGCATCCAAACTTGAAATACCACCATTTCAATACCGTGGAACACCAGCAGCATCTGATGCAGAGCTTATTGCAAAAGCTGGTGCCAGACTTTGCAGAACGAAAAATTTATGCCTGTGGCTCTGCCGGGATGATGAAAGCTGCACTGAGAATCGTCGATAAATTAGAATTGAAATCCAATTTTCATTCAGAATATTTCCAGATTGTAGTCGATGAAAAAATTAAAGCACAGCCGGTACAGTTTTTAAGATCGCAGCAGGAATTTCAAGCCCAGTCCAATTTACTGGAAAGTGCCGAAAAATCTGGCTTGCGACCAGCACATGGCTGCCGGATGGGCATCTGCAATACCTGTTCCTGTACCAAGGTCAGTGGTTCGGTACGAAATGTCCTGACTGGGGAAATTGATCATGGTAATAATACCCAGATCAAACTATGCATTTCTCAGGCAGTGAGTCCTGTGGTAATTAATTTATAAACTATTGATAAGCCATTAATTAAACTATAAGAAGGTGCTCCCATGAATATGCAAATTGATTTTAAACGACATAGCAAAAGCCAATTTCTCAGTCCGGAACAGATTGAGGAATTTGGTGCCAAGGTCGATGCAATCCGCCGCGAGGTCATGGATGATCTGGGGGAAAAAGACGCCGAATATATTTATAAAATCCGTAACTTTGTCCGCTATAGCGAAATTGCCTCACGCGGCATGCTGATGTTTGCCGGTTGGTTGCCACCGGTATGGCTGGCGGGGACAGGTCTGCTCGGTCTTTCCAAAATCGTGGAAAATATGGAACTCGGCCACAATGTCATGCATGGCCAGTTTGACTGGATGAACGATCCGAGTCTGAACGGTGCGACCTATGACTGGGATACGATTTCAACCGGCGATGACTGGAAATACACGCACAACTATATTCATCATACTTATACCAATATTGTCGGGATGGATCATGATGTCGGTTATGGCTTGATTCGAGTCAGTGAATCGCAAAAGTGGGAACCACGTTTCCTGTTCAATATTCCACTGGGCATTCAGTTAATGGTGTTTTTCGAATGGTATGTTGGCTTGCAACGCCTGCATCTGGAAGATGTGATTGCTTATAAAACCAAGACCTGGAAAGAAGTCTGGGAAGAAGCAGCACCTTTGCGCCAGAAAATGCGCCGTCAGATGTTAAAAGATTATGTATTTTTCCCAATTATTGCAGGGCCAAATGCTATTCCGGTATTTACCGGAAATGCGGTGGCCAATGTGATTCGCAGTCTATGGGCTTCTGCTGTCATTTTTAACGGTCATTTCACTGAAGATGCTGAAACCTTTGAAATGGACAATACTGACAATGAAACCCGTGCCGAGTGGTATTTACGCCAGATTCGTGGTTCGAGCAATTTTAGCGGAACGACCTGGTTGCATATCTTGAGTGGCAATTTGAGCCATCAGATTGAGCATCATCTATTCCCGGACATGCCCGCCAATCGCTATGCGCAGGTTGCGCCAAAAATTAAAGCGCTCTGTGCAGAATATGGCATTCATTATAACGAAGCCAGCTTCATGAAACAGTTTTCTACAGTGTGGGTAGGTCTGGCTAAATGTTCTCTACCGAATCACTGGACTCAGCAGGTGGTTGAAAAAACCCATGCTGCCAAATCTGTATTCAACTACTTTAAAGCGAAACTATTGTCATAATTTTTAAGCTTTACTTATTCACCATTTTGGTACTCCTCAATAGATTTGGATGGTCTATTGAGGAATTTTTTTTAAGTTTTATCAGATTTAATATCATTAGAATAATCCTGTTTATGAATAAAATATGGATACAGATTTCAAAAAATGACGAAAGCAAAACAGATCCAGTACTGCTGAAACGCTTTGCCTACAACAACCTGCTTCAGCTCTAAAGGCTTCTCTCTATAATGGCCGCGTCGTTACACTCAAGGTCTCAGTTTTGAAACATCTTAAATATTTTTCAGCAATCCCATTATTAGTGCTTTTAACTGCTTGTAACACCACTGAAGCGCCAGCACCAGATTATCAGGGCAATTGGAAAAACACCGTGGAAAATCCAAAACTTGAAAATATTCTGGTTATTTCTAAAAATGGTGAAAATTATCTGATTACCAATACGATCAAAGATAAGGAAACCGGTAAAACCGAGAAAAAGAATCCAATGCCCGCTGCAGTGAACGAAAATGGCATGCTTCAGTTGAATGCAGGTGCAGGTATGGTCGATTTCGCAATCGATGAGAAAACCGGAAATCTGGTCGGTTCAGGCTCAATCTATAAAAAAGCCAAATAGTCAGCGAGAATTTTACGCACAAGATAAAATCAAAGATGTCATGTGAAAGGACAGAGCATGACATCTTTTTTTAGGAATGCTTTATGGAACGAAACTTAATAATTCAGCAAAATCTTCGACATAATAATTTGCTTTGGCTTTGATCAAATCTATTTCATGAGCGGAGTGCTGGTCATAAATTGCCACTACCTCGATGCCTGCATGATTTGCTGCTTCTACACCGACTAGAGAGTCTTCAATAATTAGACATTCCTCAGGTCGAAGGTTAAAGGCTTGCAATACATTCACATAGACTTCTGGATGCGGCTTAATGTTCTGGACATTTTCACGGGTGAGAATCAAGGAAAAATCATCCTCAAAGCTGATTTTAGAATTAATATTTCGATTGTTATCCTGATAGCGCTGTACATTGAATAAACTGGTGGTGGTGGTCAAAGCCAGAGATATCTGTTGCTGTTTTAAAGCCTGAATCAGGAGGTCTGCCTGAGGTTTTAACTCGACGATATGATCCAGAAAATGTCGGGAAATTGTATAACGACGATTTTTTACTTCTTCTTTAGCTGGTTCAAAACCGTATTGTTCTTTTAAAAATTCACAATATTCCAAATAAGGATCTGACCTATGTTTCAAAGCGGTAAGTTGAAGATCGCGTTGTTGCTGAATCTCATGTAAATCGACTTTTCTGTTGGAGAGCTCATCAATCAGGGCTGCATCGACCTGATTCCAAATGCCTACGGAATCAATTAACGTACCATCCAGATCAAAACAGACCAGCTTTTTACCCTGAAACATATAAGATTTCTCTGTATTTTTACCATTTATTCGGTGGGGCTGAGTATATCGCATACGATTTAAATGTTTAACTGACCTGAGCAAACCGGGCTGGAAATTTTACGCTAAGGGACTTTTTAATGGATTTATTCAACTGTTAAAAGTATTTATTTACGGAAAATTACAGCGAGTTTAATCCTGAAAATAGTTGCGAAGTGTTATATTTTAATCTGACCCTCAATAGACTTATGCGGATGAAAGACCTGTCCGAATGATGAGAAAGTTAAAGGAAATGTATTTCTGTGTTTGAACTTGACTGTAAATTGCTCAGTATTTTTTATTATGTCTATAAATTTAAAAACGTATCTCAGGCAGCCGATCATTTAGATATGAGCCAGCCAGCGGTGAGCAATCTGCTGAATAAAATTCGCCAGCATTATGGTGATCCTTTATTTTTACGTATTGGCAATGAGATGCTACCTACGGATCTGTCCAAACAGCTCTTTCCCTTGGTCAGCGAAGCACTGAGCAAAGTTGAAGCAATCAATAATTTTACGATCAATTTTGATCAGGTCACTTCACAGCAGCGCTTTACACTGGCGATGACCGATGTATCGCATCTGGTGTTATTGCCAAAAATTTCCCAGTATCTGAAGCAGCATGCATCCCATATCCGTCTGAATGTGCGTCCGATTACCTCGGAAACCAGTTATCAAATGGCCAATGGTGAGATTGATCTGGCTTTGGGCTTCTTGCCAAATCTGGAGAATGGCTTTTATCAGCAGAAACTGTTTGAGCAATATTATGTGGTGATCGCGGCGAAAGACCATCCGCGCCTGACCGGTGACAGCATCACGACAGAAGAGTATTTACGTGAAACCCATATTGATATTGATGCCGGGATGGGGCATTACCATATTGAAAATGAATTGCTGAATCTGGAACTCAAGCGTGACATTCTAATGCGTCTGCCAAGTTATCTCGGGGTAGGACTGGTGGTACAGGAAACCGATGCGATTGCGACCGTGCCTTATTATTTGAGTGAAGTTTTATTATCACGTGGCAATCTCAAGATTTTTGAGGCACCGATTGCTTTCCCGACCTATTCCGTAAAGCAGTATTGGCATATGTCTTGTCATCATAAAACCAGTCATCAATGGTTACGTAATATGCTGCATGAGATTTTAAGTAAATAACTTTGCAGTTTGGATATCTTGATAAAGTCCTCATCTGTAGATTTTACAATCCTAGTTCAAGCTGGGATTTTTTATTTGGTACATCTTGATGCCTTTTTCAGAGCCTTGCACCTGAAGTGATCAGTTCCATCTCAAAAAAAAGTATTACGAATATAAAAAATAGTATTACCAGTTTGGCACGTCCTTTGCATCTATCTACTCAATCATAAAGTGATCTAGGGTTCCGATACATGAAGATTCATGTAGGTCTGCGACCGAGAGTTCACGGCTTAAGTTTCAAGCTCAAGCTACACGGAGGGATAAAAGCCCGGGAGGTAAACCGTACAAGATTGGGATGGATGCATATGAGCACAACTACTTATCACGAAGATCAAGTCCTCTGGACTGAACGTTTACCGGGTGGACACCACTGGTCAGCACGCATCCAGCGTGGCGCAGTTTTACAACTTAAATCTTTAGGCGCAAATGCCAATGTTTCACTGTTTTGTGTGAATAGCGAAGATAAGCTTGAAGCCTATAACATGCCAGACAGCTTAAAAGGTCAACACAGCGCATTTTTAAGTACAGGGCACATTTTGGCGTCTGATTTAGGTCGTGCGATGATCTCGATTGTTAAAGATGACCATGGTTGGAATGATGCCTTTTGTGCGCCAAGTACCGCACCGCAAATTGGAGCACAGTTTGGCACGAAGACCTTCCAGGATGCCCGCAACGACATGTACCGCAATGCTAAAGACAGCCTACTTTTAGAGATGACCAAATTTGGTTTATCTGCGACGGATCTGAGTAATACCTTAAATCTATTCTCAAAAGTTCAACCGGATGACAATGGCAATTTAACTTATGTGAAGTCTGACAATACCGACCAAGTAATTGAACTACGCTTTGAAATGGATTGTTTGGTGTTTTTATCCAGCGCACCACATGCACTCGACAATTCTAATGAATATGCACCAGCCGATATTCAGCTCTCACTCTTTAAAGCACTGCCTTTAGGCGACACCGATGTCTGCCGTGACTCATGCCCGCAAAATCAGCGTGCGTTTCAAAATAATAACCGCTACTACGCTTTAACTGCTTAAGGGGAATGATCATGACTGCACTCGTAAACCCAACACAAAATCATGAAAAATCAGTACTTAGCGAAGTTTGTCCTGCCGGTGAAGCATGGATGTGTGAAGTCAAAAAAGGCCAGTATTTCTGTATTGTTGATCTTGAAGGTAATCAAGCGGTGGATACTTTGTTTATTTCCGCACATAACCCTGAAGAGCGTTATAGCGCAACCGATACTTTGGCGATGAACCGTCAAATTTATCTAGAAAAAGGTACGACTTTATATACCAACTTTGGCAATAAAATTGCGAGTATTCATGATGACAACTGCGGTCGCCATGACACTTTAGGCGGTGCATGTTCATGTGAAAGCAATACGGTTCGTTATGCCCATGATAAATATCCAATGCACAGTTGCCGTAACAATTTCATGATTGCATTGTCACAACATCCAATTGCAAAAAAGCATGGTCTGAATGTGCGTCACATTGGCCCCAACATTAACTTCTTTATGAATGTGCCTGTCACAAGCGATGGTCATTTAAAGTTTGATGATGGTATTTCTGCACCGGGGAAATATGTCGAAATCAAAGCCGAGATGGATTTGATTGTCCTCATTTCAAACTGCCCACAACTGAATAACCCATGCAATGCCTACAACCCAACTAAAATTCAACTGATTGTCCGTGAAGGCGAGGTATAAGACTATGACTTTAAAATATGGGTTTAATAAAGTTCTCATCGCCAACCGTGGTGCAATTGCTTGTCGTGTCATCCGTACCCTAAAAAAATTAGGCATTCAATCGGTTGCGGTGTATTCAGAAGCGGATCGTGATTCACTGCATGTGACCTTAGCGGATGAAGCGGTCTTTATTGGTGATGCACCTGCAAGCCAAAGCTATCTCAATGTCGATAAAATCTTAGAAGTGGCGAAACAAACAGGTGCACAAGCCATTCATCCAGGTTATGGCTTCCTCTCTGAAAATGCCGAATTCTGTAATCTGTGTGAAGCTCAAGGCATTGTATTCTTGGGACCAAATGCCGAGCAAATGAAAGCTTTTGGTCTCAAACATACTGCACGTGAATTGGCAATTCAAGCCAATGTGCCGTTATTGCCGGGTAGTCAATTACTCGCTGATGAAGCTGAAGCACTGCTTGAAGCGGAACGTATCGGTTATCCTGTGATGCTCAAAAGTACCGCTGGCGGTGGTGGTATTGGTATGCGTTTGGTGTGGAATGCTGAAGAGCTGAAAGATGCTTACACAACCGTGTCGTATTTAGCGCAAGCGAACTTTAAAGATGCAGGCTTATACCTCGAGAAATTTGTAAAAAATGCCCGTCATATCGAAGTGCAAATCTTTGGTGATGGCAATGGCTTGGTGTTGGCACTGGGTGAGCGTGATTGTTCGGTGCAACGTCGTAACCAAAAAGTGATTGAGGAAACCCCTGCACCACACCTTAATGATACGCAACGTGCCTATATCCAAAATGTCGCGATTCAGTTGATGCAATCGGTGAATTACCGTTCTGCCGGAACCGTTGAATTTGTGATGGATACTGACACACAAGAATTCTACTTTCTGGAAGTGAATACTCGTCTACAAGTCGAACATGGTGTCACTGAGCAAGTCTTTGGTGTGGACTTGGTTGAATGGATGGTGACTTTAGGCAGTGGAGATTGGGTGGCACCTACATCAAAACTTGAGTCTCAAGGTCATTCGATTCAAGTGCGTCTCTATGCAGAAGACCCGATTAAAAACTTCCAACCAAGTGCGGGGCTTTTAACGCATGTCGAATTTGATGCCAATGCCCGTAATGAAACTTGGGTAGAAACAGGTTCAAATGTCTCGTCGTTCTATGACCCGATGATTGCCAAAATCATTGTGACGGCAGATGATCGCGAATCGGCAATCCAAGCTATGACGGATACTTTGGCTAAAACCCAAGTGGCAGGCATTGAAACCAACCTTGAATATCTACAAAACATTATCGATTGCGATGTGTTTAAAGCGGGGACACAAACCACACGCTTCTTAAATACCTTTGAGTGGAAAACTCAAAAGATTGAAGTTCTGCAAGCGGGCATTCAAACCGCCGTGCAAGATGTGACAGGACGTTTAGGTTATTGGGATGTTGGTGTGCCACCATCCGGTGCGATTGATCCGCTGTCTTTAAATGTCGCAAACCAACTATTAGGCAATGTACCGAATACCGCAGGTTTGGAATGTACGCTACAAGGGCCAAGCCTAAAATTTCATTGTGATAGTCAAATTGTGCTTGCTGGTGGTGATATGCCATCTACTTTGGATGGCGTTCAAGTTCCAATGTGGCAAACTGTCAATGTACGCAAAGGTCAGGTGTTAAAATGTGGCAAGATCGCCACAGGTTGTCGTACCTACATTGGCATTAAAGGCGGTCTAAATGTGCCTGAATATTTAGGCTCACAAGCGACTTTTACCTTAGGTCAGTTTGGTGGTCATGCAGGGCGTAATTTATTGATTGGCGATATGCTTCCAATCACGGCATTTACATCCGATGAAGTAAAAGCATTAAATGAAGATCAAATCCCAACATTCTCAAATACTTGGGAAATTGCGGTGATGTATGGTCCACATGGTGCACCTGATTTCTTTACCAAAAACGACATTGATACTTTCTTTGCCAATGAGTTTGAAATTCACTTTAACTCAAGCCGTACTGGTATCCGTTTGATTGGTCCAAAACCTGAATGGGCACGTCAGGATGGTGGTGAAGCGGGTCTGCATCCATCCAATATTCATGACAATGCCTATGCCATTGGGGCGATCGACTTTACTGGGGATATGCCAATTATTCTTGGGCCTGATGGTCCAAGCCTAGGTGGTTTCGTGTGCCCTGCGGTGGTGATCAATTCTGAATTATGGAAATTGGGTCAGCTCAAAGCCGGTGATAAAGTTAAATTTGTGCCTGTGAGCTACCATCAAGCCAAATTGCTGAATGAAAAATATCATGCGCAATTAACTGCCCAAGATACGCAAGCGGTGACTTTTGATGAAGCATTTTATCCTGAAATCAGCACACTGAAATCTGCCATTTTAGATACCCTAAAAGGTCAAAATGGCACGCCTGATGTGGTGTATCGTCCTGCCGGTAACAACTATATGTTGGTGGAATATGGCGAGTTAGTTTTAGATTTAAACCTGCGTTTCCGTATTCATGCGCTGATGCAATGGGTGAAAGATCAAAATATTCAAGGCATTATTGACCTGACACCGGGCATTCGTTCACTGCAAATTCATTTTGATTCGACCCAACTCGATCAGATGGATTTATTGCGTATGCTTCAAGTGGCAGAAGAGCAACTGCCTGATGTGACCGAGATGCAAGTGCCATCACGTACCGTGTATTTACCACTAGCTTGGGAAGATTCACAAACACAACTTGCCACTGAGCGTTATATGCAAACGGTACGACCTGATGCGCCGTGGTGTCCGGACAATATCGAATTTATCCGTCGTATTAATGGCTTAAAAGACAAACAAGCCGTGAAAGATGTGGTCTATAACGCCAGTTATTTGGTCATGGGCTTGGGTGATGTGTATTTGGGTGCACCTGTAGCAACGCCACTTGATCCGCGTCAGCGTTTAGTCACCACCAAATATAACCCTGCACGGACATGGACACCTGAAAACGCTGTGGGGATCGGCGGTGCATATATGTGCGTGTATGGCATGGAAGGTCCAGGCGGTTATCAGTTTGTCGGTCGTACCTCGCAAATGTGGTCACGCTACCGTAAAAACCCAGACTTTGAACAAGGTATGCCGTGGTTACTGCGCTTCTTTGACCAGATTAAGTTTTATGAAGTGTCTGAAGCGGAACTCATGCAAATGCGTGAGGACTTTAAAGCAGGCCGTTTAAAACTGCGTATTGAAGAAGGTGTATTGAACTTAAAAGAATACAATGACTTCTTAACTGAAAACCAAGAGTCCATTTCTGCCTTTAAATCGGTGCAACAAGCCAACTTTGATGCAGAGCGCCGTCGCTGGCATGAAGCAGGTCTTGCAGAATATGTCTCTGAAAGCCTTGATGCTGTGAATGATGGTGAAGGTGTGGAAGTGCCTGCAGGCGGTTGTGCTGTTGAGTCGCATATGCCGGGTTCAATCTGGAAAATTGAATGTGCTTCAGGCGATATTGTGGAAGAAGGTGCAACGCTTGCTGTGATTGAAGCGATGAAGATTGAGATTCCGATTATTGCGCCTGAGCGTATGCGTGTCGATGCGATTACCATTGAAAAAGGGCAGACGGTGAAAACGGGGCAGGTGTTGTTTACCTTGGCGCCAGTGGCTTGATGAAATAGAAAAAAAACCGTCCGTAAGGGCGGTTTTCTTATTGAATTTCAAGAATAATTTTGGTATATCTTTATTTGAGAATATTTAGGCAAGCGTTGAGCTTGGGCGACGTTCCATTAATAGGGCTGATCACACTGTTTGTATGGTTGGGCATTATGCTCAGTAATGAATTAGGCTATAAAAAGTTTAACTTATTAAATCAATCAACTCAGTCACTGGAGGTATCTATGAAGGAAGCAATCAATTTAAATCGCAACAACAAATTATTCAAACAGGCAAGCATGTTTGAAAATGTACAAATGAGTATCGTTGGTGTGATCAGCTCCCAATTTGGGGCGTTTGCCTAAGTGTTCAAAAATCATGAATTACACTTTTCAATATGATTAAAAATTCTTTCACATAATTGTTTAGCTTTAGGTGTAAGTTTCCAATCAGAATACTCATCAAAATCTTTAATAATTTCACGACAAAATTTTAATTTATCTTTAATAGTTCCTACGCCAGTACCATCAGCAAAAGCTGTTTTGGTTGTAGTTGATGTTGGTTTTTTAATTTTTTCATCAATTAATCGACCAATACCATATTGAGCATTATCGAAATAATCATCTTGAGTAATATGATCAATTAAAGAAATATCATAGCTCGGTTTGACTTGTTTAAGACGAGGAAATTTTGCTTTAACAACTCGGATAATTGAGTCTTTTGGCAAAGTATTCTCGGTTTCTTTGCAATCTAAAATAATTAAATTATCTTTGTTTAATTCCTTTCTTAAGAATTTTATTTTCTCAGAATTTTTTTGTATATCACCATCAGCGATTAATAGCATATCACTGGCAACGGCAGTCGCACTTTGACCTCGGTCTTGTTGTAGAAAACTGATCCTTTCTTCTCTAGTTTTAGGATAATCATCATCAAAAGACCAATGTGTTAAATTACTTCCTGCGTATTCCACAAATGTATAGTGGTAATTTGGCATAAAACGGCGATAATTTTTATAAAGCTCTTCATCGATTTTTTCTAATTCTGCTAAATACTTTTCCATATATTTAATGATATAGAGCCGATCGGTAATGCCTTCTACCCAAATCGTACAGTTAGCCAAATACACAGAAGAAGGACGTACGCCTAATGATGCAAGTAAGTCACGATCACGGTCGCAACGATAAATTTTAAATTCGAATTCGTTTGGATTATCTTCTTTCGGTTGCTTTACAAACTTCTGAATCATGACTTGGTCAGATTCATCTGCCATATCGAGTAGATGATTGGAATGCGTTGTGAAGAAATAATAGTGTTTAGTTTCATTCAAATAAAAGTTCATTAACTGACGAACCATACCTGCATGCATGTGAAGCTCAGGCTCTTCAATAAAGAAAGCATGAGTTTCTAAGTTACCTTCTTTGTCTTTGCTTTTTATATATGCTTCATAAGTCAAAATGATTGCTTGTTGCAGACCATCACCGAGTTCAAATATAGGACGTTGAGCATCATTCCCAATCTTGATATTTACAACATCTTGATCATGTTTAGGTATGAGTGAAACAGGTTCATTATCAAAAAAATATTGACTTAATTTTTCTTCATAACTTTTAATAATTTCACGTTGTTCAGGTTCACCTAGAAGATGAATTTTTAGCTCATGATATAAACACTCACCAGTAATAATATTTTTGGCATTGAATTTATTGGTATCAATAAAATAATCTTTTTGAGCACGATCTATGTAAGGTTGCTTATTTTGAAGGTCAGTTACAGGTCGCATACCACGTAGAATAGGGATGTAAAATTGATTTAAAAATACTTCTGAAATTTTAGAAACTTGCTCATCGGTTATTTCGAAAAAATTATAGTCCATAAACAAGTTTGCTATTTTACTATCTCGTTCTAAAGTACTTTTGATTGAAGAGTTTAGGAATATTAACTGACTTGTCTTACTTTGTTCTAAATCTTTGATCAAATCTTGGTAATTATTTTTTATATTTGAAAAGCTAGAGGTGTAGCCAAATTCTGCCTCTAACTCTGGTAAACGTATCTTAAGGATATTTAAATTTTTTACTAATTCAGGGAAATTATAAAATCCACTTGGGTAATTACTCATAAAAAGAGTTCTTAAAAACCTACTTTTTCCTGCATTATTTTTTCCTATGAAAAAATTAAGCCTTTTTATTTCCAATAATTGATCATTTTGTACTTCATTATCAGAAATGTAATTCTCTAAACTTTCAGCCCAATAATATAATTTTTCAGTCATAAAAAGCCCCCAAATATGGGAGCTAATTTAGCATTAATTCATTACTTTTCAAATGAGTTGCGAAATAGTGATTAATTCAAATCTGGTTGTGTTTGTTTTAGAAGTATAATCCCTAGATAGATAACGGCCTGAATCTTTCAGCCACACTTTGATGCACACTCGAACCCCAATGGTGCAAAATAGCCTATTTTTTAGGCATACTTAAAAAATAAATCATCCTTGTTTTGCCTCTTTTTACGTATGTAATTAATTTCCCACGCATTCTGCTTAAATCTATTCTATTTTTATATTGTGGCACGCTTAATGCTTTTATTTACATACAACATAAATAGAGGAGAGCAATACACTTGATCACTCATAATCACAAACATCGGTTAACCATTCATGTATAAAAAGAATAGCAAGGACATGAGCAATCAAAATGGAATAAACCGGTGAAATACAAAACTTACTTTTGCTTTAGAACAAGCCCCATTTCAATCTTATGGGGCTTTTTTTCGCCCTTTTAAGCAAGTTTATTTACCTCATCCAAATAACTAAAAATTGGCACGCTTTCTGCATTTTCCTAAGTAATACGAAATTCTGGTTTTGTAATATTCCTAGGAGATGCACATGAACAATCTGACCTCAAATAAAAAAATGCATCCATGGCTTCACTTTCTGGTTGAGCTGCTCAGCGTACGTGCAGGCTTTCACATTAAACAGTCTTCACAATACCAACAACCCAAGGATCAACATCGTGCCTAAACAAAAATTGGCACGGATCAGTATTACCGTGCCAGAAACAACGCTGCATGCAATGGATCAAAAAATTGTCGAGCAGCACTATGAAAGCCGCTCGCAGGCCATAGTCGACATGATTAATCGTCACCTGATTGATGATCTGGTGATTCGCGATGAAGTCATGGTTGGCACACTCACCTTGCTCTACGACGTCAGTCTAAAACCGCTGCGCAGTCAGCTGGTCGATCTGCAGCAGCAGTATCTGGCGCAAGTGATCAACTCACTTCATATCCAGCTGGATGATGAAAAAATCCTGCAAGTCATGCTGATGCAGGGCGCGAGCAGTGATCTGAAAGAAATTAGCGAACAATTTATTGCACTGAAAGGCGTGATTAAAGTGCATCTCGAACTGATGGATGCCGTCATGCCGCCTATTCCACAAAATACCGAACACACTTAAGGAGAACAGCTGTGCACAACTTATGGACTGTACAGGACTGGCAACACGCCTACCAGAATAACAATATCCAGCTTAGTGACCTGATTGAGTATGTTGCCGGGTTGAAGAATGACGATCATGCCTGGATTTCAATTGCGACGGCAGCACAATTACAGGCACAAATTGATGCATTAACTGGTGCAGATATTGAAAGCTTGCCACTTTATGGAGTGCCATTTGCAGTCAAGGACAATATTGATGTTGCAGGGTTCTATACCACAGCAGCATGTAAAGAGGCAGCTTATCTGGCGACTTCCGATGCAACCGCAGTAGCCAAATTAAAAGCTGCCGGCGCGATTGTCGTGGGTAAAACCAATCTGGACCAGTTTGCAACGGGTCTGGTCGGTGTGCGTTCTCCATACGGTGCGGTTAAGAACAGCTTTAATCCTGAATACATCAGTGGCGGTTCAAGTTCCGGTTCCAGTGTAGTCGTCGCAAAAGGATTAGTGCCATTTTCACTGGGTACAGATACTGCTGGTTCAGGACGTGTACCAGCAGGGCACAATAACATTGTCGGACTCAAACCGACCAAAGGCTGGTTCTCGACTACAGGCCTGATTCCGGCTTGCCGCACCATCGATGTAATTTCGATTTTTGCCTTAACGGTGGATGATGCCTGGCAGGTGGTGCAAGTCATGCAGGGCTATGATGCCAGCGATGAGTATTCCAGAACGCATCCTCAAAATGTACCGAGCCAATTTTCAAAAGGGAAAATTGCCATTCCAGATACACTGGAATTTTATGGCGATGCTGAAACTGAAAAAGCGTTTAATCTAGCGATCGCACGTGTACAAAGCTTGGGTTATATGGTTGAGCCGATTGATTTTGCTCCATTTCAACAACTGGCAGCGGCCTTGTATAACCGCTCTTGGGTGGCTGAACGTACCAGTGCCATGGAAAAAATGGTGCAACGCGAGCAGACCCATCCGGTCATTGGCCAGATTATTGCGCAGGCAGACCGGTTCAATGCGGTCGATGTCATGCAGGATGAATATGAACGTGCCCACCTGAGCCGTGTTATTCAAAATACACTGGCAGATTATGATGCCTTGATGGTGCCTACTGCACCCACCATTTATCGCATTGCAGAAGTAGAAGCCGATCCTCTGGTAAAAAACAGCCACATGGGCGCTTATACCAATTTTGTCAATTTTGCCGACCTGTCGGCTTTGGCATTACCAAATAGCATTCGTGCTGATGGTCTTCCAACGGGTGTGACCTTTATTGCGCCAGCCTGGATGGATGAAGCACTGGCCAAATTCGGGCAAAAATGGCAGCAATCGAGCCAGTTAAAGCTAGGCACCTCTGAACTTAGCTATGAAAAAACAACTGAAATCTCATCGGATCACAGCGTCAAACTGGCTGTCGTCGGTGCACATCTAAGTAGAATGCCGCTGAACTTTCAGCTGACCACACGCAGTGGCACCCTGATCAAGCAGACCCGGACTGCTTCGCATTACAAACTCTATGCTTTAAAAAATACCACACCACCAAAACCCGGCCTCCAATACAACGCGAAAGGTTGTTCAATTGAAGTCGAAGTCTGGGACATTCCGCGTGCACTGTTCGGAGACATTGTTGCAGAAGTTCCGGCACCATTGGGGATCGGTAATGTTCAGCTGATTGATGGTACTTGGGTCAAAGGCTTTATCTGTGAAGGCTATGCACTTGAGGATGCAACAGATATTAGTCATTTCGGTGGCTGGCGCGAATTTATGAAATCTAAACAACTTTCAAATACCAAATTTAAATGTGAATGCATAGGGGAAGTCGCAAAATGATCAAAAAAGCACTGATGTCAGTTTCCGTACTGTCTGCAATCCTTTTAAGCGGTTGTGACAATACCGCTAAAGTACCTGAACCAAATGCCAAGGCTGAAGGTACTGTAAATACTCAACCCATCCGGATTGGTTATAGCGACTGGCCGGGTTGGGTTGCGTGGCAAGTTGCGATTGAAAAAGGCTGGTTAGAGGAAGCTGGAGTCAATGCTGATTTTAAATGGTTTGACTATTCAGCCTCACTTTCAGCTTTTGCTGCCAACCAGCTGGATGCGGTCATGGTCACTAATGGTGATAATCTGGTCACTGGCTCTGGCGGGACCAAGGGCGTGATGATCATGGCGACCGATTATTCAGCTGGAAATGACGTGATTATTGCCAAGAATGGCATTAATTCGATTCAGGATCTGCGCGGTAAAACCGTAGCCACTGAAAAAGGTCTGGTCGATCACTTGTTACTGTCCACTGCACTGGATGATGCCAAAGTTGGCCTGAATGAGGTCAAACTGGTCAATACCATGACCAATGAATTGCCACAGGTTTTTGCCACTCCCGATATTGATGCGATTGCAGTATGGCAGCCGGTGGCAAATCAGGCTTTATCTGCTGTTGCCGGTTCCAAGATTATTTTCACCTCTAAAGACAAGCCTGGATTAATCTACGATACCTTGACCGTGAATCCAGCCCATCTGGAAGCCAATAAAGAGCAATGGAAAAAGGTGATTCAGGTTTGGGATAAAACTGTCAAATACATCAATGACCCGGCGACTCGTGAAGATGCTGCACAGATCATGTCCAAACGTGTCGGTGTCGATGCGAAGACCTATATGCAGTTCATTGATGGCACGCATTTGCTGGATCTGGCCGCCAACAAGAAAGTCTTTACCAAAGGTGATGGCTTCGACTCGATCTATGGTTCCAGCTACCATGTGAACAAGTTCAATGTGGCCAACGGCATTTATACGACTGAAATGAATGTGGATGGTGTGATTGTTCCGACTCTGTTACAAGAACTCAAATAGAGCATGCCGCCTCATTGGGGAATGTAATCTAGACCCATAAAAAAATCCCCGGATTGGGGATTTTTTATTGTTAGATGAATATTAAAATATTAAAGCTGCGTACTTTTGGAAAAGACATTGATAAAAATAATGCCAATGATCATAAACGCCAGACCGATCAGCGCGGGAAGATCCAGTTGCTGTTTAAACACCAAGAGGCCAACCGTTGAAATCAAGATAATGCCGGCACCAGACCAGATTGCATAGGCAATGCCCATCGGAATGGTTTTCATGGTCAGTGACAGGAAAAACACGGCAACGGCATAACCGGCAATGGTGGCAAGTGAAGGCCAGAGCACGCTAAAACCATTGGAAGCTTTCAATGCAGAAGTAGCAATGACTTCTGCAATAATGGCAATCGACAGATATAAAAAAGACATATTTCTCCCTATAACGCCCGTTCTGCATGCTGCATCAGGTGATCCTGTTCTGACTTCAGCCAGATTTCAGCCTGTGTAGTCGTGGGGGTTGTATATTGAAATTGGTAATCCGGCTGGTATATATCCAGCTCAAAAATCAGGTCAATGTCGCGACCATCTAAAATGACGTGCTGAACCAGACGGGTTTCATCGAGAACTTCAAAATTTTCCAGATTAAAGGCTTTACCTGTTTCATTGCTGCGAGTGCTATAAGTTTTACTTTGACCATCAGTCCCGATAGAAACTTCAAAACTTTCCACCAAGGCAAACACGGTCGGATCGACAGCTTTCAAATCCATTTGAGCTACTGCACTTTGCACTTCAGGCAAACGCGTCAGGGCATAGGCAATATGATCAGCACAAATGATCAGGCCACCATCCATTTCCAGTTCCTGACCAGATTGAACATCAAGCGCAGACTGAAGCCGCAGCCCTAAAAATAAACCGTGCTGTACCTGCTGGCGCCAGTCTTCGACATACACATTACTTGGAGAAAATTCCAGAATGCAGTTGCCAATCGCATGCAACCTGGCTGGTTCCGGCCATTGCACATGATTCTGGTAATTGGCGTAGTCTTTCACGTCCCAGGACAAGAGTTGGCTAGCGTTATCCCAAAACGTATTGCCAATCCAGCCTTGGCGTTCCTGAACAGCAGTTCCCGTCTGGCTTTTTAGACGAAGATCAATGGTAAAACTGTGCGACTGAAACCAGTACACAATGGTATTTTCATCAGTTAGGCCATTATAAAAACTGATGCTTTTACGCCGAAATGCCCCATATAAAAAGCCCGGAATAATCTCTGGCTGAGGGGTAGTGGGCTTTAAAGTTTTAATTACTTCAAACAGATTCATGATGCTGTCTCCGCCTGTTCTTCAAGTCCAAAAGAAGAAAGTGGTACAGCATTTTTTAAGACCAGTTCACCGCTAGCAACGCGATGTTTTAAATATTGAAAGGTCTGGGCGGTCTGATTAAATAGATGCTCGCCCCCGATCAGGGCAGAATATTTGGAATTTTCAGTGTGAATAACCGGTTCAATCACGGTGTCATAATTGCAGGCGCAAAACAGCGGGAATGAATAACGTTCTTCCGAGACCTTTTTCACGCGGTGCTTGGTGGCGAGATATTTACCATTTGACAGAATTTCCATCATGTCCCCGATATTCATCACCAGGGTATTTTCAATCAGGGGGATGTCGATCCATTCACCGGCTTTATTCAAAACCTGTAAGCCGGGCGCGGTGGGTAACAGCAGGGTAAAGCATTCATAATCGGTATGTGCGCCAATACCTTCGGCA
The DNA here is from genome assembly GCF_018438165.1 of Acinetobacter sp. WY4. Classification (GTDB taxonomy): domain Bacteria; phylum Pseudomonadota; class Gammaproteobacteria; order Pseudomonadales; family Moraxellaceae; genus Acinetobacter. The sequence goes on along the minus strand of NZ_CP053947.1, from coordinate 521,134 downwards.
TCTTGCACTTCCGGATTATAGGGATAATGAATCAAACGTAGCTGACTTGGTGCATCAGTAATTTTGCTTTCAAAAAAATCCTCACGAACGCCCAACGCCAGTGCAAAGGCAGAAAAAATCTGCCGGCTGATCTCACGCAGATGGCTATAGTATTGGCTGACAATAGACTTGAAATCCCGATGGTCTGGCCATAAGGTGGGCCCAAGTAAAGGACAGTCTTTTCTTACCCCCTGATAATCATAATTGACATCATAGGCTTCTTTTAAATCATAACTGTTGCCGGCAAACTGCTCTTCGCCAATTGGCACATAGCCGCTATGATTTTTTGATTTGCCAATATAGTGCTGCATTTTGGTGTCCAGATCCTGACAAAAATAGGACTGGGCCATTTCAATCAGGTCTTTGGCGTAGTCAAAATTAAACTGGTCGCCTTGCAGATAGAGAAATCCAACTTCTTTACAGGCATGATCCAGAGCATGAGCAACTTCAATACGATCGGCTAAATCCGGACTTTGCAATTTTGAAATATCAACCAGTGGGAGTACATATTGCGCTTGCATGACAATCACCTCTAATGTTGGTCGTCCAACACAGCGATTAAAACCTTCGGGTCGTCCCAAAGGCATTTTGGATAAGATTATTTATTGCTGCTGACCTTGGTCATACGCGGAATGACCGGCAGTTCTGCCAGTGCCGGATCCAGTTCATCTTCCTCAGCATGCACCAGATAATCGACACGTTGTCTTAACTGTTTAAATTCAGGACTAAGCATGACGTCTGGATGGCGTGGACGAGGTAGATCAACTTCGATAATTTCCTTGATTTCACCCGGATTGGCTTTCAGTGCCACAATCCGGTCGGCCAGTAAAATGGCTTCATCCATATCGTGAGTCACAAAAATGATGGTGATGTCGATATTTTGCCAAAGATCCATCAGATGACGCTGCATTTTTTGCCGGGTATGTGGATCAAGTGCCCCAAAGGGTTCATCCATCAACAGGATTTTCGGTTCATTGACCAAAGCCCGGGCAATCGCAACACGCTGTTTCATCCCGCCAGACAGCTCATGCGGATACTGGTTTTCATACTTTTCCAGACCAATGATATTGATCCATTCACGTGCTTGTGCTTCTGCCGCTGCACTACTTTGGCCTTTCATGCGCGGACCAAACATGACATTTTCCTTGACGGTTTTCCATGGAAACAGGGTATAGCCCTGGAACACCATGCCACGCTCTGGACTTGGGCCGGTAATCGGCTGGCCATCCACCAGAATCTCACCACTGCTATAAGGATCCAGACCGGCGACTACACGGCTAAAGGTTGACTTGCCGCAACCGGAAGGCCCAATCACACAGATGAACTCCCGCTTATGAATTTTCAAATCAAGGGCATTTAAAACCGTACGCTCGGTTTTGCCATGACTGAATGATTGGGTCAGCTGTTTGGCTTCCAGAATCACCGGACGGCTATAAATCTTGTCAAAGTATTCGCGGGTATTAAATTCAGTGTTTTGCATCAGTTAGCTCCCGGTTTCCATTTAAATAAGCGTTGTCCCAGTTTCATTAAGATCACATCACACAGCAGACCAATCACCCCGATAATCAGGATGGCGGCAAAGACATTATCAAAGTTCTGATAGCGGGCTTGCTGGGTAATAAACCATGTGATTCCTGAGGTACTGCCGATTAGTTCTGCTACGATCAGGTAAGTCCATGCCCAGCCCAGCAACACACGCAGATTGCGGTAAATTTCAGGCAGGGCGGCAGGAATCACCACATGTAACAGACTTTTCAGTTTATTGGTGCCCAGAGTAAAACCGGCTTCAATCAGGCTGCGATCCACCAGACGTGTGGTATTGGCAATAATCAGGATTTGCTGGAACAGGGTTCCAATCACAATAATGGCAATTTTGGGTGCATCATTGATTCCGAGAATTGCGACTGCCAGTGCACCAAAGGCCGGAGCAGGCAAATAACGAAAAAATTCGACAAAGGGCTCGATCAGCTGGGAAATTTTATTGGAAAACCCGCATAAAATACCGAGTGGAATACCAACTAAGGAAGAAATAAAGAACGCGGTAAAGACCAGCTTGATACTGTGCCACAGGCTTTCATGAAACCAGGGCGCATTGGCCTGAGCCGGCTCCGTGGTAAAAGCTGTGATCAGTGCAATTGCCACTTGATGCGGTGCAGGCAGATAAATCGGGTTGACCAGAATACCCTGCGGCGGAGCCAGACCTTGATCTACTGCAGATTGCGCAGCAGAAAAAAACTGGTCTTTATCAATACGACTCTCGACCTGTAAATAGGCAACACTACCAGAATCAGTAATTTGGACTTGTGGATGCCAAATAAATGGCAAGTAGCTGACTGCACACCAAATTAAAATTGGTATTAAAAAAGACCCCAAGCCAAACAGTAATTTATTTCTTTGACTGAGTTCACGTGCAACGTAACTCATAGTGTTGCCCCTCAATATTACAAATTTTATAAAACGTAATACTAAATAAGCAAAATGGATGCCATTTCATACCAAATCATGAAATGACTCTTAAAAGGATTTATTTTTTAGAAAAAATTAGCAGACAACTCTTAATCATATTTAAGAAGTTAGATCAGAATGCAGAGATTTTTAATCATTTTCTGGAAAATAGACTCAATAAAAAAGACCCGAAAAATCAGGCCTCTTTTTTCAGTAGCATTATTTAGCCAATAATGTCTGCATGCTGGTTTTGCAAGCTATAGATGCACTGCTGCGCAAGCTGTTTTTTCTCGGCTGCGGTCATTTCAATATCTTCCCATTTCTGCATCTGCTGCAAAAGCCAGATAAAATCATCGACTTTCGGTTCGGCACTTTCCCCAACAAAATTCCGGATGATATTCTTGATCTTGTAAAAGTCATAAACATGCCGCTGGGCGGAACATTCAAACTGAATAATCTGATAGTCCACCAGCATGTCCCATACTTCGGAAAGATCAGGGCGCTGCTTTAAATCATCCTGCGCTTTTTGTACTGCCTTGACCACTGCCTCTACAGTAAATGGATGCTGTTCTGCCCATTCCTGGGTCATGGCCAAGACTTTATCGGCAACTTTTGGAATGACATTCTGGCTCGCCGCAACGATAAAGCTATAGCCTTCAAGTTTGGCCTGAATATTCCAGGGTTCTCCCACACAAAAACCATCGAATACCTGTTCCGAAATTCCTTTTACCATGGAAGGCGGTGGGGACGTCATCAGCTGGATATTCTTGGCCAGTTGTAGATCAGTCAGCGCCAGCCATTCTTTTAAACAGTAATGGTGAATTGAATATTTATACACATAGGCCAGATTGATGGGATGATTCTGTTGTAAAGCCTGTACCAGTTTCTTTGAGGTATTCTGTTCATCATCCCCAGGCTGGATGCCGAGTTCATAGCACCAATCCTGGCGCAGGCTAATAAAAGCCTGATTCACGCTCAGTACTAGAGGGGTTTGCAAAGCCACCTGTAACTGGTCTGTGCCCAGGGCAGCAGCGGGCAACATGGCGGATAGACAATGTGCAGCATCCAGAAAGCCATAGGCCAGACGGTCACGCAAACTTGACCAGGAGGCTTCACGGATTAAATTGATGGTTAATCCTTGCTCAGCAAAATACCCCTGTTTTTCGGCCCAGAGAATGGCAACACAATCAAGTAAAGGAATATAGCCAATATTGAGTTCAGTTTTTTCTAATGTGGACATATGCTTTTCCTTATTGGCCCAATAACAGCTTCTGTGCATCCAGTAAGCGTCTGGCCATTTCACCAATGGTAATCCGGTGACTCATGGCATTTTTACGCAATAAAGCAAAAGCTTGCTCTTCCGTTAATGCATGCAGCTGGATGAGCAACGCTTTGGCTTTATCGATATCTTTACGGTCAATCAGTTTGTCCTGGGTTTCTTTTAAATCATTCAGCAGCTTTTTATGCTTGCGAAACTGTTCAATTGAAATTTCCAGAATGCTTTCTAGTTTGGTGGGATCAATACCATCGACAATATAAGCCGTGATTCCGGCATCAATCGCACTTTTGATGGTGTCTTTATTGGAGTTCTGGGTAAACAGCACGGTCGGAAGTTCATATTGGCTGACACAGCTTTCAATAATATCCCGATGCGGATGATCCATATTCAGCAGGATCACATCTGCATGAATACCCTTAACATGTACCATATTCAGGTCATTCAGGATTAAACAGGCCACCACCTGAAAATCATGTGAAAGTAAGGATTCCTGGATGAATTGGGCGCGCTCCAGATCATCATCAATAAGAGCAATTCGTAATTTGGACATGGAATATTTTCAAGTAAGGCCTAAGGAATATTCAAGCAGGAGTAAAGCAAAAAACATGCCATTAAATTGGTGCATAAAATTCTATTTTTCTGTTCAATTTAGTGCATAGCTTTAGGGATTTCAGCTGATGGCTAATCAAAATGAAGCGTTTAGGTAGATCATCTGCCTGAAATAAGGCGTTTTCTTATTGGAAAAGTTGGCACGATTTCTGCATTTATTAAATCGTCAAAGATGACTTTCAATACTAACAACGGCCAACGATGTCCGTTCTGATCGTAATTGCACTTTCAAGGAGTGTGATTGGTATTTCGTTCAGCACAGGATAAATGACATGGTCAGTTGTTCAGCAATACAAAACGCACAAGCGTTTCAACCCTTCCTCCAGCATTACAAAGCGCTGGGTTGCGGTATTTACAACATATTCAATCAGCAGACATATCAATGCCTAGACGTGATATGCGGCTTTTTATCATCTTTAAAAAAACAATAGTTGGAGTGCAGATATGAAAATTCTCATGATTGGGCATGGCATGGTGGGGCATAAATTCATCGAATCTGTACTGGAACAGGCCGGTGATGACATTGAGCTGACCATTTTGGCAGAAGAGCCACATTTAGCTTATGACCGGGTACATTTGACCGAATATTTCAGCGGCAAGTCGGTCAAGGATCTGAGTCTGTGTCGTAGTGATTTTGCCGATGCCTATGGCATTGATTTGCGAATTAATACTAAAGCGGTTGAAATTGATCAGCTCAATAAAACCGTCACCACCAGCCAGGGTGATGTGCTGAGTTTTGACAAGTTGATTCTTGCCACCGGCTCTTATGCCTTTGTACCGCCAATCCCGGGCAATGACCGTCAGAATTGCTTTGTTTATCGTACCATTGAAGATCTTGATGCCATTCGTGCAGCTAGCCTGAATGCAAAAACCGGCGTGGTGATTGGCGGCGGTTTATTGGGTCTGGAAGCAGCAAAAGCACTACGTGACCTGAATCTGGAAACCCATGTCGTAGAATTTGCTCCGCGTCTGATGGCGGTGCAGATTGATGAGCTGGGCGGCCGGGTACTGCGCTCTAAAATTGAAGACCTGGGTGTCAAGGTACATACTCAAAAGGCCACCTCGAGTATTGAAGATGGTGACAGCGCTCAGCATGTAATGAAGTTCGGAGATGGTTCGGTACTTGAAACCGATATCATCCTGTTCTCGGCCGGTATTCGTCCGCGTGATGAACTGGCGCGCCAGAGCGGCCTTCTGATTGGTGAGCGTGGCGGCATCATCATTAATGATTATTGCCAGACCTCACATCCGGATATTTATGCCATTGGTGAATGTGCACTTTGGGATAATAAAATTTATGGTCTGGTTGCACCGGGCTATGACATGGCCCGTATCGCGGTGAAACACGTACTAGGACAAGAAAGTCATGCATTCGCTGGTGCAGACATGAGCACCAAACTTAAACTGATGGGGGTGGATGTTGCCTCTATTGGTGATGCACACGCCATGTCCCCAGGTGCCTTGAGCTATTTCTATGCTGATGAAGCCGCGCAGGTTTATAAAAAAATCGTGGTGTCAGCAGACAAGACCAAGCTGCTGGGCGCGGTGCTGGTGGGCTGTGCCAAAGAATATAGTGATCTCCTGCAAATGATGCTAAATGGTCTGGCTGTACCGGAGCAACCGGAAAGCCTGATCATGCCGGGCTTTGATCAGTCAACCTCCAAATCAGGTGGCAGTGGCATCGATTTATTGCCTGACAGTGCGACCATCTGTTCATGTAATAACGTTTCCAAAGCTGATATCTGTTCAGCCATTGATGGCGGTGCAACTTCATTGGGTGCATTGAAAAAATGCACGCAGGCTGCAACAGCGTGCGGTGGCTGTGCGCCACTGGTAACGCAGGTTCTCAAATCTGAATTACAGCGTCAGGGTGTCACGGTGAACAATCACCTGTGTGAACACTTTGCCTATTCACGTCAGGAACTGTATCACCTGGTTCGTGTGCATGAGATCAAGACATTCTCTGACCTGATTCAGCAACATGGGCACGGCATGGGCTGTGATATCTGTAAACCGACTGTAGCCAATATTCTGGCATCCTGCTGGAATGATTTTGTTCTGAAACCAAGTCATGCCGGTTTGCAGGATAGCAACGACTACTACCTCGGCAATATCCAGAAAGATGGTTCCTATTCGATTGTGCCACGTGTGGCAGGCGGCGAGATTACCCCGGATGGTCTGATTACCATCGGTCAGATCGCCAAAGATTATGGTCTATATACCAAAATCACGGGCGGACAACGAATTGACATGTTTGGTGCGCAGGTACATCAACTGCCTGAAATCTGGGAAAAACTGATCAATGCCGGTTTCGAGTCCGGACATGCTTACGGCAAATCCTTACGTACGGTGAAATCTTGTGTGGGTAGTACCTGGTGCCGTTTTGGAGTCGATGATTCTGTCGGCTTGGCGATTTTCCTGGAAAATCGTTATAAAGGCCTGCGTTCACCGCATAAAACCAAAATGGCAGTATCCGGCTGTACCCGTGAATGTGCAGAAGCACAGAGCAAGGATGTCGGTGTCATTGCCACGGAAAAAGGCTGGAATCTATATGTATGCGGAAATGGCGGCATGAAACCGCGCCATGCTGAACTGCTCGCCTCGGATCTGGATACTCCCACACTGATCAAATATATCGACCGCTTCTTTATGTTCTATATCCAGACAGCAGACCGTCTGCAGCGCACCAGTGTGTGGCGTGACAATATGGAAGGCGGGCTGGACTATCTCAAAGATGTCATTGTGCATGATTCGCTCGGCATTGCCGCTGAACTGGAAAGCCGTATGCAGCATGTGATTGGCACTTATCAGGATGAATGGCGCACTGCGATTGAAGATCCTGAAGTGCGCAAACGCTTTAAGACTTTTATTAATGCCAAAGTAGCCGAGCAGAATGACCCGCATATTCAGTTTGCGCCTGTACGTGGCCAGATTCGTCCAAAGACAGAAGCTGAACGTGATTTAAACCGTATTCCAGTGGTTGAAGCCTAAATACCACAGTCAGGGAGAATGAAAATGACAATTTTAAAAGACATGAACGAACTGAACTGGTACGAAGTCTGCAATCTGGATGAGATCACTCCGAATACCGGTGTGGCAGCCCTTATTGAAGATCAGCAGATTGCAATTTTTCGCGTGGGTCAGGAACAGCGGGTTTATGCACTCAGCAATCAGGATCCGTTTAGTCTGGCCAATGTCATGGCACGTGGCATTCTGGGTGATCTGCAAGGTGAACGTGTAGTCGCATCCCCAATTTACAAGCAGCATTTCAGTCTGGTGACCGGTCGTTGTCTGGAAGAACAAGAGCAGAAATTACTGGTATTTCCAACCCGAATTGAAAATGGCAAAGTTCTGGTGAGTCCGACTCCACAAAAAACTTATATTTCCAGTAATGGTCAAAACACAGAGCGCTTAAAACTGGTACTGATCGGGAATGGACTGGCGGGTATGCGTTGTCTGGAAGACTTGCTGGATATGGCGCCAGATCGTTATGACATTACCGTGATTGGGGAAGAGCCATGGGGCAATTACAACCGGATCATGTTGTCACCGGTATTGTCTGGTGAGAAAAGCTTTGCCGAAATTATGCTGCATTCAGCCGACTGGTATGCTGAAAAAGGCATTCGATTCATTGCTGGGGATGCTGCCATCGCTATCGACCGTTCGCGTAAACAGGTCCACACCCAAAAAGGCGAAGTCGTTGCTTATGATCGTCTGATTCTCGCCACTGGTTCCAAACCCTTCATGCCACCTATTCCGGGTGCTGAACTTGAAGGCGTGATTAGCTTCCGGGATATTCAGGATGTTAACCGCATGCTGGATTACTGCAAAACCAAGCAAAATGCCGTCGTGATTGGAGGTGGGTTGCTGGGTCTAGAAGCAGCTTATGGACTGAAGCAGCAGGGGATGAATGTAACTGTGCTGCATCTGATGGACCGTATTATGGATCGTCAACTGGATATGAAAGCCAGTCAAATGCTGAAAAAATCAATTGAAGATAAAGGCATCCGAATCATCACTGAAGCCAACACCGAAGAGCTGCTCGGTATTGATGGTCACGTGACTCAACTGCGACTAAAAGACGGGACAATGCTGGATGCCGATTTGGTGGTCTTCGCCGTCGGGATTCGACCAAATAAAACCCTGGCTGAACAGGCTGGTCTGCGCTGCAATCGTGGGGTGCTGGTGAATGACACCATGCAAACCTATGACCCGAGTATTTATGCAGTGGGGGAATGTATTGAGCATCGTGGTCAAACCTTTGGACTGGTTGAGCCATTATGGGGACAGGCCTTTATCTGTGCGACACATCTGGCTGAACATGGCCGACTGACCTTTAAGGCACCGACTGTTCCGACCCAACTCAAGGTCAGTGGATGTGATGTCTTCTCGGCAGGAAATTTTGAACCTCAGGATGATTTTGAAGATATCGTGCTGAATGATGAGAGGCGTCAGATTTATAAACGGATCATCATTCAACAGGACAAGGTCATTGGTGCTGTGCTATTTGGCGATACCGAAGATGGGGCTTGGTATGCAGAACTGATTGCAGACCAGACACCAATTAGTAATATCCGCAGCAAACTGCTTTTTGGTCGGGATTTTGCATTAAAAAAGGCAGGGTAATCGGATAAACCTCCTCCAAACCCTCTTTGAAAAAGAGGGGAACCTCCCTCCTTTGCTAAAGGAGGGTTGGGGAGGATTAAAACTTTTGAGATATAGAAAATATTTAAATCAAACCTGTAAAAACTAGATATCAGCGATTTGGTGAAACACGTGAATTTGGATGATTAAGGAGCACAGCAGCAATGAATAGTATTCCGGTTATGGAACTACATAGCTCTACTGAATCCCAAATAAAAACTACTCAGACGACCTGTCCTTATTGTGGAGTAGGCTGTGGCGTCATCGCGCACGTAAGCCAAACCCCGATGGGTGAAAAGGTTCAGGTTGAAGGCGATGTTCAGCATCCTGCGAACTTGGGCAAGTTGTGTATTAAAGGCAGTCATCTCGCCGATACACTTAGTCTAAAAACCCGACTTCTGCATCCGATGACTGGTCGAAAAGAACAGCGGCAAATAAGCACTTGGGATCATGCCATTTCAAGTATTGCCAATAAATTTCAGCAATGTATTGATCAATATGGACGCGACAGCATCGCCTTTTATGTCTCTGGCCAGCTTTTAACTGAAGACTATTATGTGGTGAACAAGTTTGTAAAAGGCTATCTCGGTACTGCCAATATTGATACCAATTCAAGACTGTGCATGTCATCTGCTGTGGCAGCGCATAAACGGGCTTTTGGCGAAGATCTGGTACCGGCCAGCTATACAGATTTTGAGCAGACAGAAATGGTGGTTCTGGTCGGATCCAATACCGCCTGGTGCCATCCGGTGCTTTATCAGCGCATTATGAAAGCCAAAGAAGAGCGGGATTTATTCGTGGTAGTGATTGATCCACGCTTTACCGCAACCTGTGAAGCGGCAGACTTACACTTACCCATTTTACCCGGTCAGGATGTCGCGCTGTTTAATGGCTTGTTGCAATATCTTCAGCAAAATGGTCATGCCGATCTGGATTTTGTTACACAACATACTCAAGGTCTGGAGCAGGCGCTTGCCAGTAGCTCGACAGAGTCATCACTTGAAAGCGTGGCTCAACGAACTGGGATTACTATTGAAAAATTAACCTTATTTTTTCAGAAATTTGCCCAGACCGAAAAAATCATGAGCCTGTTTTCCATGGGCGTAAACCAATCCTCTCAAGGCGTAGACAAGGCCAATAGCATTATTAACTGTCATTTATTGACAGGAAAAATAGGCAAACCCGGTTCGGCACCTTTTTCCATGACCGGTCAACCGAATGCGATGGGTGGACGGGAAGTCGGTGGGCTGGCCAATATGCTGGCCAGCCATCTGGATTTGGATAACCCGCAGCATCAGCAACTGGTGCAGGATTTCTGGCAAAGCCCGGTCATCGCGCGGCAGCCCGGATTAAAAGCGGTAGATTTATTTCAAGCGGTGGAAAGCGGAAAAATCAAGGCCATCTGGATTATGGCCACCAATCCGATCGTGAGTTTACCCGATGCAGATCAGGTTAAACGCGCTCTGGAGAAGTGTGAATTTGTGGTGGTTTCCGATATTTGTCTCGACACCGATACCACGCAATATGCCGATGTACTGTTACCGGCTCTAGGTTGGGGCGAAAAAGATGGCACAGTCACCAATTCGGAGCGCCGTATTTCACGGCAAAAGGCCTTTTTGCCGGCTCCGGGTGAAGCCGAAGCAGACTGGTGGGCCATTTCCCGGGTGGCTCAGGTCTTAGGTTTTCGCGGTTTTGACTTTAACAATAGCCATGACATTTTTCTGGAACATGCCCGTTTATCTGCCTATCAGAATGGTTCACTTTCGCAACGCGCAGATACGCCAAATTTCCGCTATTTCAACCTGCAAGGTTTAACTCATCTCAGTTTTGCAGAATATCATAATCTGGCACCGATCCAGTGGCCGGTTTGGGATAAGCAAGAAGTTCATCAGGTTGGTCAACTATTTAGCCAAGGCCAGTTTAGTTATGCAGATGGCAAGGCCAGATTAGTGCCGACAGTTGCCGCCAATCCCATACATGCTATTTCTGCTGAATATCCGCTGATCCTGAATACCGGACGCATTCGCGATCAATGGCACACCATGAGTCGTACCGGATTATCTGCCAGTTTATCCCAGCATCGTACTGAGCCTTATTGTGAGTTGCATCCGCACGATGCGCTGAAATATGGCTTGAAAGATGCCGAGCTGGTCGAGGTGAAATCCGCTTGGGGAAGTTGTGTACTCCGTGTGCAATTTTCACAAAATATGCGACGTGGCCAGATTTTTGCACCGATTCATTGGAACGACCAGTTTGCGTCCGATGCGCGGATTGGCAAAGTGGTGAATCCGGTAGTTGACCCGATTTCTGGCGAACCAGAATTTAAGCATACTCCAGTGATGATCCAGCCATTTTATACCCAGTGGCAGGGCGTGCTGTATGTGCGGGAAGGCTTTGAGCAGCAGATCCAGACCATAATTGAAAATACGGTGTGGTGGAGCAAAATTCAAACCACTCAGGCCATCCGGTATGAACTGGCAGACCGGCGCAGGTTTTCTGACATCACCGGGCAGATCAAGAGCCTGTTAGCCTTTGATGATGAAAGCTTTGAATGGCTGAATCTCGAAGATCAAACGGCGCATATCAGTCATAGTGTGGTGCTTCAGGATGGCCAGTTAATTGCCAGTTTTTATATCGCACCGGCGGCATTATTGCCAGATCGTGACTGGGTGGCAGGCCTGTTTAGACGTGAACGTCTGAGTGCATTACATCGTAAAGCATTGCTGGCAGGTCAGGCCATGTCGATGGGAAATAGTGAAGGGCCATTAGTCTGTAGCTGTTTTAAGGTCGGCAAGAACCGAATTATTCAAACCATTAAAGATAAAAATATCACGCATGAAAAACAGGTGACTGCATGTCTAAAAGCCGGAGGAAATTGTGGTTCATGTTTGCCAGAAATTAGAGGCCTGATTAAAGCCTGCCAGACGGAGTACATAGAATGAAAAGAAGAGTGATGAAGACGGTGTCTTATCCGGAAACCGATGTGGTGATCCTGGCCGGCGGTTTAGCGCGGCGCATGAATGGCATCAATAAATTGCTGCACAAATTTGATGATGAAATCCAGCTGATTAAAATCCATCAGCAGTTGAAGTCCCGGGCAAGCAAAGTTTGGGTCAATAGCCATCGGGATCATTCCATTTATAAACGGATGATTCCTTCGATCGACTTTTATCAGGACGATGAACCGGGTTTTCAGGGACCATTGATGGGCATGAAGAGTGCCTGGTCATATGTACAATCTGATTATGTGCTGTTCGTGCCTTGTGACGTGACCTATATCCCCAAAAAGGTCATTTCACGTTTACATCAGGCCTTGCAACGACATCCTTTATCTGAAGTGGCGGTAGTTGAAATCAATGAAAAGGCATTGTTTCCATTCTGTCTGATGAAACGCAGCAGCTTCCCCACGCTTATCCAACACCTTGAAAATGATCAGCACAGTTTAAAACTCTGTTTTGCTGACATGCATATGCAGCGGGCAAGTTTTAAAAATCGTGCCCTGTTTTTCCACAGTATTAATTCATTTGACGAGCTACAGCAGCATCAACAGCTTAACTTTCTTTAGCATTTAAAATGCTAAAAGCCGAATCATCATATTCTGGCTCACCAAAATATTGCTTTTTTTATTTTTCGAACAAAATTTCGGACTAAAAAAGAACAAATATTATCCATTAATATTCATTAAACATAAATTTGTGCAAAGTTGGAACACTTATTGCTTATTCATTGTGAAGAAATAGGGCAGTAAATCAAGACTGTTAAGTAACCGTGCAGATCTCATCATGGACCGCAGCAATGAACAGCATGACAGCTTTAGCACCTCGCAGTATCTTTCAGGATCAGTTTGGACGCCAGAAACGTAAGTTGCGGATCTCGGTGACTGACCGTTGTAATTTCAAATGCAGCTATTGCATGCCTGAACATCCGGAATGGATGAATAAAAAAGATTTGCTCAGTTTTGAAGCCCTGTATGCTTTTTGCGAGTTTATGGTGCGACACGGGATTGAGCAGATCCGGGTGACGGGTGGCGAACCGTTGATGCGTCAAGGCATCGTTCATTTTATTGCCCGCTTACAGACATTGAAAGCCTTTGGCCTGAAACGTATTTCCATGACCAGTAATGGCCATTATTTAAAAGATTATGCTCAACCGCTTAAACGCGCAGGACTCGATGATCTGAATATCAGTCTGGATAGTCTTGATCCAAAGCAGTTTCAGCAACTGACCCAAAAACAGTTACAGCCTGTACTTCAAGGTATTTCTGCCGCACAGCAGGCAGGTTTGACCGTCAAGATCAATAGTGTGCTCATCAAAGGCATCAATGACAATCAGATTATTCCTTTGGTGAAATGGGCACAGCATCAGGCTATAGAACTGCGTTTTATTGAGTTTATGCCCCTCGATGGCGATCAGAAATGGAATCCGTCTGATGTCATCAGTGAGCAGGATATCCTGGATCAACTGAAAACTGAATTTGATGTCCAGGTATCTAAAGGACAAGGCGCCAATCCAGCCCGTGGCTATTTGGTCAATGGGCAGCCTTTGGGGATTATTTCCACCATTACCCATTCATTTTGCAGTGATTGTGACCGTCTGCGCCTCAATGCCCAAGGTGAATTTTATAACTGTTTATTTGCCAGACAAGGCCTGAACCTTAAGGCAGATATCGAACAACTGGCGCTGGATCATTTCGCCACACAGACATTTCAGCACAAGCTCCACGCTTATATCTGGCATAAAGAGGCCGGCTTCCATGCGATCCAGCAATCACCAATACAAAAGCCGATCCGAAAAATCAGCATGCACAGCATTGGAGGGTAAATATGTCACTCACTCAGCAAAAATTAATTCATATCAAAATAGAAGCCTTCGGTGCGATTGAACGACAAATTCCCGCAGATTTAAATTTGCAATGCGAGTCTGAAATTCATGTTTCTGAAGTCCTGAACCAGTTGCTATCCCTCTATCCCGATATACAGCCCATGCTGGAACGTTGTGCCTGTGCAATCGGTGAAGACATTATTTCCAGACAGAATGTTTTAAATCGTGACAGTACGCTGGTGCTGTTATCGCCGGTAGCAGGAGGCTGAGATGCAACTCAAGTCACTAAAACAATTTGCCCGAATCCAGCAGACTGCTTTTAGTCTGGAGGATTTTGATGGTATCCAGCATTTTCCGGAATGTGGTGGAATCGGCATCTTTGTCGGAACAGTACGTAACCATCATCAGGGGAAAGCTGTGCGTGCCCTGAAATATACCGCCTATGCGCCTGTGGCTGAAAAAATGATTCGTGAAATTGAACAGCAGATCCAGATCAAATACCAGGTGTCTTATGTGCGGGTAGTGCACCGTATTGGTGAGCTGGAGGTTGGGGAAACAGCCATTATTGCTATGGCTTATGCGGCCCATCGTCGTGAGGCCTTCGCTGCCTGTGAGGAAGCTGTGGAACGGGTGAAGCATGAGGTTCCGGTCTGGAAAGAAGAGTTTTATCTGGATGGTAGCAGCCAGTATGTGGAAGGCTGTTGTATTCGAAAAGATCATGGACCTGAAACTAATCACTCTCATCATGCAGAAGAAGCGCATTGTCACCATCACCATGTAGCAGAACACGCTTGCCAATCACCATCTAATTAAATGCGTCCAATGAGGATGCATAAGATGAATCACTTTAAAACAGATTTTAAAAATTAGCCTGGGATGAATCATGAAAAATGTAGGGATGAAAGCAGAAAGTTACCGTACAGCAATTGCCACTGGAATCCTGCATGCACCGCCACATTGCATTGAGCTGCTACGTAATGGCAATACTGAAAAAGGTGATGCCCTGAAAACAGCACGCATTGCCGGTATTCTAGGTGCCAAACGGACCGATGAGCTGATTCCATTGTGCCATCCATTACCGATTTATCGTGCCGATGTGGAATATGAACTGTGTGATGCACATGTCGAAATTATTGCTACTGTTGAAACCATTGGACCAACTGGTGTGGAAATGGAAGCTTTGACAGCGGTCAGTCTGGCAGGTCTGACCTTGTATGACATGCTGAAGCCGCATTGTGAACCGGAAGATTTGTCGCTGGATCAATGCAGGTTGCAGCAGAAAAAAGGCGGAAAATCACATTTTACCCGCGTACTTAAAGAGAGTCTGTCCGCTTCGGTTATTGTGCTGTCCGATACGGTTGCAGCAGGCAAAAAGCCGGACACTGCCGGACAAAACGTAATGGAAATTTTAAAAGAAGCCGATTTTGATTCTATTAGTTATCAGGTTATTCCCGATAGCCCAGAACAGCTCTTGACCCTGATTGAACAGCAGAAAAATCAGTATCCGCTGATTCTAACTGTGGGCGGTACTGGCTTAGGTCCTAAAGACCTGACCGTCGAAACCCTACAACCTTTGCTGCAACGGGAAATTCCCGGTTTAATGGAAGCTTCACGTAGTTTTGGGCAAAAACGTACCCCTTATGCAGCATTAAGTCGTGGCGTGGCTGGCTATATTGAGAACAGTCTGGTGATGACCCTACCGGGAAGTCGTCAGGGTGCGAAAGAATCTCTGATCGCGGTACTTCCGGCTTTGGTGCACTTGTTTGATGTGCAAAAAAATATCCCACATGCGGGGGGCTATCAATGAATCAGGCACTATCACATTCAGCCTGCGGTGCTGAACCGGGACTGATTTCTGTTGATCAGGCACTGCAGATGTTACTTGAGCAGACGCATATCTTGGTAGCTGAAAGCCTGCCGCTTGCTCGGGCTCTGAATCGCTATCTGGCAGAGGCGATTGATTCGGCCATACCATTGCCGCTGTTTTCACAAAGTGCTGTAGATGGCTATGCGCTTTGCAGTCCAGAAAATGTTAGTGCTCACAGTACTTTTGAACTCATTGGAGAGATTCGGGCAGGGCAAAGTACTGAAATTGAACTGCGGCCAGGTCAGGCGGTCCGGATTTTTACCGGTGCCAGGATTCCAGCAGGAACTACAACGGTCGCCCGTCAGGAAATTGTCAAATGCCATGCCAATCAAATCATTATTACAACAGACCTAAAGCCTCATACGGATATACGTGATGCAGGCGAGGAAATCGCACAAGGGCAGCGTCTGGCAGATGCAGGTCAAAAACTGCATGTAGGTGCAATTGCAGCTTTGAGCATGGCAGGCGTAAAGCAGGTTTCAGTCTATCGTTATCCTAAAATTGCTGTTGTGATTACTGGAGATGAAGTCGCTTCCAGCATTGAAGACCTGAATTCCGGAAAAATCTTTGACGCCAATGCTCCACTGATTCAGGCCTGGTTTCAATCACAGGGTCAAAACGTAGATATTCTGCATGTTTCAGATAATGAGTATGAGCTGCAAACGTTAATACATCGTCTTAAAAACCAATACGACTTCATATTGACCACAGGCGGGGTTTCGGTGGGTGATTATGATTTCATTCGTCCTGTTGCCCTGGAGCAGGGTTTTGAGCAGATTTTCTGGAAAGTGAAGCAGAAGCCCGGAAAACCGATGTTATTTGCCAAGTATCGTCGAGATGATCAAGGTTACTGTTATCTCTTGGGTTTGCCGGGAAATCCGGCTGCTGTGTATGTCGGGATGCAAATCTATACGGCAACTTTACTGAATGCCTTACAAGGGCAAAAGCAGTCACCTGCATGGCTTAGTGCGGTAATGACACATGATTTGAAAGCGGATGCACGTGAACGTTTTTTAAGAATGGCTGCAGAATTTGATCAGGGTACTTTAAAGCTCAAAAGCCTGGCGAAACAGCAGTCGCATATGTTGAGTAATCTGATGCAGGCCAATTGTCTGGTACGTATTCCGGCAGCAACAGAAATCCAAGCCGGGCATGTGGTACAAGGTTTACTGATTTGAAATGCCTGTCGCAATTCTCAATATTCGAATCACATAGAATGAGAAAGATGGATTTATTCAAAGTTCTACTCACTGGCGTGCTGTTGACTAGCCCCATGCTGCATGCCGAGACAGTTAGAATATATGCTGCAGCCAGCCTAACCAATGCGATTACTGATATTTCCAAGCTGTATGAGCAACAGCATCGGGACATCCAGATCGTTCCGGTTTTTGCTGCGTCTTCGGTATTGGCGAAACAAATTGCAGCGGGAGCCAGCAGTGATCTATTTTTCTCTGCAGACCTGGACTGGATGAATGATCTGATCAAGAAACAAAAAATCCAGGTGGGGCAGAGTAAACCTGTTCTGTTTAATGAGCTGGTATTGATTAGTCCTATCCAGCAAAAAAATAATTTTAAAATGTCAGCCGACTTTAATTTTGCTAAAGCCTTTCAAGGCTATCTATGTACCGGACAAATGGAATCGGTGCCTGCTGGAAAATATGCCCAGCAAAGCTTAACCCGGCTGGGCTGGTTGAAACCGCTTCGGGGCAGAGTAGTTGGGACGGATAGCGTCCGTTCAACTCTCGCATTTGTAGAACGTGGCGAATGTCAGGTCGGCATTGTATATAGAACTGATGCCTTGATGAGTAAAAAAGTTAAAATTTCGGGAGTGTTTCCAGCCAGTACACATCGTCCGATTGTGTATCCGATTGCTTTAACCCGGCAAGGCCAGAAAAATCAGGCAGCAGTCCAATTTTCTGAATTTATCCAGACGAGCGCACAGGCCAGACAGATTTTCCAGAAATATGGCTTTAAGCTTAAGGTAGGCTAACTGTTCATGCTTACACCAGAAGAACTGAGTACCTTAGCGCTTTCAGCCAAAGTAGCGGGCTTTGCCACAGCGGTGTGTCTGCCATTTGCTATCGCCGTAGCATGGTTACTGGCGCGTTATGAATTCAGGGCCAAATTTCTCGTAGAGGCAATATTGCAGATGCCTATGGTGCTACCGCCGGTAGTACTGGGCTATCTTCTGCTCCTGCTATTTGGTCATCAGGGTATGCTGGGGCAATATCTACATAAATGGGGAATTCAGCTGATATTTAACTGGAAAGGTGCGGTACTGGCAGCAATGATTGTGGCATTTCCTTTAATGGTTCAACCAATTCGCTTGTCTTTTCAAATGATCAACCGGCAGTTAGAACAGGTGGCAGGATCTTTGGGCGCCACACCATGGCGGGTATTCTGTAGCATTAGCCTGCCTCTGGCTTTGCCTGGAATTTTAATCGGCAGCATTTTATGTTTCAGCCGCAGTCTGGGAGAATTTGGTGCCACGATTACCTTTGTTGGCAATATTCCAGAAGAAACCCGTACCATTCCCATCGCCATTTATAGCCTGTTACAACAGCCTGATGGAGAAAGTATGGCTATGCGTTTGGTCATTTTATCTCTGATTCTGGCTTTTTCAGCCTTGATTGCAAATTACTGGATCATGCAGAAGTATCAACGTAAATTGGAGGCTTAAGATGCTGAAGTGTGATTTTCAGTTTAATTACGCAAATTTCCAGCTACAGGCCAGTCTGGATATGCAGACACAATTGATTGGTATCGTCGGAGCATCAGGAAGTGGGAAAAGCACCTTTTTAAAAAATATTGCAGGGCTATTAAAACCATCACAAGGCTTTATTCATTTTCAGCAAAAAATACTATTTGATCATCAGCAGAAACTGAATATTCCTGTTCATCAAAGAAAAATTGCCCTGATTTTTCAGCAAGCCTTGCTGTTTCCGCATCTGAATGTCATGCAGAATTTAAAATATGCAGAACAGCTAAATATAAAAAATAAAGGTCAGCAGAAATTTATGTTTGAAGACATTGTGGAGCTACTCGAATTAAAGGCTCTGCTTCGGCATCGGGCGCATCAGCTTTCTGGTGGACAGGCACAGCGCGTTTCTATCGGTCGTGCACTTTTATCTTCTCCCGACCTATTACTTTTGGATGAGCCTTTAAATGGACTGGATCAAAAGCTGAAAAACCAGATTTTACCTTTTCTGAAAATTGTGATTCATCAAACAAACTTACCCATGATTTATGTAACCCATCATGTAGATGAAGTAGCGTATTTACAGGCGCAGGTGCTGCATTTTGAAAAGGGAAAAATTATTTGATCCAGTACTGCACCGATTTAAACCAGCAATGACTCCGAGCAGGTCATCCTCTCGCTTTTTTGCTCATAATGCCTCAGAAACTATCTATTTTTCTCTCTATTTTTAAAAATGAAAAGTCTAATTTAAGAGCTTAAATATAAATTATTTTATATAAAACAGCATCTTATTTTATTTTAAAAATAATCTGGCATGACCTATGCATATATCTGATTAAAGTCAAAGAAGACTCAACATTTGTATGACGGCCAATGACGTCCGTTCTGATCGTTACTGATATGCCTCGGCATCACAGTGACTTAAATACGTTCAGTTCTGGTAAGGAAATGGCTATGTCTTCAAATACAAGTCTCAATAAAGCAACAAAAATAAGTCTATTTAACTTCAGTACTTCAGCGATGCGGGCCTTCCATATGAGTTGGCTCGCTTTTTTTGTCTGTTTTTTTGCATGGTTTGCCTGTGCACCTTTAATGCCCGTCATTGCCGGTGAATTCAGCCTGACCAAAGAGCAGATCGCCAATATCAATATTGCCGCAGTCGCCATTACCATTCTGGTGCGTCTGATCGTAGGGCCATTGTGTGATAAATACGGTCCGCGTAAAACCTATACCGCCTTACTGATTATTGGCAGTATTCCGGTGTTTGGTGTGGCGTCGGCCAACAGTTATGAATCTTTCTTGTTTTTCCGTTTATTGATTGGCGCCATCGGTGCCAGTTTTGTCATCACTCAATATCATACCAGTATCATGTTTGCGCCGAATGTGGTGGGAACGGCAAATGCGACTACAGCAGGCTGGGGGAATGCCGGTGGCGGTGCGACTCAAGCCCTGATGCCTTTAATGCTGGCTGCTTTGGTAATGTTCGGTGTAGAACAGGCAATGGGATGGAGAATTGCACTTCTGGTTCCGGGTATTCTGATGATCATTGTCGGTGTACTGTACTGGAAATTCACACAAGACTGTCCACAAGGTAATTTTAAAGAACTCCGTGCTCAAGGTATTTCTGTCGGTAGCGATAAAAAAGGCGGCCTTGCCATCTTAATGCATGCCGCACGTAACTACCGTGTGTGGATTCTGTTTGGCGCTTATGCAGCCTGTTTTGGTATTGAAATTTTTATCCATAACATTATTGCTTTGTACTTTGTCGACAACTTCCAGTTTGGCTTAAAAGAGGCAGGCATGGCTGCCGGAATTTTTGGTTTACTGGCATTGTTTGCCCGTGCCTTGGGTGGCATTGTTTCGGATAAAGTCGCGATTCAAAAAGGTCTGGATGGTCGAACCAAAGTTCTGTTTGCCTTGATCATGCTGGAAGGTCTGTTTCTTATTCTGTTTTCGCAAATGAATAGCGCGACCTTGGCTATTATGGCGATGACTATATTTGCCTTGTTTACTCATATGGCATGTGGTGCAACCTATGCACTGGTGCCTTTTATCGACCGTGATGCCTTGGGTGGTGTGGCCGGTATTATTGGAGCAGGTGGCAATGTCGGCGCGGTAGCTGCAGGTTTCCTGTTAAAAGGCATGCTGGATATTCAAACCACCCTGATGGTACTGGGTGGCTTGGTGGTGATTGCTGCAAGTTGTGTGTTGATGATCCGCTTCTCTGTCGAGCATAAAGAAAAAGAACAGCGTTTATATGAACAGGCCGTGACTGAACGTCATCTGGCAGAAGCACAGCAATAACACTACATTCCTGATTTAAAATGAATCAACAAAAAGGATATTGCTATCCTTTTTGTTGTTTTTGCTAACTCAATAATAAAATAATGAACCCAATATTCAGAATAGAAAAGTATTATTTAAAAAGAACAGGACGGTTGAATTCATCTAATAAAAATAAAAAGCATTTATAGTTTATATGTTTAATTTGAGATGAAAAAAATTATATGTCTTTTAATAATCATTCTAAATAAATTTAATAAGTGCAGATAAAATAAAAGCCATTTTAATAATGGCTTTTATGCTTATAGTGGGGGATTAATAAGTTTTATAAGGTAAAAACTTTCCGGATAATACGACATTCACCCGATCTCCGTTTGGATTATTCTCACGTTGAATATCCATATTGAAATCAATTGCACTCATAATTCCATCACCAAATTCTTCATGGATCAGTTCTTTAATGGTCATACCATAAACGCTGACAACCTCATACCAGCGATAAATCAGCGGATCTGTCGGCACACTGGTTGGCAGAGAACCTTTATAGGGTACGATTTGCAGCCAGGCAATGGCTTCATCAGTCAATCCAAATATTTCACCAATTTTTTCCGCCTGTTCCTTATTAAAAGCCATCTGACCCAAACATGCGGCTGTCACCCATTCTTTAGAAAGGCCTATTGTTTCAGCGACATCTGCCCATGTAATAGACTTTAAAACTTTTGCTGAAATAATCATGTCTGTCACTTGTTGACGATGGCTAATCATAATCTTCTCCAATAGCTATATTTAAAAAATGACCGTTATAGATAATGCAGAGATTGTGCCAATATAATTATTAGGATTAAATTTTAAAATAATTTATATGATTTTCATTATACATTTAAAATATATGGCATGCTATTTGCTTTAATCTATATTAAATATGGCAACGGCGCCATAACACAATTGATCTGTTTGAATAATGCAAGGCAAAGACGCCTAGGGTTGAAATAGACCTTAGGCGTTTTTTATTTGCAAACAGGCAAGTAATTTATATAAAGGGGATAAAAATATGGCTTATCTTGCTCCTGCAGAGTTTGCAAAAAAAGTGGTCGATGCCGGTGAGGCAAAACTTCATATGGCAACGCGTGATGTTTTAATTCGTGCGTTTATGGCAGGTGCAATTCTGGCACTGGCAGCAGTATTTGCCGTGACGATTGCGGTACAAACAGGGGTGCCACTGATCGGTGCGCTGCTATTTCCAGTCGGTTTCTGCATGTTATATCTATTAGGCTATGACCTGCTGACCGGGGTATTTGTATTGACTCCATTAGCCTGGTTAGACAAACGTCCTGGGGTAACGTGGTCACGTATTTTAAAAAACTGGGGACTGGTTTTTTTAGGTAACTTTGCCGGATGTTTAACCGTGGCAGTGTTGATGGCCGCAGTCTATACCATGGGTTTCGCCGCTGAACCGAATGCGGTCGGGGTGAAAATCGCCCATATTGGGGAAGACCGGACTTTGGGCTATGCCGAATATGGTTTTGCTGGCTGGATGACGATTTTTATCCGCGGCATGCTGTGTAACTGGATGGTATCACTCGGTGTAATTGGTGCCATGATGTCAACCACGGTCAGTGGCAAATTCATCGCGATGTGGATGCCAATCATGCTGTTTTTCGCCATGGGCTTTGAGCATTCAGTAGTAAATATGTTCCTCTTCCCATTTGCCATGATGATGGGCGGTGATTTCTCGATTACAGACTATTTCTTGTGGAATGAATTACCGGTGGCACTGGGGAATCTGGTGGGTGGTCTGGCACTGACAGGTCTGGCGCTCTATACCACGCATGTACGTACTGGCGATAAAAAAGAATTCTAATCTGAGCATGATGATTTATGCCTTGAGATTAAAGGGATCAATTCGATCCCTTTTTGAGTATTTAAAATGAATAAAAAATTAAAGATCAGCATTGGGCAATATTCTTCCGCTGGAATCAAAGCACAGAATCAGGACTTTCATGGGGTCTATATTCCGGAAGGCCATGCGCTTAGCAGTAAGGGCATTGCCTGTGCAATTGCAGACGGAATCAGCAGCAGCAATGTCAGTCATATTGCAGCAGAAACTGCTGTCAGCAGTTTTCTATCGGATTATTATTCGACTTCAGATGCATGGAGTACCCAAACTTCAGCGGCACGGGTCATTCGTGCGACCAACTCCTGGCTCTATGCACAAACCCAGCAGAGCCGCGGGCGTTTTGATAAAGATCAGGGTTATGTCTGCACCTTTAGTGCACTGATTTTGAAACAAAATAGGGCACATATCTTTCATGCTGGCGACAGCCGGATTTATCGCATTCAGGCACAAGTCATTGAACAGTTGACGGCTGATCACCGTATTTGCCTGTCATCAACAGAACATTATTTAAGTCGTGCACTGGGTGCCGACCATCGTATCGACGTCGATTATCAGCAGCTTGAATTATGTGAAGATGATTTCTTTATCTTGATGACAGATGGAGTCTATGAGTTTATTGATATGCAGCTCATATCGGAGATGCTGCAACAGCAACAACATCTGGATATCATTGCCAAGTCTATAGTCGAGCTAGCCTTTAAACGGGGCAGTGATGACAATCTCACCATTCAAATCATTAAAGTGGATCAACTACCAGAGGAAAAATACTTCCAGATTAAAAGTCATGTTTTATTTCCACAACAGCTAAGTCATGGTGATCTGTTTGAAGGTTATCGGATTGATAAAATCCTGCACCAAAATCATCGCAGCAGCCTCTATTTGGCGCATGATGAAGCGACACAAAATCAGTTGGTCATTAAAAGCTTGTCTGTCGATGTGCAGGATGATCTCAAAGCCGTAGAACAATTTCAGCTGGAAGACTGGGTATCGAAACGCTTAAAACATGAAAATCTGCTGCAATGCTATCCACATAAGGGCAGCAAGAAGTTTTTATTTCAAAGTTATGAATATTTACAAGGGGAAAGCCTAAACCGATGGCTGCACCGTCATAAAACTGCTTTAACTTTACAGCAGTTGCTTCCGATCATTGAGCAGGTGGCCAAAGCATTGAATGCCATGCACCGTCTTGAAATGCTGCACCAGGATGTACGACCAGAAAATGTCATGCTGCTCGAACCAGCCGATACCTTGAAAGTGAAACTGATTGATTATGGATCGACTGCGGTCAGAGGTCTGGTTGAACTGAATCCCAAACATGCAGATGTTCCTTTGGGAACCTTGGCCTTTATGGCACCTGAATATTTTATTGGATGCTCCCCATCAGTAAAATCAGATCAGTTCTCGCTGGCGGTGATGAGTTATTATTTATTGACCCGACAATTACCTTATGGGACAGACCTTGCGCGCTGTAAGACCGAAAAGGACTTAAAACAGGTTCGATATCATCCACTCTATGAGTATCGACCGGATCTGCCGCATGGCTTGGACGCCATCTTTAAAAAAGCGCTTTCCATTCGCCCGGAGCAGCGCTATGAAGCACTTTCAGCCTTTATATATGATCTGAAACACCCAGATCTCAAATTTAAAAAATCAGTTTCACGTCCTATGCTTGAAAAGCATCCAGTCACTTTCTGGAAATCCTGCACAGCGATTCTGTTTTTGTTATTGCTCTGGGTATTTGCACTATATTTTAGCCAATGAAAATAATCCAAATAAGCTGTTGAACGATTTTTTTGATTTAAATAAAAAATCAATAGTGATTTAAGCTGAGATGTAGTCAAAATATCTATTTATTCTTATTGCAGATTTTTATATTTTTACGATGATTGACTTTGTATTTTCGAAGATTATCCCTATAAAATAGAAAGTGCAGTCAAAAAACTAAATAAGCATAAAAACATTGGAATAATAATTGCTTATTTTTAATACCATTAGAATAAAAAGGCAGATGAGACATGAAAAATCAATTTTTTAAGCTGATTTTAATCTTGGGCAGCAGCATGGTGATGAGCCAAACAAGTCTCGCCGGAGATGGTGGCTTGCGTTTTGCTGAGAAAAATCAGGAAATAGCGGCACAAATTCAGGCCAAGAAAAAAACGGCAGAAATACAAGCGCAGTCCCTACAAGCAAAAGCCTCTACAGAAACGAAATAGTAAAATAGCACTCATCCAAGAAGGTGAGCTGTTCAGATTAGATCAGATGTATAAGATGTGGTGATGCGAAAAACTAGTCCCTAACTTTTTAATACTGAAAAAAAACTCCCCATCTATTTTAAGAATGGGGAGTTTTTTATTTTGCATCTCAGGGAAAATTACTGAATTTGTTCCTCATCCTGTCTTTCCTGACGCAGCTGATCACGTTGTCTCTGTGGATCATGAAGGCCTAATTGACCTCGCTGGATCTCACGATCCTGTTTTTCTTGAGGATCAAGTTGTTCTTCAGTGAGTTCTTCATCATTTCGATCGATTGGATTCGACATAGTCTTTCATCCTCTAAAATACTTTCTAATTTTTATTGTATGAGTGCAGCAAAATTATTCTGTGACTTTTATACCGGAGTTAGTTTTCTATCTTGTTGCTGCTGTAAGTTTAATCAATATTTTATGGGTTATTTTAATGATGGTTAAGTTAACCAAGAAAATTAAATTAATGAAATTAAGGGAATAGTAATTTAAACCTATAAACCTAATAGTTGAATATATCTCATTATTCTGGTTTTGAAATGAGAAAAACTAAATAAAATAAGAAAAATGGGTTATGCTTAAGACAGATTAAGTGTCATCCGTCTTTTAAATTTCCGGTATTTTTCATGATAGAACTTCGCCATTTAAGAACTTTAACTGCTCTGCGGGAGCATGGTTCTCTGGTTGCAGCAGCAAGTGATTTATGTTTAACCCCATCGGCCTTGTCACATCAGCTACGTGAACTCGACCAATGGTTCGGCATTGAAGTGGTCAATCGGCGTAGTCGCCCTGTGAGCTTTTCAAATGTTGGGGAGCGGTTGCTAAAACTGGCAGATGAAATATTACCGCAAGTTCAAATTGCACAGAGTGATATCAGCCGAATTGTGCATGGTCAGACCGGACGAATTGTTTTTTCCTCTGAATGTCATAGCTGTTTTGACTGGTTGATGCCGCTACTCAATCAATACCGGATGCAATATCCGGATGTAGACCTGGACTTTGCCTCAGGTTTTGAGTCGAATCCGCATGAATTATTGCAAACTGGAGAGTTTGATCTGCTGATTACGGCTGATCCGATTGCGCTTAAAGGCATTGAATATTTTCCAATATTTGAATACGAATCACGCTTGGTTTTATCCAATACCCATCCATTAGTACGTGCGAAAGAGATTACTGTTCAGGAACTTGCTGAAGAAACGCTGGTGACTTATCCGGTGGATAAACACCGGTTGGACATCATGTCGCGTTTGTTTATTCCCGCTAATATTCTACCAAAAGCCATTCGTACCACCGACTTGACCCAAATGCTGATTCAGCTGGTGGCAAGTGGTCGCGGGATTGGTGCATTACCTGATTGGGTGGTAAATGAATATGAGCAGAAAGGCTGGGTCACTTCACGCCGCCTCGACTGTGTGGCGCCTGAAGGCTTACGTCGAACTTTATACGCCGGCTATCGCACAGAAGAAAAACAGAAAGATTATTTTGAAGGCTTTTTGAAACAGCTGGATCGGTTTTCCAAGAAAAGACAGGTCTATTACAGCTAATTTGCGAATAGTTAAATATATTTAGTCCGTTATTTTTAAAAATCCTGCATCGTCAGGATTTTTAAAAATTGATTGTTTTTCTCTCAAGGATTTCAATTTTTCTATAAGGTGATGAGGTTAATCTTGTCTACTTTAAATCAGAAAATATACAACTTCGGCCAACTTTCGAAATTAAAGAACTGGTTTGGTCGATTATAAATTTTTCTACTTATCACATTTTGCCAGGTGGAAATACATCTGTGCAGAATTAAATTAAATATTATTAAATATCAGTTACTTAAAAATTAAGTTCTTGGAACTTGTGAGGATGTGGTTTTGATCTTGCAAGTTGATTTTTAATAAAAAGATTAAATAAAATGAAAAAACATACGCTGATCAGTCAATTTTTTGGCAGAAAATAACTCCTGAAAATAACAATGTTGATCTATGCTACAGCATAATTTTTAAACTGATTTCCTCTCATAAAACGGAATCACTTATACAGGACTGTATAAAATCGCCATGCACATGACAAAAATTCCTCTCAAGAAAAGCCCGCTGAGCCTCATGATTCTGTCGATTGTCTCAGGTCATCTTTATGCTGAAACTGCCGTAGAACCGGACAATGTTCAACAGCTGAATACTATTGTGATCAGCGCTGAGCAAAATGCCAATCCGCAGCAGCAATATCAGAAAGAGCTGGCTCAGGTTTCAGGAGGAACGAATTTCATTGGTGAGCAGCAATTAGAACAGCAGCGACTTGCAACCACAGCCGATGTGTTCCGTTTACAGCCAGGAATTTATGCCCAGTCTGCAGGGAATGAAGGTGCAAAAATATCGATCCGTGGCTCAGGAATCAACCGGACTTCAGGTGCACACGCATCCGGTACGCACGTCCTGATTGACGATATTCCATTTACCGGGCCGGGCGGTACAGCGTATGAACTGCTAGAACCCTGGTGGATTGATCATGTCGGGGTTTATCGCGGAGCCAATGGCTTTAAGCAAGGCGGACTGGCCTTAGGTGGAACAATCAACTATAGAACCAAGACCGGCGCAGATCAGGATGGCTCTGAACTCAAATATGAAATGGGCAGCCATGGTTATCAAAAATATCAGTTTAGTACCGGCCGAAAGCTGGATCAGATGGATTATTATCTGGCGCTGACGAGTACCCAGTTTGATGGAATTCAGGATCATGCTGAAGGCGATGGTAAGGGTCTGGCTTTTAATTTGGGCTATCAGATCAGTCCGGATATCGAAACCCGTTTTTATGCCCGTTACCGTGAGAGCAAGCATTTAACTCCAGGTCGTATTACGCAAGAACAGCTCAAAAATGATCCTGAAGCAGCGAATAGCTTTAATTTAGCGGTAGATGCCAAACGGATTCAGCCAGGCAGTACCTGGTTGGCCAATACTACGACCTGGAATTTACAGGATGATGCAAAACTGACTGGCAGTCTGGCTTATCATCATTATCCGCTGGATTTACGTGAAAGCAGTTATCGTACCAATGTCGATTATGAAGATATTACAGCGCGCTTCCAGTATGAAAAACCTTACCAGTTTCTAGGTCTGGAGCATCAGGGGCGTATTGCCTTGCGCAGCACGACTCATCGTCCGGACAGTGGGGTTACTGAAACTTTAAGATTTAATACAGAAATTGGTAATCAAACGTATCCGGCAGACACAGTTACCCGCCGTTATACCTATCGTGGTTCAGACAACGTGCTGCAATTTAATCAGGAAACTACATTAAATGATCAGTTCAAATTAGATCTGGGATTGGCAGCTGTGTATACCCATCGGGAAAGTGAAGTGACTTATGCAAATATTATTCCCGACCCAAATTTAGGTCCTGATGTAGATCCTAAAGTCAGTCGTTATGAATGGAATTTTGCACCAAGACTTGGATTGACCTATCAGCCAAATGACTCTGTGCAATGGTTTGCCAATTTAAGCCGGAGCATTGAACCGGCACATCCTTGGGCAATGGCTTGGTCTTCACCTTATTACTATTCTAAAGACAGTGGAGCTGCATCAAATCGAGTACGTGCGCCAATCTATTTGGATACGCAAACCGCCAATAGTTTTGAACTGGGGGGGCGTGGACAATCGGGCTTTGGAGACTGGGCACTGAGCTACTATTATTCCAAGATTAAAAAGGAGCTATTGTCTTCTGAAATGATTAAAAATTACGGGAATGATTCTGATTCTACTACTTCAGAGGAAAGAATTAGTGTAGAAGCAAATGCCACGCCAACGATTCATCAAGGGGTGGAGCTAAGTCTGGATACACCATTGCATGAATCCCGATATGGTGAACTGCGTCTGCAACAGGCTTATACCCTTAGCGATTTCCAGTATAAAAATGATCCATTGTTTGGCAAGAACCAGTTGCCAGGAATCCCTAAACATCTGTATCAGGCTCAACTGAGTTATGCTTTAAATAATGGCCTCTATATTGGTCTGAATACCGAATATGCATCTAAAATGGCGCATGATTATGCTAATAGCCAATTCAGTGACGACTATCAGATCTGGGGCATTGACGTAGGTTATGCACCAGAACATCAATCATGGAAAACCTGGATCAACTTTAAAAATATCACGGATGAGAAATATGCTGCGGTCGTGATTCCAGGCCTTAACGACGGTGGGAAAGATGAAGCTCGTTCTTCGCCTGGTGAAGGTTTCTCTACTTATGCCGGTGTGTCATTTAAATTTTAATTATTTAAAAATTAAAAAAAGAGCGGGATATTTCCCGCTCTTTTTATTTACTCAATAAAATGATTGATCAGGTTTCTAAAATTCCGGTAACACCTGTCACAATCATATCGATGGCAATGGTACCAATCAGAAGCGCAGCAACACGACCGACAATATCGACATACAGGTCAATGTAGTTGGAATATTTATGCTGTAAATGATCATGCAGATATTTCATCAGGATCAGCAAGCTACAGGTTAGAAACAGGGTAAAGAAAATCACCAGAATGGTTTGCATTAAACTGAGCTGTATACCTGTGATCACAGATGCCGAAATGGTGCCCGGACCGATCATAAACGGCATGGCAATCGTGCCCGCCAGATGACTGGGCGCGCCGCGCATCACACCAATCGTATCAGCACCCTCAAAGACATAACGATAGCCAATTACCAGAAAAATAATACCGCCAAAAATCTGGAAGGACTCAAACCGTACATGCAAGAATTCATTAAAGAAGGCTTCACCGGTTTTTGCAAAAATGATGAACACAATAAAGCTGATCAGGCTGCCCTGAATCAATGCCATGTTGAATATTTTTGCGTCGGAATTACGGATAATTCCGAGCATGTAAATACTCATCAAAAATGGATTGAGTAATGAAAAAAACAGGGCAAAGGCATTCAAACTTTCTGACATTATTTAGTCCTTCCGTAGTTGAGTAATCCTAGATTTCACGATCCGGGAACAGCGGACGTTTACCTGGGCTGATCCGGTTAATATGCAAATACATCATATGGCGTTCATATTTATCCAGGATGTCATTGATCACCTGTTCCTTGCTATAACCGACCAGATCGTTGCCCTGAGAGCCTTCAAACAGATAACTTTCCAGACGATAATAATAACGTTTGGTTCGTTTACCACGTGAACTGAAATTTGGCGTGTCATAGCGTACTGGCCATATTTCATAAACAAAGTTTTCTTCTTCATCGAGCTGAATGGTCAGATCCAGGTGATACAGTTCAGGTTCTTCCTCAAGCGATTTTTCCTGAATATTTACTTGAATGCCTTTGTCAATTAACTCGGTTGCAACGGCCTCAATGGCTGGTTTGCAAACATTATCCAGCATGGTCCGGGTCTGGGACAGGCTTGGATGCAGCATGACCCGGCTCAGACGCTTCTTCCAGTTCAGGATATCCACATTACCGACCACAGGCGCAGCATTCAGACTGGTACTGGCCTGCCGAAAATCCTCCAGACGCAAGGACTTATACAGTCCGGCCATCACAAAGAAAATCACGAAACTAAAAGGCAGGCCCATAATAATCGTGGTGTTCTGTAATGCTGTTACGCCATTCGCCATGAGCATTGCCAAAGTCAGCAAACCGATGGCAATGGCCCAGAACACACTCAGCCAGCGCGGTGAATCATGTTCAATATTAGTGAATTTGGTCGTGAAATTTCCCAATACCAATGCCCCCGAGTCCGCTGAGGTCACATAGAACAGCAAGCCGGTAATAGTGGCGACACCTGCAGTAAAGGTAAAGCCTGGATACTGCGCCAGCAGATCATAAAAACCATGTGCCGGATTTTCTAAAACTGTCGTAGCAAGTTGAGTACTACCATCAAAAATCACGCTGTATAAAGCACTGTTACCGAAAATAGACAACCAGGTCAGGGTAAATAACAGAGGAATAACCAAAGTCCCGGTGACAAATTCACGAATGGTACGACCACGGGAAATACGGGCCAGGAACAGACCGACAAAAGGTGACCAGGCGATCCACCATGCCCAGAAGAACAGGGTCCAGCTATTCATCCACTCTTTCGGTTGTTCAAAAGGAAAACTGGTTAAAGAAAGCTTCGGGAACTGGCTGATATAGTCACCAAAATTCTGAATCAAGGCGGCTAATAAAAACTCGGTATTGCCTACAAACAGAATGAATAGCAGCAGCCCAATTGATACATAGATATTAATTTCAGACAGGATCCGGATGCCTTTATTGACACCGGCAGTGACTGAAATAATAGTAATAATCACGGCAACGGCGATGAGTGCGGTTTGAATCCAGATATTTTCCGGTAAATCAAACAGCACATGCAGGCCATAATTTAATTGCACAACGCCAATCCCGCAGGTCGTAGCAATACCGAAAATTGTGCCAAGTACTGCAGCCGTATCCACCGTATGGCCGATCGGGCCATTAATTCTTTTTCCAAAAATAGGATAGAGTGCTGATCGGATGGTGAGCGGTAAATTGTAGCGGTAACTGAAATAACCTAGGGCGACCCCAATCAGCGCGTACATACTCCAGCCGGTTAAACCGTAGTGAAACAGGGTCCACACCATGGACTGGCGCGCAGCTTCAAAGGTTTCACCTTCGCCTATAGGCGGATTCATATAATGGGAAAGTGGTTCCGCCACCGAGAAAAACATCAGGTCAATCCCGATTCCGGCAGAAAATAGCATCGCCGACCAACTCAGCAGGCTAAATTCTGGCTTGGAATGTTTGGGGCCTAATTTAATCTCGCCATAACGTGAGCAGGCGATAAAGATGATAAAAACCAGATACAGCGTGGCCGCCAGCAGGTAATACCAGCTAAAGGTACGACTAACCCAGTTTAAGATATTGATAATGACTTGATTGGCTTGTTCATTAAATAAAATGGTGATGATAGAAAACAGCAGAATAAGTGTCGCCGAAAAATAAAAAACTACTTTATTCAGACCATCTCGCATCTCTTCATTTTTCTTTTGCATAAATCCATGACCATCGTTTTGTTGCCGGATGATCTACAGTGCAGTGTGATTTAAAAGCAAAAGCCTGCGGTAAAGCTTCCTTGTTTTCGTGAATTACAAACTTTTGCAAATCCAAAACAAACTGCGCTGTACATCAAGGGTGAGCTGGCACTATAATTTTTATTAATTGAACGTTCAATTAAAAAAGCGTTTATGAATTGTTACCTCATTCTGCTAATTTTTTAGCAGAGTGGCTTTCTATTGTTATATCCGTTATTCAGGTTAGTCCTATGCCAAAAGTTGGTATGCAACCGATCCGTCGTCAGCAACTGATCGATGCCACCTTAGCTGCAGTGAATGAGCTAGGTTTTGCAGAAGCGTCAATTAGTCAGATTGCTCAGAGAGCAGGTGTTTCAACTGGTATCATAAGTCATTATTTTCAAGGTAAAAATGGGCTGATTGAAGCCACAATGCGTTACTTATTGCAGCAATTGGGTAAATCTGTTGCACAGATAAAGATACAGGTTGATGACTTACCGGAGCAGCGCCTGCTGGCGATCGTACGCGGTAATTTTGCTGCTCCACAAACGGACAAAGCAGCCATGAAAGTCTGGTTGGCGTTCTGGGCTAGCAGTTTGCACCAACCTGAATTACACCGTTTACAGCAAATCAATCATTACCGTTTACATTCCAATCTCAAATATGAATTCATGAAAAAGTTGAGTAAAGACCAGGCAGAGAAATCCGCTCAAGGTCTGGCAGCATTGATTGACGGATTCTGGCTAAGAGGTGCTTTGGTAAATGGCGAAATTGACCCGGAACTGCCGATTGAACTGTGTAGTGAATATATCCGGCAACAACTCAAATAACCCACCTGCGAGGAAATTCCATTGACAACATTCAAACTGCAACGTCCTTATATTCATGGACAATATGTCGATGCAACGTCCAATAGCACGTTTCAAACGATTAATTCTGCAACAGGCGAAGTTCTGGCAGACGTGCAAGTGTGTACGCGAAAAGATATCGATCGCGCTGTTGAATCGGCACAGAAAGGACAAAAAGTCTGGGCAGAAATGACGGCGATTCAACGTTCGCGTATTTTGAACAAGGCTGTTGCCATCCTCCGTGAACGTAATGATGAGCTGGCGCGTTTAGAAAGTCTCGACAGTGGTAAAGCTTTCAGTGAAACATCCACCGTCGATATTGCGACAGGTGCAGATGTACTCGAATACTATGCAGGTATTTTGCCAGCATTAGAAGGCCAGCAAATCCCGCTCAGAAGCAGTTCGTTTGTTTATACCCGCCGTGAACCTTTGGGTGTCGTCGCTGGAATTGGCGCATGGAATTACCCGATTCAAATCGCCTTATGGAAATCTGCACCTGCACTGGCAGCGGGCAATGCCATGATCTTTAAAGCCAGTGAAGTAACGCCTTTAACTGCATTAAAACTGGCAGAAATTTATACTGAAGCAGGTGTACCGCATGGCGTATTCAATGTGGTGACCGGCAGTGGTGACATTGGTGGCTATCTGACTTCACATCCGGACATAGCCAAAGTTTCATTTACCGGTGGTGTCGCGACCGGCAAAAAAGTCATGGCCCAAGCTGCGAATTCCAGTCTGAAAGAAGTCACTATGGAGCTGGGCGGAAAATCTCCGCTGATTATCTGTGAAGATGCCGATCTGAATCTGGCGGCAGATATTGCCATGATGGCCAACTTCTACAGTTCCGGTCAGGTCTGTACCAATGGTACACGGGTATTTGTACCTTTAGCCTTGAAAGCAGAATTCGAAGAAAAGATTCTGCAGCGTATTCCTTATATTCGTATGGGGGATCCACTTGATCCTGAGACCAATTTTGGTCCAGTGTCCAGCTTCTCTCATATGGAAAAAGTGCTGGATTATATTGAACAGGGCAAAAAAGAAGGCGCTCGTTTACTTTGTGGTGGTGGCCGTGCCGAAGATGAGCAATTTGTCCAAGGCGCTTATGTGCTACCAACGGTATTTACCGATTGCCGTGACGACATGACGATTGTCCGTGAAGAAATTTTTGGTCCAGTCATGAGTATTCTGAGTTATGACTCAGAAGAAGAGGCGATTCGTCGTGCCAATGACACCGAGTATGGTTTGGCAGCTGGTGTCGTGACACCAAATCTGGCACGTGCGCACCGTATTATTCATCAAATTGAAGCCGGTATTTGCTGGATTAATACCTGGGGCGAATCTCCTGCAGAAATGCCAGTGGGTGGTTATAAACATTCGGGTGTCGGTCGCGAAAACGGTATTGTCACGCTACAGCAATATACCCAGACCAAGTCAGTTCAGGTCGAACTCAGTCCTTTCCAGTCTGTATTTAGCGCATAAGGGAGGATTGGATGAATTACGACTATATTATTATCGGTGCAGGTTCGGCAGGAAATGTGCTCGCAGCGCGTTTAACTGAAGATCCGGATGTGAAAGTCCTGCTGCTGGAAGCGGGTGGGCCGGATTACCGTCTAGACTTCAGAACACAAATGCCGGCTGCATTGGCTTATCCATTACAGGGACGCCGTTATAACTGGGCCTATCTGACCGATCCTGAACCACATATGAATAACCGTCGTATGGAGTGCGGGCGCGGCAAGGGGCTGGGCGGTTCTTCATTAATTAACGGCATGTGTTACATTCGCGGTAATGCTATGGATCTTGAACAGTGGGCCAGCCTGAAGGGGCTAGAACACTGGAGCTACGCCGAATGTTTGCCGTATTATAAAAAAGCTGAAACGCGCGATATTGGCGGCAATGATTATCATGGTGATTCTGGACCGGTTTCGGTCGCAACACCTAAAAATGGGAATAATGAACTGTTCCATGCCATGGTCGAGGCCGGTGTACAGGCCGGTTATCCACGTACTGACGACCTGAATGGCTATCAGCAAGAAGGTTTTGGGCCGATGGACCGTACCGTAACGCCGCAAGGCCGTCGTTCCAGTACAGCACGCGGTTATCTGGATATGGCCAAAGGCCGGGATAATCTTACGATTATTACCCACGCTATGACCAACCGGATTCTGTTTAATCGTAATCAGGCGATTGGTGTGGAATATTTTGAAGGACAAAATACCTTACAGCCGATTCAGGTTTTTGCGGATCGTGAAGTTTTATTATGTGGTGGTGCAATCGCCTCACCGCAAATCCTGCAACGCTCCGGCGTGGGTCCAGCTGAACTGTTAAAAAGTCTGGATATTCCTGTGGTTCAGGATTTGCCAGGCGTGGGTGAAAACCTGCAGGACCATCTGGAAATGTACCTGCAATATAAGTGCAAAAAACCTGTCAGCTTATATCCGGCACTCAAGTGGTATAACCAGCCGATGATTGGCGCTGAATGGTTATTTTTAGGTAAAGGTATTGGGGCCAGTAACCAGTTTGAAGCCGGTGGTTTTATCCGCTCTTCAGACGAATTTGACTGGCCCAATATCCAGTATCATTTCCTGCCTGTGGCGATTAATTATAATGGCACCAATGCCATTCATGAACATGGTTTTCAGGCACATGTGGGCTCTATGCGTTCACCATCTCGTGGTCGGGTTCGCCTGAAATCCAAAGATCCGTTTGAACATCCAAGTATTCTGTTCAACTATATGAGTACTGAACAGGACTGGCGCGAATTCCGTGATGCCATTCGTATTACCCGGGAAATTATGCATCAGCCGGCATTGGATCCCTATCGTGGTGAAGAAATCAGTCCGGGAAAACATCTACAAACAGATGCTGAAATTGATGAATTTGTTCGTAATCATGCAGAAACCGCGTATCATCCATCATGTAGCTGTAAAATGGGTGAGGATGACATGGCGGTTGTCGATGGTTATGGACACGTACATGAAATGCAGGGGTTGCGTGTGATTGACGCCTCGATTATGCCTTTGATCATTACCGGTAACCTCAATGCAACTACGATTATGATCGCTGAAAAACTGGCAGACCATATTCGTGGCAAACCTGCTCTTGCGCCTTCATCTGCACCTTTTTACAAGGCGCCTCGCGCTTAAATTATGGTTTTATTCCTGCCGCCTAGCAAAGCAGGAGTAAAGCGAATTTCAATTTTGTCCCAAAGCGGAGATAAAACCTCGACTGCTTTCGGTTTTATCTCCGCTTTACTTAATACATTTATATTTTATGAAAATATTCAATCAAACAGTGCTGTTTGGCTGTGCTGCTGTTTCAAGTTTTTACTGTTATGCCGATGATGCGGAAGTAAAACAAATAGAAGCAAGCGGAAACTTGAGTGTGGTCTCCAAATACGTCTCCCGCGGTTTGACCAATGCGCCTGAAAATGATGATGTTGCTGTACAGGCTGCATTGAATCTGGCTTATGGTAATTTTTATGTCGGATATTGGGGATCTACGCTTGGATACTCTTATGCAGAAGTGCAGGGGCGTCAGGGACATCGTTCAGACAAATTCGAGCATAACTTTCTGCTGGGTTATACCCATAGCAGCGAAAATTATGATTGGGATCTATGGAACGCAACCTATTATTATCCGGGCGGCAAGCATACTACCGGAAATGAGCTGGGTTTAAATATAAGTCGTGCATTGAATGATCAGACCAGTATTGGCGCCAGTGTATCGACCTATCTGTATGATGTGGCTTATGTCAATCAGGGCGATACTTTTTATACGCTTAACCTGAATCATCAGTTGAATGATCGCCTGAATGCCAGCGTTACGGCAGCGGGAAGCTATTTTAACGATGAAGGCAAATATGAGGGCGGTGAACTGGGCGATACCGAAAAGCAGTTTGCCTTTCGTTATGCTTCTGCCGGACTTAGTTATGCGCTCTTACCTCAGGTAAGTTTGTCGGGTGAATATATCTTTGGCGGTTATGACCGTTATGATGAAAAGCAGCGTAATCTTGCAGTAGTTGCATTGAGTTATGATTTCTAAAGTTATCTCGGACTAGGCAGGTGAAAATCTGCCTTATCCGCAAGCTTGATTGATCATATAATTCATGGCTTGAAGCTGGTTCATGCTCCGGCAGCTCAGGAAAGACTTAGGATCTGGTTTAATCTGGCAGAATTTCAGACAAACATTATCAATTTCATAAAATAATTCTATAATAGCGCCCATTCTCGGCAGCGTTATCCAGACACTTCGTCAAATGGTATAACCTGACCATTTTCTATTTTTCATTCAAGTTCTCCTCCGTGAACCGGCTTGTATATTCAGATTTAGCATCTTATCTGTCCGTGACGGCACATAAGAATATTTAGGTATCCACATGGAAATTAAGGTCAATTATCTCGATAATCTTCGCCAGGAAGCCAAGTTCGATGACTTCACGGTGATTGCCGATCAGCCGATCCGCTATAAAGGCGATGGTTCGGCACCCGGCCCATTCGATTATTTTCTGGCGTCATCAGCACTTTGTGCGGCTTATTTTGTCAAAGTCTATTGCGCAGCACGTGACATTCCGACTGATAATATCCGCCTTTCGCAAAACAATATTGTTGATCCTGAAAACCGCTATAAACAGATTTTTAAAATTCAGGTGGAACTGCCGGCTGATATTTCTGAAAAAGACCGCCAAGGGATTTTACGTTCGATTGATCGTTGTACTGTCAAGAAAGTAATTCAAACCGGTCCTGAATTTGTCATTGAAGAAGTGGAAAGCATTGATGCGGATGCTCAAGCTTTATTGATGCCAAGTCTGGCTTCTGATCATACGACTTTCATTCCAGGTAAAGACCTGCCGCTGGAAGAAACCATTGCCAATATGTCTGCCATTCTGGCAGGCCTCGGCATGAAGATTGAAATTGCGTCTTGGCGTAATATCGTGCCGAATGTCTGGTCATTGCATATTCGTGATGCGCAGTCGCCAATGTGCTTTACCAACGGTAAAGGTTCGACCAAAGAAAGTGCGCTGGCATCTGCTTTGGGTGAATTTATTGAGCGTCTGAACTGTAACTTCTTCTATAACGACCAGTTCTGGGGTGAGGATATTGCCAATGCAGAATTTGTGCATTATCCAGATGAAAAATGGTTCCAGCCAGGTTCGAATGGCGAACTACCTGCAGAAGTTTTAGATGAACATACCCGTGAAATTTATGATCCTGAAGATGAATTATTGGGTATCCATCTTTATGATACCAACTCTGGTAATAAAGCACGTGGCATCTGCTCACTGCCATTTGTACGTCAGTCTGATGGTGAAACCGTTTATTTCCCGTCGAATCTGATCGAAAACCTTTACTTAAGTAACGGGATGAGTGCCGGCAATACCTTGGCTGAAGCGCAAGTACAATGTCTTTCTGAAATTTTCGAACGTGGGGTAAAACGCGAAATTCTGGAAGGTGAACTGGCACTACCGGATGTGCCTGAACATGTTCTGGCAAAATATCCAAAAATTGTTGAAGGCATTAAAGGCCTAGAAGAACAGGGCTTCCCGGTTCTGGTCAAAGATGCATCTTTAGGCGGTCAGTTCCCGGTCATGTGTGTCACCTTGATGAACCCACGTACCGGCGGTGTATTTGCCTCATTTGGTGCCCATCCAAACTTTGAAGTGGCTTTGGAACGCAGTCTGACTGAGTTATTGCAAGGCCGTAGTTTTGAAGGTCTGAATGATCTGCCAAAACCAACCTTTAGCAGTAACGCCGTGACTGAACCAAATAACTTCGTCGAACATTTTATCGACTCAAGCGGTGTGGTGTCTTGGCGTTTCTTCAGCGCGAAATCAGATTATGATTTTATCGAGTGGGATTTCACGAATAACGGTCAAAATTCGAATGCAGATGAAGCTCAGGAATTATTCACGATTCTGGAAGACATGGGCCATGAAGTTTATATGGCGGTGTATCAGCATTTAGGAGCCACGGCTTGCCGTATTCTAGTACCGGGCTATTCGGAAATTTATCTGGTAGAAGATCTGGTCTGGGACAATACTAATAAGGCGCTTTTATACCGTGAAGATATCCTGAATCTGCACCGTCTGGATGATGAACAACTGGAAGCATTGGTTGAGCGTCTGCAAGAAGCAGATGAGGATGACTATACTGAGATCAAAACCTTAATCGGTATTGAGTTCGATGAAAATACCGAATGGGGGCAACTGACGATTCTGGAACTGAAACTTCTAATTTATGTGGCTTTGCAGCAATTTGAAGAAGCCAAAGATCTGGTTGAGCAGTTCCTGCAGTTCAATACCAATACCGTTGAACGTGGCTTGTTCTACCAGTGCATGAATGTCGTTCTGGAAGTCATTCTGGATGATGAAATGGAACTGGAAGATTATGAACACAACTTCCGTCGTATGTTTGGTGATGCCCGTATGGATGCCGTTCTCGGTTCAATCGAAGGCACAGTTCGTTTCTATGGTTTGACCGAAACCAACATGCAGCTTGAAGGGCTGGACCGTCATCTACGTTTAATTGACAGCTATAAAAAACTGCATGCAGCACGCGCCAAGTTTGTAGCAAATCAAAAATCTTAATGAATGACTAAAATTTTTCGTCATTGGTTTTAAATTTTAAAGATGGCTTAGCTCATTTTGGTTAAGCCATTTTTATATCCAGTACGCTATAAAATCTTTTCTATTATTTCTATTCTAACTTATTAATTCCAGCTCCCGAGGGAGCTGGGATTACCTAAAAAATTAAAGTGAAGTGTTAATACTAACTGCTTCAAGAGTGGGTATATGAATGTGAGAAATAGATGTATTTTTCTCATTCACAGGAATTACCTTACATATTCGGGTAATTCGGACCACCACCACCTTCCGGTGTCACCCAGGTGATGTTCTGGGACGGATCCTTGATGTCACAGGTCTTGCAGTGTACACAGTTGGCTGCATTGATCTGGAAACGTTTCGAACCGTCATTATTTTCCATAATCTCATAGACCCCCGCCGGGCAGTAACGCTGTGCAGGCTCATCCCATGTCGGCAGGTTGACTTCCACCGGAATTGAAGCATCGGTGAGTTTCAAATGTGCTGGCTGGTTCTCTTCATGCACGGTATTCGATACAAACACTGAAGACAGACGGTCAAAGGTTAGCTTGCCATCCGGTTTTGGATAGTTTGGCTTGAAGCTTTCAGCTGCCTGGGTTTTTAGCGCAGCATGGTCTTGAACCAGATCATGCAAGGTAAAAGGCACTTTAAATACGTTCTGGTCGATGAAGTTAAAGGCACCACCGATCCATTGACCGAACTTGTGCATTGCCGGGCCAAAGTTACGCGAGTTATACAGCTCTTCTTTTAGCCAGCTGTTGTTGAACTTGTCGATATACGCCGTGAGTTCTTTCACGAAGAAATCTTCACCCTCTACAACACGCGCCACCGCCAGATCACCGCCTTTTTCTACACCAGCAGCAATCGCTTCAAATACCGCTTCACCGCAGAGCATGCCGGATTTCATGGCTGTATGAGAACCTTTGATCTTGGCAAAGTTCAGGAAGCCGGCATCATCACCAATCAATGAGCCGCCCGGGAAGGTGAATTTTGGTAGCGAGTTAAAACCACCTTTGGTCACGGCACGGGCACCATAGGAAATACGCTTGCCACCTTCGAGATATTGCTTAATTAATGGATGGGTTTTCCAGCGCTGCATTTCCATGAAAGGATACATGTGCGGGTTGGTATAGGACAGATCCACGATCATGCCCAGGGTCACCTGGTTGTTCTCGGCGTGGTAGAGCCACCAGCCGCCTGAAGAACAGGTTTCAGAAAGCGGCCAGCCGGCACCATGCATCACCAGACCCGGTTTATGTTTGGCCGGATCGATTTCCCAGAGTTCTTTAATGCCGATACCGTAGTGTTGCGGATCAGCGTCCTTGTCCAGGTTGAACTTCTGGATCAGACGTTTACCTAAGTGACCACGACAGCCTTCAGCGAAAATTGTGTATTTGGCATGCAGTTCATAACCCGGGGTAAAGTTATGCGTTGGTTCGCCATCTTTACCAATACCCATATCACCGGTTTGGATGCCTTTGACTGTACCATCGGCATGATACAGAATTTCAGACGCGGCAAAGCCCGGAAAGATCGACACTTCCAGTTCTTCCGCTTTCTGGCCTAACCAGCGCACCACATTGCCCAGTGAAATGACATAGTTGCCATCGTTATGCATGGTTTTAGGCACCATCCAGTGCGGTGCTTCCTGTGATTTTTCATCTGAAAGCAGGAAGAAGGTTTTATCTTCAGTCACCGGGACATTCAGCGGGGCACCCTGTTCTTTCCAGTCCGGGAACAGCTCGTTCATGGCACGCGGTTCAAGCACAGCACCAGACAGAATATGCGCACCGACTTCGGAGCCTTTTTCTACGACACAAACGGACAAATCGTTTAAGTTGTTTTCAATTGCAAGTTGACGGATTTTGATCGCAGCAGAAAGACCCGCAGGGCCTGCGCCTACGATGACGACGTCAAACTCCATCGATTCTCTTGTTATATCTTCCATAATATAAAATCCAATTTCGCTATACGATATTTATAGCATTATCTAAATCGCTTATGAAGCTTATTTTTGATCTTTTTATTTGGAATAGGAATTTATCTTTTTTAAATCTTATCTATTTCGCAGCATTAAAAGGGTTTGCTGAGAATTCTGGATAAAGGAAGAAGATGTGTAGATTGGGTATTCAATAAAAGAGCGACTTAATGTCGCTCTGATAATTAATTTTTTATATGTTATTGAGATTCATTGCAATATTATTCACCATGTGAATCAGACGCGGTCCAATTTCATTTTCCAGTTTTTCCTGATTTAACAGATAACTTGGGGCACCACAGTTAAACGTTAATATCCCATGTTTGGGGTGAACCAACGGAACTGCCACGGAATTCACATCCTTAGCCCAGTCACCTAAAGACAGACAGTAGCCATAATCCTGATAATCACGGATTGCACGTTCCAGATTACGCTTGATGGTTGGCCACTGATCTTCGTTTCTTTTCTTGATGGCATCAAATAAATATTCGCGTTCCTTCACATCCATCGCTGCCAGACAGG
Source organism: Acinetobacter sp. WY4 (assembly GCF_018438165.1). Classification (GTDB taxonomy): domain Bacteria; phylum Pseudomonadota; class Gammaproteobacteria; order Pseudomonadales; family Moraxellaceae; genus Acinetobacter. Next base: position 479,349 of record NZ_CP053947.1, on the reverse strand, counting down.
CCCGTCCCATGGCACTGCTATGAATCGGTAAAGTCGAACCGACAGGGCGGCGCATGGTTAGCGTCGATTCTGTATGTACCACTTCCAGATAAATCATGCTCAAACGGTCACGGGTAGCCATTGCCACAGGGGCTTGGGAATAACGGGACATTTCTTCCATAAACGGATAAGCCTGAGTCCGCGCAGAAATATTACTCAAAGCTGCATAACCCAAAGCCAATACGCCAACATCCAACAGATATTTCGTGGTATTCGGTAGTTGTTTTAAATAACCTAAAGAAACTAGGGTGCTGGTAATACGGGCCACAGTTGGCTTGGGTAAGTTGGTTAATTGTGCAATTTCCTGATTGCCAAGCAATTGATTGGTCGCTGAAAAGCAACGTAAGATTTCCAATCCACGCGCAATAGACGCAATAAATTGAGGATTATTTTCTCTATGAATATGTGAAATCGGATCTAAACGGATTTCATCAAAGTTGGGAATTTCACCAGTTTTATTTTTTGTCATGGTCAGGGCAATTAAAGTTAAATTAATGAATATGATAGCAACATAATTTCACGATACAAAATAAAACACTTCTACAAAAGATAAAATATAGGAAAAAGTGCCGAAATTATTTGTGGTCGAAAAGAATCCTGTTACCCAACTTTGAAGACAATATAAAATCATCTAGTTTTTTAGGTTTAACACGTAGCCAATATATTTAAAAAGTTTCGATTTCTCCGAAAGAGTCAGTGATCGATAAATATTACAGCAAGAAAAAAGGTTTAATTATCTATTCAAAAAAACTGATAAATAGAATAATCACTCATCAAAATATTTCGTATCGTGAAATTAAATATTAAACACAAATCAACTGGAATACCATAAAAATTTCATTTTTTAGTTAAAATATAAAATTTTTAATAATTTCACTTGCTCAAAATGATTTTATATGATTATTTATTTCGTAATACGAAACAAAAATAAGGGTAAAGGAATTTACCTAAATTATATCCATGGAGATTCATATGATTCGTGATCCGGAAATGCTAGACCAACTTCTGTCAACGATTCGCGATTTTGTAAAAAATGAACTGGTGCCTCTTGAGCATGAAGTAGAAGAGAACAACGCCATTCCTGAACATATTGTGGAACAGATGAAAGAGCTGGGCTTGTTTGGCCTGACGATTCCAGAAGAATATGGTGGTTTAGGCATTACCATGGAAGAAGAAATTCTGGTCGCGATGGAGTTAGGTCATACATCAGCTGCATTCCGCTCTTTAATTGGTACTAACAACGGCATTGGCTCAAGTGGCATCATTATCGACGGTACAGAAGAACAAAAACAGAAATATTTACCGCGTTATGCAACGGGCGAAATTATTGGTTCATTCTGTTTGACCGAACCGGATTCCGGCTCAGACGCTGCTGCTTTAAAAACCAGTGCAGTCAAAGACGGCGATTATTATATTTTAAACGGAACTAAACGCTTTATCACCAATGCACCACGTGCCACGACATTTACCGTGATGGCACGTACCAATCAAGAGATTAAAGGTGCGAGCGGTATTTCAGCATTTCTAGTCGAAGCAGGCACACTTGGTTTAAGCCTAGGTAAAATTGACAAGAAAATGGGCCAACATGGTTCCTATACCTGTGATGTAATTTTTGATAACTGTAAAGTGCATAAAGATCAGCTGATTGGCGGTGTAGAAGGGATTGGCTTCAAAACAGCAATGCGCGTTCTAGATAAGGGCCGTCTGCACATTGCCGGTTATAGCGTCGGCATGGCAGAGCGTATGCTGGAAGATGCACTTAACTATGCAGTGGAACGCAAACAGTTTGGCCAGCCCATTGCGAATTTCCAGCTAATCCAAGGTATGTTGGCAGACTCCAAAGCCGAGATTTATGCAGCCAAATGTATGGTGCTGGATGCTGCGCGTCTACGTGATGCTGGCCAAAATGTTACGACTGAAGCCTCTTGTGCCAAAATGTTTGCAACTGAAATGTGTGGTCGAGTTGCTGATCGCTGTTTGCAGATTCATGGTGGAGCGGGTTATATCAGTGAATATTCAATTGAACGTTTCTACCGTGATGTGCGTCTGTTCCGTTTATATGAAGGAACCACACAAATCCAGCAAATTATTATTGCGCGTGAAATGATTAAACAAGCAACCGCCTAATCTCATAATTTTAAAATAAGGAAATATTAAAATGACGACAAAAATTAGATTTGATTGGCAAGACCCGTTTTTAATAGAACAGCAACTGACATCAGAAGAGCGCATGATTCGCGATGCAGCGGCAGCGTACTGTCAAGACAAACTGATGCCGCGTGTACTGGAACAGTTCCGTCATGAAAAAACCGATCCGGCTATTTTCCGTGAAATGGGAGAACTGGGTTTACTCGGTCCAACCATTCCGGAACAGTACGGTGGTGCAGGTTTAAATTATGTCAGTTATGGTCTGATTGCCCGTGAAGTTGAACGTGTCGATTCAGGTTATCGCTCAATGGCCAGCGTACAAAGCTCTCTGGTGATGGTGCCAATTAATGAATTTGGTTCTGAAGAGCAAAAGCAGAAGTATTTACCGAAATTAGCAACCGGTGAGTATATTGGTTGCTTCGGCCTGACCGAGCCGGATCATGGTTCGGATCCGGGCAGCATGATTACCCGTGCCAAAAAAGTCGAGGGTGGTTACCGTTTAACTGGCGCAAAAATGTGGATTACCAACAGCCCGATTGCTGATGTATTTGTAGTTTGGGCTAAAGAAGTTTCTGCCGAAGGTAATGTCGGTGACATTCGTGGCTTTATTCTAGAAAAAGGCTGGGAAGGGCTTTCTGCTCCAGCGATTCACGGTAAAGTGGGTCTACGTGCCTCGATCACCGGTGAAATTGTAATGGATAACGTCTTTGTTCCAGAAGCAAATGCATTTCCGGAAGTTCGTGGTTTAAAAGGGCCTTTTACTTGCTTGAATAGTGCGCGTTACGGGATTGCATGGGGTGCCATGGGAGCTGCAGAATTCTGCTGGCATACCGCACATCAATACACCATGGATCGTAAACAGTTTGGCCGACCACTTGCTGCGAATCAGTTAATTCAGAAAAAACTGGCAGATATGCAAACTGAAATTGCCCTTGGCTTACAGGTGGCTTTACGTTTTGGCCGCATGAAAGATGAGGGCATTGCGTCAGTTGAAGGTACGTCTTTAATTAAGCGTAATAACTGCGGCAAGGCGCTGGATATTGCCCGTTTGGCCCGTGACATGATGGGCGGTAACGGGATTAGCGATGAATTCGGTGTGGCCCGTCATCTGGTTAATCTGGAAGTGGTAAATACCTATGAAGGTACCCATGATGTACATGCCTTGATTTTAGGTCGTGCACAAACCGGAATTGCAGCCTTTTGCAACTAAACCTGAGATCTACCTCTAGCCAGCATTGCTGGCTAGATTGTTTTCGGGGTTAAGAATCGCGGCTTAATCACATCTTTCAATGTATTGCTATGTGATTTCTATAGAGCAACTTTATCAAAAACTTTGAAAATCATTTTTATACCACCTGGTTCAAGCGTGGTAATGATTAGTAAATATTCTATATTTCACCTAAATAATTAAGTGAAATATGCATTTTAAAAAGGCACAGGAGTGCCAAAAAGTAGAAAGAGCATTATGGATACGATCAGTTCACAACAACACCCAGTGGAAGGTGGAAACGAACCCAAGCAAAGAGTCTGGATTCTGGCCTTTATCTTCTCATTTTTGGCATTACTGGTTGATGGTGCTGATATTGCATTATTAGCCTACAGTCTGACCAGTCTGAAACAAGAGTTTTCATTAAGTAATATGCAGGCCGGTGCTTTAGGAAGCTGGACACTTGCAGGGATGGCTATCGGCGGTTTTTTTGGTGGCTGGGCTTGTGACCGTTTTGGCCGGGTTCGTGTGATCGTCATTGCCATCGCATTGTTTTCTTCATTAACTTTCTGGTTAGGATTCGTGGAAAGTTATGATCAGTTCAAATGGCTGCGCTTTACGTCTGCAATTGGACTAGGTGCTCTATATATTGCCTGTAATACCCTCATGGCAGAGTATGTACCCACCAAATATCGCTCTACAGTATTAGCAACGCTTATGACTGGCTGGACTTTAGGCTCGGTGGTCGCAACTGTTCTGGCTGGATGGCTATTGCCTGAATTTGGCTGGCGATACCTCTATTATATTGCCATTATTCCAATTGTACTGGCCTTCGCGATGTACTTCTTGGTGCCTGAGCCGAAAGCCTGGTTAGATGCGCGTAAAGCACGCCTGGATGCAAAAGCCAGTGGTATTCTGCAGGAAAAACCAAAAAATACTTTTAAAATGATTTTTGAAGATGCACTTAGCCGTCGCATGTTTATCCTCTGGTCCTTCAGTACCGCATTTTTACAGTTTGGATATTATGGAGTCAGCAACTGGCTACCGGCGTATTTAGAGACTGATCTGGGAATCAAGTTTAAAGAAATGACCATGTATATGATCGGGACTTTCCTGATCATGATGTGTACCAAAGTTATTGCTGGTTTTATCGCTGACCGGATTGGCCGTCGTGCGGTATTTGCTTTCGGCACTATGGGTACTGCAATTTTTATCCCTGTGATTGTCTTTGGTAATACGCCGGATAATATCCTCTGGCTGATGTTATTTTTCGGTTTTCTCTATGGTATTCCATACGGTATTAATGCGACTTACATGACAGAAAGCTTCTCCACCAAAGTGCGTGGAACAGCAGTGGGTGGGGCATATAACGTAGGCCGACTGGGTGCGGTGTTTGCACCTCTTACCATTGGCTATTTTGCTCAAGGAGGCTCAATTGGTACCGGCTTACTGATTATGGGCATTGCCTATTTTCTTTGCGGCCTGATACCCGCTTTCTTTATTAAAGACCGCTTATTTGATCCACAAAAGGCAGATTAATCTGCACTCGTAATATAGATAGAACATGCTAGGAAGCAATATGATGAATAAAATCACGCAGGATATCGAGACGGTACTTAAGCAAATTCCTGATGGTGCACACATTATGACCAGTGGTTTTGGCCTGGCAGGTCAGCCGGTAGAATTAATCGAAGCATTAATTGACTTTGGTCCTAGAGACTTAACCATTATTAACAACAATGCAGCTTCTGGAGATCGTGGTCTAACCAATCTGCTGTTGTCTGGACTGGTTAAAAAAATGATCTGTTCATTTCCACGGGCCAATAACTCAACCGTATTTGAAGACCTGTATAAAGCCGGAAAAGTTGAGCTGGAACTGGTGCCACAGGGTAATCTGGCCTGTCGTATTCAGGCAGCCGGTGCTGGCTTAGGGGCTGTTTTTACTCCAACCGGTTTTGGTACCAAAATAGCTGAGGGTAAAGAAACCCGTAATATCAATGGAAAAGATTATGTGTTGGAATATCCGATTCATGCAGATTATGCCTTGGTGTATGCCAATCAGGCAGACCGTTGGGGCAACTTAACCTACCGTAAGGCAGCACGGAATTTTGGTCCAATCATGGCCAAAGCAGCAAAAACCACCATTGCACAAGTCCATCAAGTTGTGGAACTGGGGGAGCTTGATCCAGAGATCATTGTAACGCCAGGGATTTTTGTACAGCATGTGGTCAAAGTTGGAGATATTAAATAATGAATATTCAAAAACGTACACGTGAACAGATTGTGGCCAAAGTTGCACAAGACATTCCAACTGGCTCTTTTGTAAATTTGGGTATTGGTTTGCCGACACGCGTAGCTGGTTATTTAAAACCTGAACAAGGAGTAATTCTGCACTCGGAAAATGGCGTTTTAGGTTTTGCTGCATTGAGTGATCCCGAACAGGCAGATGATGACCTGATTAACGCCGGTAAAGAACTCGTAAGCATGTTGCAAGGTGGCAGTTTTATGAATTCTGCCGACTCTTTCGATATCATGCGAGGCGGGCATCTGGATATCTGTATCATGGGGGCTTTTCAGGTCGCTATTAATGGTGATCTGGCGAACTGGCATACCGGTAATGCTGATGCTGTACCTGCTGTAGGCGGTGCGATGGATCTGGCAGTGGGTGCTCGCTGTGTCTATGTTTGCATGGAACATGTGACCAAAAACGGTGAGGCAAAAATTGTTGAAGAACTGACTTATCCTCTAACAGGTAAACATTGTGTCAACCGTATTTATACTGATTTGTGTGTGATTGAATTAAAAGACCGACAAGCTCAGGTTATTGAAATAGTGGATGGCTTAAGCTTTGAAGAATTACAACAGCAGACAGGCTGTAAATTAGTGGACAGTCGTCAACAAGCAGCCTAAAAATAAGTCCGCAATATTCTGATTAAGTAAAAGTATAGTTTTAGATCACAGCTTCGGCTGTGATTTTTAAATTTTAGAATTATTATCAAATACACGTAATATTGACCATATTTCCGTATTTTAAAGATATAAATACAAACTTTTGCTAATGATTATTTTAATAATAAGTCTAAAATGTTAACAAGAGCTAAGGAAGGTGATAGTCTGAATGAATAATAATTGTGATGATCAAGAAATTTTTCATATTTTTAATCTGATTGGTCGCCATACTGAACTTAAGCCTATCCTCGATGTCATTAGCCAGTGGCTTGAATCGCGCATTCCAGATGCGCTTGTCACCATTATGCTCTATCAGGATGACACCCAAACTTTAAATGTTATAAGTGGCAAACAGCACTTTTCAAAAGAGTACTGTAATGCTATTCAAGATTTGAAAATTGGGCCAAATCAAGGATCGTGTGGCGTAGCTGCTTTCTTACGTCAGTTGGTCATTAGTCCGAATTTAATGAAAGACCCAAACTGGCAGCCTTACCGTGCTTTGGTAAACGCAGAAAAATTGTCTAGCTGCTGGTCTATGCCGATTATTAATGCTTCAGATATTCTATACGGAACGTTTGCCACCTATTATCGAACACCCAAAATACCGACTGAACCTCATATTCAGCTTTTACAGCAAGCGGCAAAATTAGTTGCCCTCGCAATCGAGCTTGATCAGGAACGTCAAAAAAGACATGAGCTTAATGAAAAATACAGCTCATTTTATACCTATCATCCAGATATTATTTTTGAACTTGACCTGCAGGGACATGTGCTTAATACCAATATTGCTTGCGAAGAAATTACAGGTTTTTCTAAAGCGCAAATTCATGGTCAGCACTATTGTGCCTTCATACCGCCCGAATTCCATGAACTTGCGAATGTTTCATTTTCAGAAGCAGCGCAAGGTAAATCTCAACATTATGAACTTCCAATTTATAATGTTGCAGGCGATATCTTATGGCTGGATCTGACCAATTTACCGATTATTCAAAATCAGAAAGTCACCGGTATTATTGGCATTGCCCGAGATATTACTGTATCGCGTGAAAACAAGGAGTCTCTACGATTATTAAAACGTGGGGTAGAGGCTAGTCCGAATAGTCTTTTTATTACCGATGTCTCTGAAGAAAGGCTAATGGTGTATGTGAATCCAGCTTTTCTAAAGCTCACCGGTTATACGGCAGCAGAAGTACTAGGGCAAAGCTGCTTTTTCTTACAGGGTCCAGATACTGATCCGGATCAGATTGCATTACTCAAGCAAGCGGTCAAAGAACAAAAAGAAATTCAGGTGACTATAAAAAGTTACTGTAAAGATGGTAGCTGGTTCTGGAATCGTTTAACCATAGGTCCTATTTTTGACCAGACAGGAACCTGCACCCATTTTTTGGGGATTCAGGAAGATATTACTCAGCAACGTATTCACGAAGAATATATTCAGCATCAGCATACCCATGACCATTTAACCGGTTTACCGAACCAGTATGCATTCAAACAGATTCTGGAAAATATTTTTGAAGCACGGCACGAGAGCTCCCAACCTTTAGTCTTGCTCTATATAGATCTGGATGACTTTAAAAATATTAATGACAGCTTAGGTCATCTGGTCGGTGACCAGATTCTCAAAATTGTGGGCGAGCGGCTGCAAAAATTTGTTCAAGGTAATAATGTGCTATGCCGCTTCGCTGAAGATGAATTTATTTTGCTGCTCTCAGGGACAGATGAGCACACTGAAGTCGAGGCGATCGCCGGAGAAATTCTTGATCTTCTTTCCATGCTGTTTATTGTTGATCAGTACAAAATACATTTAAGTGCCAGTATTGGTATCGTGGCAGATGACAGTTCGATCCACCATTCTTCTGAATTGATTTATCAGTCTGTTTTGGCGATGCAGGAAGCCAAAAGACAAGGTCGTAATATGTGGCAGTGGTATGAAAAAACCAGAATGCAGCCTGTCGCAGAAATAGACTATACCAATCTGCGTCTGGAACTCATGGAAGCGATCAATCAGGAAAATTTTGACCTGTTCTATCAGCCGCTGGTTCATCCTGAAACTGGACTGGTGACAGGTGTAGAAGCTTTAATCCGCTGGTGCCATCCGCAGCAGGGTTATATTTCCCCAGCGATTTTTATTCCGCTTGCAGAAAGAACCGGGCAGATTATTAGTGTAGGTCAATGGGTATTGGAAAAGGCCTGTTTAGATATTGCCGAGTGGAACAAGACACACAATAGCCAGATCACGGTATCGGTGAATATTTCTCCTTTGCAATTCCGTAGAGCAGGCTTTTTGCAGGTACTTGAACATGCGCTTGAACTCAGTCAATTACCGCCGGAATTACTTAAAATTGAAATTACGGAAGGTGTCATCATTAATGGCGCAGATCGAACCATAGAAATTTTGAAAGCGGTGCGTACTTTAGGTGTACAGGTTGCCATTGATGACTTTGGCACAGGTTATTCGAGTCTCAGTTATCTACGTCGCTTGCCGATTAATCAAATCAAGTTGGACCGTAGTTTTATTGAAGAGCTGACCCTCGATGGTCAGGATGCTGCAATTGTGCAATCGATTATTCACTTGGCACATCAGCTGGATTTGGAAGTTGTCGCGGAAGGGGTCGAAACCTTAAGTCAGGCTAGTTTGCTCTATCAACAGGGCTGTGATCTGCTACAAGGCTTCTTTTATGCAAAACCTGCGCCTTTAACTGAATTGAAGTCTGTTTATCTCGCGATGGAAAATGATAAGTTGAATTAACTCTAAAAAGTTATGATATCAATATTTTCAACCGCTTTTCAGATAGAAAGGAAACGTTAAACAGACTTCAAGAATTTTCCTATTTTATGAGCGTATCATCTTAATAATTTGCATTTGGTATAGAAAGCGAGATAAAAAATAAGCTTTTAACCCCAAAGGTTTTTAACAGTATCTAAGGTTCAGGCTGAATATTGGCTAAATTTCTTTCTTGGTTCAGATCATAATAGTTAATCGCAAAAATCAACACGGCAAAAATAAAACCTAAAATGACACAGGCAGACCAGCCATAGCTTTTCCATAAATGCAGCGATAAAAATGCACCCAGACCGGCACCAGAAAAATAACAGGTCATATAGATGGCATTAATCCGCGAGCGAGCCTGCATTGAAATTCGATAGACCAGATTCTGGTTCAAGACATGCAAACAGGAAATTCCGAAATAAGCCAGAATTAACCCCAAAATATAAATCCATAAATAATTCTGGGCAAAGAATAAAGGAATCCAGGCCAGAATCAGTCCGCACGTGGCCAGATGTGCAATCCATTTTTCCCGATGCCTGCCAATCATTTTACCGGTCCACTGAGAGGACCAGATGCCGATCACCCCCACAATACCCATGAGACCAATCTGGAAATCATTAAAATGATAAGGTGCTTCAGCCAGAATGAAGGTCATGGTCGTAAAGATAATACTCAGCATGCCAAAGCCCAAACCACCGATCATACTACGCCGGATCAGCATGGGTTCTGTTCGGGCAAAGGTAAATAGTGAGCGATAAATTTGCAATATATTCATCTGCAACTGGCTCTTGGCGCTCGGCAACTGGAACCACATGGCCAGACTTAGCAGAAGAATTGCACAACCACTAAATAGGTATACCGCATGCCAAGACCATAAAGTAGAAATCAGTCCGGCCACGGTACGGGCAAACAGAATACCAACCAGAACACCACTCATGAGCAGGCCAACAACTTCGGCACTTTTATCTCGTTGCGACAGGCTGGCGGCAAAAGGAATCAGAATCTGGGTGGTAATCGAACAGAAGGAAGCAAGGAGGGTAAAGCCGTATAACATATGCAGATTAGTACTGGCTGAAAGCCCAATAAGCGCCAGTCCGGTACAGAACATCAAACTGCAAATGTACAGCCGTTTTTCAAACAAATCCCCCAAGGGGACAAATAAAAATAACCCGGTGGCATAGCCAATTTGGGTCAATACTACAGTCCAGCCAGACTGAGCTACACTGATCTGCAGATCCTCTGCAATAGAATAAATCAAGGGCTGGTTAAAATAGTTACAACCTGCGCAGAGTGCGCAGGTCATTGCCATCATGAACATGAAACGGCGTGAAATTTGCCCTTGGGCTGACATCCTTGTCTCCTGAGGCTTTAAAAACTATAGTTGGCAGAGAGGTTGATACGCGAAATATCTGCTTCCTTATTGTCAAAGGTTTCACGCTTGCCATGATGATATTCTGCACCCAAATTAATCTTTGGAACAGGAGAATAGATCACGTTAGCCACATAGTCGGTTAAGCGCTTATTGGTTTCCGGATTGGCTTTGGCATAATCGCTAGAATCATCAAAATCAACCACGCTGGCATTAATACTACTACGTAGTTTCGGCGTAAATTTATGCGTGAAGCCAATATTTATACTATTGAACTCATTCAATAAAAGTTCATTATTGATTGGATCGACTGAATAATCGCCACCCCAGGCAGCACCATCGGTTGTTGAACCTTGAGTCAAGAAAGCTGCAATACGCTGATCACCGACCATATGGAAATAGTTACCTTGAATAGAGTTTTGATCATCTAAACGGTAACGTCCACCAAGACCTATACCCCAACCAACTTTTTCAATATCACCTATATCTGTTTGCGCTTGCTTTTGATTGACAAAGCCTTGAGCTAGTAAATGCAGCGGACCTGATTGATGAACATATTTGGTGGTTAATGCAGGCAAAGCAGAAGAACGATCGCCACCGGCCATATATTCCAGACCGACATTCCAGGTATTTTCTGGATCAAGTTTGAAAGCATAGCTCACCTGAGGCGTACGTAGGACTGATCCACCCAGGAACAAGCTGTAATCGACAGCTTCAGTGCTAATCTCTGGTGTTGACATCAATGACCAGGCCTGACCAAACGTCCAGTTATGGTATTTTAAGTGTGCATGACGGATACGTAATCCACCATCGCCTTTACCATTGTTGGTCCAGAAGTCGGCTTCTAAACGAGCAGAAACATTCGGATTGCCTCCTAGATCTTTGGCCAGGAAACCAATCCGGCTGGCAGCCGCAGTAAAATCGGAACGGACTGAATCCGGTTCAGTAAAAGGTACTTTATTAATCTGGTTAATGATACGTCCACGTTCTTTAGGAGTACTTTTGAAATCGACTGCACCATCAAAGCGGATCAAACCATAAACATCGACATTGTCAACCATTGAACTCAGGGTTTTAGAGTCTTGCGCTTTGGCTTCTTCCTGCTGGGTCTTTAGCGCGAGTTGCTCTGCTTTTTGTTGTTCTAGTTCTGCCTGGATTTGCTTTAACTGTGATTCTAAAAACTGCATCCGGTCTTCAGAAGCTTCTGCTGAAAATGCCTGTGCTGAAGCAATACCACATAGTGTCGCTAAAACTAATTTTTTCATTTCTTAATCCTTAAAGAAACTTTTAATCCTGAATGAAAGGAAACCTTTCTATACGTATGGTCAATATTTGGAGAAAGAGGAAGACAGCAAGTTAGACTGCCTTCCGGAGAGTATTTATTCTGCTTTTTGCGGATCGTATAAACGGTCTTTAATAAACAGGGCAGGAATCAAACCGCAGAGGAAGTATGCTGCACCCATTACCAACAGACCTGTACCAATCGAACCATGCATCGCAAGATAACCAATCGTAATTGGAGCGAAGATTGCACCGATACGACCAATATTGAATGCACCACCCACCGCTGTACCACGAACACCAGTCGGGAAACTTTCGGTTAGATAGGTTGCATTGATGGCATATGGAATACCGTACAGGAAGCCGAAGATTAGCATCAGTACGCCAATGTTATCGGCATTATGCATATACACCACGACAGGGATAAATAGCGCTGTTCCCATGGTGCCGAAAGCAAATACAATACGGCGGCCAATTTTATCAGCAACATAACCTGCAATAATTTTGGCAAAAATCATGGTGACAAACGTACCCACCATATACAGGGCCATTTCTTTAAACTTGATGCCTAATTCAGCTTCAAGATAACTTGGCAGCCAGTTACTTACACCGAAATAACCGAATAGCAAGAAACCAGAGCTGAATGACCATAAGATAAACATTCTGCCATGGGTTTTGTCTTTAAGAATGGTGATATATGGATTGCCTTTTTTCGCATCGTTATCCACGATCTGACCAGTTCTTTTCAGTTCACGAACACGTTTCCATGACTCTGGCTCAGGCACCATAAAGTGCATCAGAATACCCAAAGCTAATGGAGCAATTGTGATCCAGTACAGCATACGCCAGCCGAACTCAGGAATAATCCAGCCTGAAATCATGGTAATCACCAATGAACCTAAAGTGAAACCAGTCATCAATGTTGCCAGTACAGTAGTACGGTATTTGGTCGGTACGTATTCTGACATCAGGGTATTACAGGCAATATATAAACAGCCTAAACCCAAGCAAGAAAGAGTACGTAAAATTGCAAATTCAGTATAAGACTGAGCAAAACCTGAGTAGGCTGACAAGATCGAGAAGGCGATGGTGGCCAGTACAATGACGCGGACACGTCCAAATTTGTCGCATGCCCATCCACCAATAAAACCTCCTATCCCCATACCCAAAAGAGAATAACTTCCTAAAGCACCAGCCTGTACAGAAGTTAGTCCCCATTCAGCTTTCAGACTGGTCAGGCTGAAAGCCAGAATCCCGATATCTGCACCGTCACAGAGCAAAATCAGAAAAGCAAAGACAAAAGCCGTCATCCATAGACGTTTTGGCGCCTGTTTGATGGTATCCGTGGAGGAGACATCGGTTTTATTGTCTCCTGTTACGATGGTATCGCTTGTCATTCTTATATCCTCTATATATTAAAAGTAGCATTTCCTCTGCTACCGCTAAATCCATTTTTCTTCCTCACGGAAACATAGTTTTCCTGATTTAACAGACTTGCTCCTGAACGCTACAGCCGCTGTATTTATTATCAGGCTACATTCGATTTTTCACTTTATTACGCTAAATCAAAATCATCTCATTGCTGGAAAATTTGATTTCGTAAATTATTTTTAAGTTCTGCCTTATGGCGATTATTCATTGAAATGAATAATCAGATTGCATTTAAAATACTTAATTCCGTATTGCGAAATTAATTAATCATAAAATGAGCAATTGAACAAGAGTTTTTACTCTATTTTTAGTAAAAAATAACTTTTTTGAATTCTGGAGTTAAAAATCCTTGATTTATAGCTTGAGAAACCTTAGTTTTATATAAAATAAAATTTCGCTATACAAAATAAATGGAGATTTTAATGGAACAGGTCGTTCAAGTAGAACAAGTTTCAGCACATGTAGCGATGGTTAAAATTCATCGACCAGAAGCGAAAAATGCCCTGAATACAGAAGTTCGCCAGAAACTTGCGGCGGCATTTTTGCAACTGAATGACGATGAAAATGTACGTGCCATTATTCTTACCGGTGGTGAAACAGATTTCGCAGCAGGTGCCGATCTTAAAGAACTGGCCAATGCAGAAACCATTCAAATGATGCAGCGCCGGACTGAACGTTACTGGCAGGCGATTGCACAGTGTTCAAAACCGGTGATTGCAGCTGTAAACGGTTATGCACTTGGTGGTGGCTGTGAACTGGCCATGCATGCGGACATTATTATTGCCGGGAAAAGTGCCCAGTTTGGTCAGCCTGAAGTGAAAGTGGGTGTCATGCCGGGTGCCGGTGGTACCCAGCGATTATTCCGTGCCGTGGGTAAATTCCATGCGATGCGTATCATCATGACGGGTTGTCTGATACCAGCGCCGGAAGCTTATCAGATTGGCCTAGTGTCTCAAGTAACGGAAGACAGCGAAACCCTTGCAACAGCAATCAAGATGGCTGAAGGTCTGGCAAAAATGCCGCCAATTGCGCTTGAACAAATCAAGGAAGTGGCTTTACTGGCTGAAGATGTGCCGCTTAATGCCGGACTTACCCTGGAACGTAAGTCTTTCCAGATGCTGTTCTCATCCGAAGATCAAAAAGAAGGTATGCAGGCCTTTATTGAAAAACGTAAACCGAATTATCAGGGACGATAAGCATGAGTATTCAGATTCAGAAAATCGGCATTATTGGTGTAGGCACAATGGGTGCAGGTATTGCCCAAATCGCGATTCAGTCTGGTCATGATGTGGTACTGTTTGATGCCAAAGAAGGGGCAGCCGAACAGGCACAGGATAAACTGGCCAAAACATTAAATACCTTGGCAGATAAAGGTAAATTCAGCCATGAAAAAGCCGCTGAAGATATTGCTCATCTGTCGACTGCCCAGCAGCTAGAAGACCTGAAAGATTGTGACTTGATTGTTGAAGCGATTATTGAAAATCTGGAAATCAAGCAAAAACTGATGCAGCAACTGGAAGGAATGATAAAACCAGAGGCGATTCTGGCATCTAATACCTCTTCATTGTCGATCAGTGCAATCGCTGCCAACTGTGAGCAGCCAGAACGTGTTGCCGGTTATCACTTCTTTAATCCGGTCCCACTCATGAAAGTGGTCGAAGTGATTGAAGGCTTTAATACCCGTGCTGACATTATTGAAGCATTAACCCAGCTTTCTACAAAAATGGGTCATCGTCCGGTCAAAGCTAAAGATACTCCAGGGTTTATCATTAACCATGCCGGCCGTGCCTTTGGTAGCGAAGCCTATGCAATTCTGAATGAAAATGTCACACCATTTTATGATATTGACAGGATCTACCGTGACGGAATCGGTTTCAAGATGGGGCCGTTTGAATTAGGTGATCTGACCGGTATGGATGTCTCGCACCCGGTGAGTGAATCGATTTATCATCAGTATTATGAAGAAGCACGTTACCGTCCAAGCGTGATTACCCGTCAGCGTTTTATTGCCAAGCAGTTAGGTCGTAAAACCGGTAAAGGTTTCTATGATTACACTTCGGGTAGCAAAGAAGGTGATGTTGCTCCAGCATTGGTTGATAAGCTAAGTCAATATCCATCAGTCTGGCTAGGCACCGAATATGACGAAGACCGTCAGGCACTTGAGCAATATCTGCAGCAGTTCAACATTCAGATTGAGCAAACTGAGATACCTTCAGCAGAGGCTTTAATCCTGATTGCCACTTATGGTGAGGATGCAACATCAGCTGCGATCCGTTATCAGCTGGCACCTCAGCAAGTGGTGTGTATCGATCTGCTATATGGTCTGCATAAACACCGTACCTTGATGCCAACTTTTGTCACCCAACCTGAGCTGGTAAAAGCAGCCCAATCGATTTTCAATCTGGATGGTGTGACCGCCAGCGTAATTCAGGAAAGCGTCGGCTTTGTGGCTCAACGTGCTTTGGCAATGATTGTGAATCTCGGCTGTGATATTGCCCAGCAAGGCGTTGCAACGGTAGAAGATATCAATATCGCGGTGAAATTAGGCCTTGGCTATCCATATGGCCCAATTGAATGGGGGGATGTGCTGGGTGCTGAAAAAATCCTGAAAATTCTGGATCGCATGACTGCGATTACCCGTGACCAGCGTTACCGTTCAAGTCCTTGGTTGCGTCGCCGTGTTCAGCTTGGTCTACCACTTGTTCATACAACACATTAATTAGAAAGTTAAAGGAATAACACCCATGTTAAATGCATATATTTATGATGGTTTACGTTCACCAATCGGTCGCCATGCAGGAAGTCTGGCAAGCGTACGTCCAGATGATCTGGCAGCTACAGTCATTAAAAACCTGCTGGAAAAAACCGGTATCCCGGCAGCAGATGTAGAAGATGTAATCTTTGGTAGCACCAATCAGGCCGGTGAAGACAGCCGTAATGTGGCACGTTTTGCAGCATTGTTAGCGGGTATGCCGGTAACAGTTCCGGGGCAGACGGTAAACCGCTTATGTGCATCAGGTCTCGGTGCTGTGATTGATTCGGCACGTGCCATCACTGCAGGCGAAGGCGAGTTGTACATTGCTGGTGGCGTAGAAAGTATGACCCGCGCGCCTTTTGTGATGGGCAAAGCAGAAAGTGCTTATTCACGTGATGCCAAAATTTATGACACCACGATTGGTACCCGTTTCCCGAACCGTAAATTTACGGATCAGTTTGGCGCGCACAGTATGCCTGAAACAGGTGATAACGTGGCTGAAGAATTCGGTATTAGCCGTGAACAGGCTGATACCTTTGCCGCTGCATCACAGGCAAAATATCAGGTAGCGAAAGAATCAGGTTTCTTTGAAGGTGAAATTACCCCGATTGAAGTTTCTCAAGGACGCAAATTGCCGCCTAAACAAATTACTGAGGATGAGCATCCACGTGCATCTTCAACATTTGAAGCTTTATCCAAGTTAAAACCGCTATTTGAAGGTGGTGTAGTAACAGCGGGTAATGCATCAGGAATCAATGACGGCGCTGCAGCACTGATTATCGGCAGTGAAAAAGTTCAGGAACAGTATGGCTTAAAACCTTTGGCTCGTATCCTGTCTTCTGCAGCCGCTGGCATTGAGCCACGCATCATGGGTGCAGGCCCAATTGAAGCGATTAAAAAGGCAGTACAACGTGCTGGTTTGACGCTAGACGATATGGATATCATCGAGATTAATGAAGCCTTTGCCAGTCAGGTATTATCTTGCCTGAAAGGTCTGGATGTCGCTTTGGATGATCCGCGTGTCAATCCAAATGGTGGTGCGATTGCCATTGGTCATCCACTGGGCTGTTCGGGTGCGCGTTTGGCTTTAACCGTTGCACGTCAGTTACAGCGTACCGGTAAAAAATATGCCGTGATCAGTCTATGTATCGGTCTGGGTCAAGGCTTGGCGATGGTAATTGAAAACCCTGAAGCTGCATCACAGCTTTAGTCATAGCCTTAATGCCATGTATATATGATATGCATGGCATTTTTTATTGAGATTTTTCTTTTAAAATAAAAATCCCTGCCTGAGCAGGGATTGACTACGTCAGTGTAATGATTACTTACGACCAGTGACTAATAATGTTGCCGACCCAAAGGCATAAACTTTACCTTCTTTATCGATAATTCGGCCTTCTGAGGTCAGTACATTGCGTCCAATCCGGATAACTTCACCAATAGCGGTATAGGTTTCGCCGCTTTTCATCGCTTTCAGCATTTTTACATTCAGGTCGATGGTCGAAAAACTGACACCTGCATCTACTGTCGTGTGTACGGCAGCGCCAGTGGCACTATCTAGAACCGTTGCACAAAAGCCGCCATGAATACCACCCTGTAAATTGTAATGGCGCTGATCAGGACGCACTTCATATTCCACATAGTTTTCGCGAACCAAGGTTAGGCGCATGGGAATAATTTCACTCATGGCTGAACTGGAAATTTCCCCATTCTTAATTGCGGTGAGATATTCAAGTCCGTTTAGTTGTGATGTTGGCATATCAACTCCTTGTAATGATTTATTTCGCTTTATGAAATAATATTCTGTTTTTCTAAATTTATGATATAACAGATAGTGATCGAAATGCTATATTTTTCCAGGATGGAATGATGACAATAAAAAATCTCGTCACAGATGCTGAATGGCAGGCACGTTGTGAACTCGCAGCACTTTATCGCATTATCGCGCATTACCGGATGACGGATCTGATCGATACTCACATCAGTTTAAGAGTCCCTGATCAGCCTGACTGTTTTCTGATTAATCAGTATGGTGTCGCTTTTGAAAAAATGTGTGCTTCAACGCTGGTCAAGATTAATCATGAAGGGCAGGTCGTAGAAAGCTATGAACAGGACAAGCCGGTGAATATGGCTGGCTTCGTCATCCACTCCGCAATTCATGAAGCACATGCTCATCTGAACTGTGTTATTCATACGCATACCGCAGATGGCATAGCAGTTTCTGCACAGAAACACGGACTTCTGCCCATTTCCCAGCACGCCATGAAGTTTTATCAGCAGGTGGCCTATCACGAATATGAAGGCGTGGCACTTTCAACAGATGAACAAGAACGCCTGATTCAGGACCTGGGCGGCCATCGCGCCATGATTTTACGCAATCACGGACTTTTAACGGCTGGCGAAACGATTGCACGGGCCTTTCATGAAATCTATTTTCTGGAGCGTGCCTGTCAGGCACAGGTGAAGGCCTTAAGCGGTGGTGCTGAATTGCATTATCCAGCAGAAGAAGTCCGAATTAAAACCGCCAAGCAGTTCGCCAGTCCTTTAGTTGAACCGATTTTACAGCGTGCCTGGCAGGCCGCTTTGTCTTTGATTGAGCATCAATATACGGAGTATGCATCATGATTGTGATATCCAGTACGGTGCCGAATATTGAAGCAATTCTGGTGAAGTCTTTTCAGAAATATGCCCCTAAGGGCAGTTTTTGTACATTGGACAGCCCGGAAGCAGAACTGGCGACCACAGCAGCTTCGTGGTTTCCAGATCTGGAAAAACTCCGGCAACTTCCAGAACTTGGTCTGATTCATTCAATTGCTGCTGGGGTAGAACATTTAAACTTAAATGCTGTACGCCCAGATCAAGCCGTTTGCCGGGTACTGGATCCACATCATCAAAAAGGCATGTTTGATTATCTGCTGTGGGGCGTACTGTATTTCCAGCGTTATTTTGACCGCATGATCCAGCAGCAAAAACAGCAGTTATGGAAACAGTATCGTCAAAGTTATAGCTATCATATCCAGATCGGGATTATGGGCCTTGGCCATATGGGCGGTTATGTGGCAGAACGTTTTGCCGACATGGGCTATCAGGTGTCTGGGTGGTCCAATTCCCCAAAAGAGATTGCTCAGGTCAAAAGCTATGTCGGATCAGAACAAATTTCCGAGTTTTTGGCCCAAAGTCAGATCCTGATTAATCTGCTGCCACTCACTGAAGAAAATACCGGCATTCTTTCTGCTGAATTATTTCAGCAGTTGCCTGAACAAGCAGCATTAATTCATGTAGGAAGGGGTCAGCATTTAATCGAGCAGGATCTACTCAATGCACTGGATTCCGGCCAGTTACGTGGTGCAATTATCGACGTATTTGAACAGGAGCCATTAGCTGCTGAACATCCATTCTGGCAGCATGAAAAGATCGTAGTTACGCCACATGTCGCCTCACATGCACCCATGTCTGTGGTAGTGGAACAGATTCTGGAAAATGACCGACGCTTAAATCTCGGGCTGGATTTATGCCATCAGGTAGATGTCAATAAAGGCTATTAATTGTAGGGATACCGGAAAAATAAGGAAATTGATGATGTGGGAAACGATTCAAACTCAGGTTCAGCAAGGCGTCGCGACCTTAAGCTTTAACCGCCCGGATTCACTCAACAGTTTTAACCGGCAAATGCATGAGGAAGTGCAGCAGGTGCTGAAAAACTGGAATAAAGATCCGGATATTCGGGTGATTGTGATTCGCGGTAATGGCCGGGCGTTTTCAGCAGGACAGGATTTAAAAGAACGTGCTGGACAGCTCGGCAATGTGCCTTTGCCACCGCAAGGCTCGCTGGCCAAATACTATAATCCCTTGATTAACCTGATCCGCCAGAGTCCCAAACCGGTGATTGCAGCAGTGAATGGTGTGGCTGCCGGTGCAGGTGCCAATATCGCACTGGCCTGTGATCTGGTCATTGCCAAGGAAAGTGCCCGATTTATTCAGGCTTTTTCTAAAATTGGCTTGATTCCTGATGCCGGTGGCACCTGGATGTTGCCACGTTTAATCGGTTATGCACGTGCCATGGCACTCACTTTTCTGGGCGAACCGGTGCATGCCAAAGAGGCCGCCGAAATGGGCATGATCTGGAAAATGCTTCCAGATACAGAATTTGATGCTTATATCGACGACATTGCACAGCGATTATCTCAACAGCCGACTTATGCGCTGGCTTTAACCAAACAGGCCTTGCAACGCAGTGCTGAAAATAACATGGACCAGCAACTGGAGCTGGAACAAAACCTGCAATATCTGGCTCTGAGCAGTCAGGACTATAAAGAAGGTGTCCAGGCTTTTATCGAAAAACGCCCTGTACAATTTACCGGATGCTAAGGAGAGCATTTATGAAAATTCAGACCCGTATTACCGAGCTTTTAGGCATTCGTTATCCAATTATTCAGGGCGGCATGATGTGGGTCGGTACCGCAGAAATGGCCAGTGCCGTATCTAATGCTGGTGGTTTGGGAACATTAACGGCATTGACTCAACCGACGCCTGAAGCCCTGGTCAAGGAAATTGCACGCTGCCGAGAAATGACCGATCAGCCTTTTGCAGTCAATCTGACTTTATTGCCCGCTGTGAATCCGCCGCCATATGCAGAATACCGACAGGCGATCATTGAAAGCAGTATCAAGATCGTAGAAACAGCAGGCAACAAGCCACATGAACATATTGAGGCGTTTAAGCAACACGGCATTATTGTCATTCATAAATGTACTTCCGTCCGTCATGCGCTTTCAGCACAAAGAATCGGTGCGGATATCATTTCGATTGATGGTTTTGAATGTGCGGGGCATCCGGGTGAAGACGATATTCCTGGCCTGATTTTAATTCCTGCCGCTGCGGATCAGCTTACTGTGCCGATTGTGGCCAGTGGCGGTTTTGCTGATGGCCGTGGTCTGGTCGCAGCTTTGGCTTTAGGTGCTGAAGGCATCAATATGGGTACACGCTTTTGTGCAACTCAGGAAGCGCCGATCCATTCAAACATCAAACAGTTCTATGTCGATAATGATGAAAGGGCGACACATCTGCTGTATCGACAGTTCAGGAATACTGCCCGTGTTGCCAAAAATGCGGTATCTGATCTTGTGGTGAAAATGAGTGAAGATCCAAACCTGCAATTTGAACAGATTCGTCCCTATGTCAGCGGTTTAAAAGGCAAGCTCGCTTTAGAAAATGGCGATATTGATGCTGGTGTACTGACTGCAGGTCAAGTGATGGGATTGATTCATGACATTCCGACTTGTCAGGCGCTGATCGAAAATATCATGCAGGAGGCAGAGCAGATTGTTCAGCAACGTTTAGCTCAATTTTTTCCACGTTAATCAACTTTAGTGAAGTCGCTGAATAGAAAAGCCATTCCACCATGAATGGCTTTTTTCATCCTGTATATTTTTTATTTTTAAATGGGAAATTTCATCGAATGACTAGATTTTATTCTTTAAATTATATTATAGTGGATTTAAAACATAATTTCGTATTATGAAATTAATTGTCATAAATATACAAATTAGAACTCATACAAGGGAATTACGATGAGAAATTATATTGCGCCATTAAAAGACATGAAGTTTGTCCTGAAAGACCTGTTAAACGTTGAACAGAAATATCAGGGCTATGCAAAATTCGCAGACAAGGTTTCTATGGATATTATGGAGCAATATCTGGAAGTCGCTGCGGACTTTTGCCAAAACGAACTTCTACCGATTAATGCGACAGGCGACCAGCAGGGTTGCCGTTTGCAGGATGGCGTCGTAACCACCCCGGATGGGTTTAAAGCAGCTTATGACAAATATGTAGAACTCGGCTTTACCTCATTAACTGGTGACGAAGCATATGGCGGTCAGGGTTTTCCGACTTTATACCGTATTGCCATTTCTGAAATTATCACTGCAACCAACTGGTCTTGGGGCATGTACCCAGGCCTGTCCCATGGTGCGATGCGTACTTTAGAGCATCATGGTAGCGATGAACAGAAACAGAAATTCCTGGTGCCTTTAATAGCCGGTCGCTGGACTGGAACCATGTGCTTGACTGAATCTCATGCGGGTTCTGATCTGGGGCTGATCCGTACCAAAGCAGTGCCAAATGAAGACGGCAGCTATAACATCAGTGGCGAGAAAATCTTTATTTCTGCGGGTGAACATGACTTGGCTGAAAATATCGTGCATATCGTACTGGCACGTTTGCCAGATGCACCTGCGGGAACCAAAGGTATTTCGCTGTTTATTGTGCCGAAATACAATCTGGATGAAGCAGGTAATGTGGCTTCCCGTAATGGTGTGGTGTGTAGCGCCATTGAACACAAGATGGGCATTCATGGCAATGCGACCTGTGTGCTGAATTTTGATAATGCCAAAGGTTTCCTGATTGGGCCTGAAAATCGCGGTCTGAACTGCATGTTTACCTTTATGAACTCGGCACGTATCGGTACAGCTATTCAAGGCTTGGCAGCAGCAGAATCTTCTTATCAGGGGGCATTGGCTTATGCCAAAGACCGTCTGGCGATGCGTTCTCTTGAAGGTGCAAAAGTGCCAGGCCAGCCTGCAGATCCGATTATCGTGCATCCGGCAGTACGTAACATGCTGCTGACTCAAAAGGTGTTTGCAGAAGGTTCACGTGCACTTGCATATTATCTGGCGACCTATGCCGATATCGCTGAAGCCACTGACAGCCCGGAAGAAAAGAAAGCAGCTGAAGACCGTCTAGCATTACTAACCCCTATTGCCAAAGCATTAATGACCGAAACCGGCATAGAAGCGGCTAAACATGGTATGCAGATTTTCGGTGGTCACGGTTATATTGCTGAACATGGCATGGAACAGATTGCCCGTGATGCACGTATTGCCAGCCTCTATGAAGGAACTACTGAAATTCAGTCCATTGACTTGCTGGCGCGTAAAGTGCTGGGCTCAAAATTGGGTTTGCTGACCGCATTAACCGATGAAATTCAGGGCTTTGTAAAAGAGCATCAGCAACATGTCCAGTTCAGCCAGCAAGTTGCACAAGTCAGCCAGTTGACTGAAAAATGGCTGAAATTAACCAGAACCATTCAGGAGCAGGCTCAACAGTCTGCCAATGAAATTGGGGCAGCATCAGTTGACTACCTATATTTCTCTGGTTATGTCGTGTCCGCTTATTTGTGGCTGAAAATGGCAATTACTGCGCAGCAGAAAATTGAAGAAGGCAATACTGATCCGTTCTATGCAGCCAAGATCAAAACTGCACAATTCTTCTTTGCGCGTATTTTGCCAAGAACTTCAACCCACTTTGCCAATATTCAGGCGGGCGGTGAAAGCCTGTTTTTACTTGAACCTGAAGAGTTCAAATTCGATTAAACCTTTTGACCCACGATACTCGTGTCGTGAGTCTTTTTTAATAATTTTTGCATCCTCACCCAATTCAAATATTGAGATTTATTCTCGGATATTGAATAAACCATAAAACAACAAGATCAGGAGTCTATATGGATTTAGACATGATTACTCGACAGTGTCCTTATGCTGATCTGCAGCTTAATTTTCATGAAGTCGGACAGCGTTCTGCATTTCCCACTATTATTCTGATTCATGGCACCGGTGGAAATACCGACAAGCATTTCAGCTATATTTTTCCGATGCTGGGTATTCATCAGCGGGTTTTATCCATTGATTTGCATACCCCCGATAAAGCTGATCTAAAGGTGACCGATTTTAGCCAGCAGGTTGAAGCACTGATTCAGCATGCGGTTGCAGAAGATGAAATCATTACAGTGGTCGGCTATTCACTCGGTGCCGTGATTGCTGCACAAGTGGCTGCAAGTCTTAAACAGCGCGTGGCACGTTTGATTTTGTTAGCCGGTTGGGCAAAAACCAGTTCGGTGCAACAACTACGAACCACCATCTGGCAACAGTTATTTAATGATCAATCTGCAGCATTGCCGCATTTCGTGAATTATTGCCTATATAGCGATGACTATCTGTCAGCTCGTACTGAAAAACAGGTGCTTGATCTGGCACGTTTCGTCAAACCTTCTCAAGATGCAGCCAAACAGCGTGAACTGAATTATCGCATTGATATCACCGCCATTTTGCCGGACATCTCTGCGGAGACTTTGATCGTGGCTTGCCGTGAAGACCGGATGGTGCCTTTAGCGCAAGCAAAATTACTGTTTGCTTCGATTCAGAACAGCCGCTATATCGAAATAGCTTCAGGACATGCAATCCATATTGAAGCGCCAGCGGAAGTGGTGCAACTGATCAACCAGTTTAGCCAGCATCCAGAACAGTATCCGGCGAATCAGAAAATCCAGCCCATGATGCCTTAAAAAAAGGAGAAAAATAATGCAAGCTCAAGGACAGCGCAGCAAGATTTTAATTGTAGGCAGCGGTTTTGGTGGTTTGGGAATGGCAATCCGCCTTAAACAGCAGGGCATCCACGATTTTAAAATCATTGAACGTGCAGCAGAAGTGGGCGGTACTTGGCGTGACAATACCTATCCCGGAGTCGCCTGTGATGTACCTTCCCATTTATATTCTTTCTCGTTTATTAAAAATCCCAACTGGTCGCGTGTCTTTCCACAAGGGGTAGAAATTCAGCGCTATTTAATTCAATGCTGTGATCAGGAAAATATCCGGCCCCATATTAATTTTCATACCCAACTGGAAAAGGCCAGCTGGAATGCACGAGAACGCATCTGGGAAATTCACACCTCTATAGGTCTGTATCAGGCTGAGATTTTAATTACCGCAACCGGGCATCTGGCAGATGAGCATCTCCCGAAAATTCCGGGGCTGGAAGAATTTGAAGGCCAAGTGATGCATTCCGCGCGCTGGAACCACGAGCTGAATCTGGAAAATCAACATGTCGTTGTGGTGGGTTCTGGTGCTTCTGCCATCCAGCTTGTGCCGGAAATTTCCAAAACAGCCAAAAGCCTGACCGTATTGCAACGTAGTGCGCCATATATTTTGCCCCGACCAGACCGAGCTTATTCTGAGTCAGAAAAACAGCTTTTCCGCAAAGATCCGGACAGTATGTCGGCCCTCAGACATTCCTTGTTCTGGGGCAATGAATACAATTTTGCCCAGCGCCGTAATCTGAAAAGCCAGATTGAGCGGGTCAAGAAAAACTGCCTGCAATTCTTAAAACATCAGATTTCAGATCCTGAATTACAGCGCAAACTTACGCCGAATTATGAACCTGGTTGTAAGCGCTTATTGCTTTCTAATGATTATTATCCGACTTTTCTAAAACCAAATGTCACACTTGAAGACTCAGCATTGGCAGAAGTTATGAAAGACGGTGTATTAAGCCAGGCTGGAAATAAATTTTCTGCAGATATCATCGTATTTGCGACAGGATTTGAAGCGGCACGTCCACCCTATGCCGCAAAGGTGGTGGGTAAACAGGGTTTAAGCCTGGAACAGCAATGGTCCAGCGGTATGCAGGGTTATCAGTCAACGACCGTACACAACTTTCCAAACCTGTTCATCCTGAATGGGCCAAATACAGGCAGTGGACATAATTCAGCACTTTATTTTCTGGAAACCCAGTTTGATCTGGTGCTGGATGCCTTGCAGTTTTTTGAGCAGGAACAGATTCAGGTCTTTGAAGCAGATCAAGAAGCTGAAAATAGCTATATGCAGGAGCTACAGCAGCTTTCGCAAGGTAGTGTCTGGTTATCGGAAAGCTGTAAAAGCTGGTATCTGGACCCGGTCAGTCGCAAGCTGACTTTGGTCTGGCCGGATTATGCTCATTCATTTAGGGATAAAAATCAGCATTTTATTCGTAGCGGTTATCACTACCAGTATGTTGAATCGAGACAGCAGAAAGTGGTTTAAAAATATTTGATTAGAATCAAAATTTTATAGTTTAAATAATACAAAATAAATGTAAATCCAGGACAGGAGTATAGTCATGAGCAGTCAGCCATGGATGGAAGAATATAAAAAGTGGAATATCAATCCGGAGTTTACCCGGCCAGATCCTGAGAAAACCCTGAGCACGACAATTGCTGAGAATTTGGTGAAATTTCAGGATAAAACCGCATTTATCTATCTGGATCGCAAATTCAGCTATCAAGATGTCGATATGTATAGTCAGAAACTGGCAAGCTATTTACAGAGTCTTGGACTGACTGCTGGCAGCCGTATTGCAGTGATGTTGCCAAATATTATTCAGTATCCAATTGCGACCTTCGCCATTATTCGTGCCGGTTATGTGCTGGTCAATGTCAATCCCATGTACACCCAGCGCGAGCTCTATCATCAGCTACAGGATTCAGGTGCTAAAGCCTTGATTATCCTGGGACAGACTTTGGAGCAATTAACAGCACTAGATGAATGTCCTCAACTCAAATATGTTATTTCGACGCATCCGCTGGATTTTATTCAAGAGCAGCCAAGTGCTGTTTATAGTCAGGCAGCACAATATCCGGATAAACAGTTTTCTGACTTTAGACAGGCAATAAATCAGGTAAAGATTATTGATTTTGAACCGCCTGTACAACATCAGGAAGATACGGTCATTCTGCAATACACGGGAGGTACCACAGGTGTTTCTAAAGGCGCAGAACTGAGCCATCGCAATATTCTATTTAATATCGCCCAGAACAGTACCGTGTTTATCAGCCATTTTGGTGACCGCTATGCCGCTGAAAATGAATATGTATTCTGTGCCTTGCCGCTGTATCACATTTATGGATTTACCATCTGCCTGTTCAGTTATGGTTTAAGCCGAGGTTTCGCCAATGTCCTGATTCCTAATCCGAGAGATCTGGATGCTTTGGTGGATCAATACCAGAAACATCCACCCACTGTTTTCCCCGGGGTGAATACCATGTTTAATGCCTTGGCGCATCATCCACGTTTTCGTGAACTGGATCATTCAAGCCTGAAAACCACAACCGGTGGAGGGGCATCTATTCTGAAAAATACGGCAGAGTTATGGCATGAGGTCACAGGCTGCCAGATTTATGAAGGCTACGGACTTTCTGAAACCTCACCGACTGCAACTTTTAACCCGCCTTTAAGCCGGCGATTTAGTGGCACGATTGGCTTGCCATTGGCAGGAACTGAAATTCTGATTCTGAATGATGAAGGAAAACCTGTAGAGCTTAATCAGGCTGGAGAAATCGCCATACGTGGTCCACAGGTAATGAAAGGATACTGGCAGCAACCCGAAGCAACAGCACAGGTATTTACCAAAGATGGATTCTTCCTGACAGGTGATATCGGTTGTATGGACGAACAAGGCTATATCACCATTCTGGACCGCAAAAAAGACATGATTCTGGTCTCCGGATTTAATGTTTATCCCAATGAGCTGGAAGGCGTGCTGTCCAAACATCCTAAAATACTGGAATGTGCAGTGATTGGTATTGATGATGAAAAGTCTGGACAGGTACCCAAGGCATTTATTGTGAAACAGGATGAAACTCTGACCCAAGATGAAGTCATGACTTATCTGAAGCAGCAACTGACCAGTTATAAATTGCCCAAATACATTGAGTTTGTGGCTGGATTACCAAAGTCTGCAGTAGGCAAAATTCTGCGTCGCGAGCTGCCTCGTACTGTTCAGCCGAGCGCCAAAGCCTGTTAAGGAATGATCTAGTCCATTAGATTTAAAATAAAAAAGGAATCGAAAGATTCCTTTTTTATTGCTTGCAGGCTTATCGCTGCTGGATGACTTTTTTGCTTTTCAGTTCTTCTATTTCAGCAGAACTTAAATATTGACTCAAAATGGCATCGGTATCTTCACCCAGACAAGGGGGCGCCTTTTTATATTCTACCGGTGTCTTGGAGAGTTTGATCGGTGAACCGATTGAGGTGTAATCTTCACGTAAAGTATGCGGCATCTGAATCACCATATCGCGTGCCAATACCTGTTCTTCTTGCAAAGTCTGTTTCAGGTCATTGATCATTCCTACCGGCACTTTAACCGCATGGATTAAATCCACCCAGGTTTTTGCCGGTCTAGTATAGAAATGAGCCTGTAGAACTGTGGTCAATTCTTCACGATGTGTAACACGTCCAGAATTTTTTAAGAAGCGAGGATCTTCTGCCACCTTAGCCAGACCAACGGCCTGACACAAAGCTTGGAATTGCAGATCGTTACCACAGGCGATAATAAATTCACCTTCCTGGGCTTTAAACACCTGATAGGGCACAATATTGGCATGTGCATTTCCGAAGCGACCGGGGACTTTGCCTGAGGTGAGATAATTCATGGCCAGAACAGAGAGGGAAGCAACCTGGGTATCTAACAGCGCCATATCAATATACTGACCTTCACCGGTTTTCTCACGGGACAACAAAGCCGCCTGAATGGCAATTGCGGCATATAAGCCGGTGGTCAAATCGGCAAAGGCCAGACCTGCTTTTTGCGGGCCACCACCGGGCAGATCGTCACGTTCGCCAGTGACACTCATCATGCCGCCCATTCCCTGAACGATAAAATCATAGCCCGGCTCTTGCGCACGCGGACCGTTCTGGCCAAAACCGGTAATAGAACAATATACCAGTCGCGGATTTAGCTGACTCAGACTTTCATAATCCAGCCCATATCGTTTCAACGAACCGGCTTTATAGTTTTCAATGACTACATCGCTTTGTTCAGCAAGCTTTTTGATAATACTTTGACCTTCAGGTGTAGATAAATCGATTGCAACCGAATGCTTGCCACGGTTGGCTGACAGGTAATAAGCCGATTCATGGGTATCTTGCTGCTGATTGTTTTTAAGCCAAGGTGGTCCCCAGATACGGGTATCATCCCCATGATCCGGTTTTTCAATCTTGATCACTTCTGCACCCAGATCAGCCAGAATCTGGCTACACCAGGGCCCAGCCAAAATCCGGCTTAAATCCAGTACACGAAATCCTGTTAAGGCACCCATTATTACGCTCCCTGTTCGATCATATTCAAATGACATATCGTTCTTATCCCTCTTTTTAAAGCTATATGAAAATGAAAGAACAATCAACTTTATGATAATAAATTTCGTATAACAAAATAAAACATCCAAAATGATGAATATTCATCTTATTTTCTTTAGCCTGATGCAAATATAAGTATGAACGAAGAACAAGAGGTCACTGATAAAAAGGAAAAAGCGATCTCCCAGACAGGATTAAAAAAGGAGTCAATCAAGTGAATTAAAAACGGATTAGCCTTAAAGCATATTCATTAGCGGAATAGCTTTAAATATAAAAGATCATGAAAACCTAAGGATAGGAAAACAGAGATTTAAATATGACGGATTTAGCGAGAGAATTAGAAAAGATTAAACCTACGACCAAACGAACGCAGCAAATTGCTTTTATTTTCGCCTTTCTGGCTTTACTGGTAGATGGCGCGGACATGTTGCTGCTGTCTTTCAGTTTAAATAGCCTGAAAGCAGAGTTTGGTCTCAGTAATCTGCAGGCCGGTACACTAGGCAGTTTTACCTTAGCAGGTATGGCGATTGGTGGCTTTATGGGTGGCTGGGCCTGTGACCGTCTGGGCCGTGTACGTACCGTAGTCATTTCGATTCTGGTATTTTCCATATTGACCGCAGCCTTAGGCTTTGCACAGAACTTTGAACAATTTGCTGTTTTACGCTTTCTTTCTGCCTTTGGCATAGGCTCTTTATATATTGCAGCCAATACGCTCATGGCTGAATATGTTCCAACTGAATATCGCACCACGGTTTTAGGTACCTTACAGGCAGGATGGACCGTCGGTTATATTGTGGCCACTGTACTGGCAGGCTGGATCATTCCAGAATATGGCTGGCGAACCCTGTTTTTTATTGCCATTATTCCCTCGGTTATGGCGATTTTTATCCAGAAACTGGTTCCTGAGCCAGAATCCTGGCAGCGTGCACGTTTGCAGCGTCTATATGCCCCAGCTGAAATCACAGCACAGCAACCCGCCAAAAAAAGCACAGTCAAAGAGATTTTCGCGGATCCTGCGAATCGCAGAATGTTTATTTTGTGGATCTTTACGGCCGGTTTTCTGCAATTTGGCTACTATGGCGTAAACAACTGGATGCCGGCATATCTGGAATCTGAATTGCACATGAATTTTAAATCCATGGCAGGCTATATGATTGGTACCTATGTAGCCATGATTTTCGGAAAAATTCTGGCGGGCTTTGCTGCAGACCGTCTGGGTAGACGCGCTGTCTTTTCGTTTGGAGCAATTGGAACGGCGATTTTCCTGCCCGTGATTGTGCTATTCAATACGCCAGATAACATTGCCTATCTGCTGATTTTCTTTGGATTCCTGTATGGTATTCCATATGCGATTAATGCCACTTATATGACTGAAAGCTTTGCCACTTCGATTCGTGGTACTGCAGTAGGGGGTGCTTATAATGCAGGTCGTATTGGCGCCATGTTTGCACCTGCGATTATTGGCGCGGCAGCCAGCGGTGGTTCAATTGGTCTAGGCTTCCTGATTATGGGCGGTGCTTATTTCTTATGTGGGGCAGTGTCCGGGATATTCATTAAAGACCGTCAATACGATCCACAAAAGGCATAATTTCAACTTCAAAAAAAAGAGCCTGAATACAGGCTCTTTTTTATATTCTTCAATTAAAGCTGTATTTCTATTTGTTTATTCTTGATCTGTTTCTTTATGCAGATGAATACTTTTTAAACCATCATTTACTTTATTGAGCAGATGAATTAGGGTAACCACATCATCAAAAGCCAGCTTATTTAAGGCCTGACCATAAAAATCAAAGAAATCAGCTTGCAAGTTGTCCCATGTTTCCAAGCTGGGATGTAGCCAAAGCAGTGGATCTAATTCATCAGCATCAGGTGAATTTCACCATGGCCTCGACCCCATTCCTGAATGACCTGTCCAATACCGTGGCGGAACAGCATGACAAGGTTGATTCACTAAAAATTTTCCTGTGTGCTGGTGCACCCATTCCGGGGCCATTGGTACAAAAAGCCCGGGAAATTCTGGGCGTTAAAGTCATATCCGCTTGGGGTATGACCGAATGTGGTGCAGTGACGCTGACCCGACCTGAAGATGAGGATGAACACTCTTTCAATACCGATGGCATCGCTTTGCCAGGTGTGGAAATCAAGATCGTGGATAAAAAAGGTCAGACCAAAGCCGTGAATGAATCCGGGCGTTTGATGATCCGCACCTGTTCAAATTTTGGCGGTTATTTAAAACGTCCACATTTGAATGATACGGATGCCGAAGGCTGGTTTGATACTGGCGATATTGCCTATCAGGACGAGCAGGGCTATATCCGGATTTGTGGACGTAAAAAGGATGTAATTATCCGTGGCGGAGAAAATATTCCGGTCGCGGAAATTGAATCACTACTTTATAAGCATCCGAATATTGCAACAGTAGCTTTGGTCGCTTATGCAGATGAGCGAATGGGCGAGCGTGCTTGTGCAATCATCAAGCTGAAAGATCAGACAAAGCCGTTAAGTTTTAATGAGCTGGTAGATTTCCTGAAAACTCATAATCTGGCTATGCAATATCTTCCGGAACGTTTGGAAATCTGGGAGGATATTCCGATGACGCCATCGGGGAAAATCCAGAAATTTAAACTCAGAGAATTACTGGCACAGCATATTGCCTCAACGACAGTTGAAGCGAACTAAATCTGGGAATAAATAGATAAATTAAACCCTGAATAATATTGCCTTATTCAGGGTTTTTCTTTTTCAAAGAAAATGATCTAAAGGTTTAATGCAAACTTTAGAATCACGTCTATTTTAATAATTTTAATAAGACTTCAGCCGTTGCAGCAGAAGAGGCCGGGTTTTGTCCAGTAATGAGCAGACCATCTTGTTGCACGTATACCTGCCAGTCCTCAGCTTTGGAATATTTCCCACCTTTTTCTTTCAGCATGTCTTCAACTAAAAACGGAACGATGTCTGTCAAACCCACGCCGTCTTCTTCAGTGTTACTGAAACCGGTGACTGTTTTGCCTTCTACAATAGAACGGCCTTCGGAATCTTTCACATCACGCAGGACACCCGGAGCATGACAGACCAGCGCAACAGGTTTATCTGCCTGCAAGGTTTGCTCAATTAAAGAAATGGAATTCTGGTCTTTGGCCAGATCCCATAGCGGTCCATGACCACCCGGATAGAACACGGCATCAAAATCCTGATTTAAGACTTCACCCAACTTGTGTGTATTGGCAAGAGCCTGCATGGCCGATGCATCTGCTTCAAAGCGTTTGGTGGTTTCGGTTTGCGCATCCGGCTCATTACTTTTTGGATCTAGCGGTGGCTGACCACCTGCAGGAGAAGCCAAAACTACCTCTGCGCCTGCATCGACAAAGGTGTAATAAGGCGCAGCCAACTCTTCCAGCCAGAAGCCGGTTTTTTTGCCGGTATCGCCAAGCTGGTCATGTGAAGTCAGCACCATCAAGATTTTCATATTATTTTCCTGTATCTCGTTAAACATCGTGAATAATCGACTGTTAATTTAACAAGTCACAGAGGTCAGGAGTGTTGTGATACGTTCATTTGCTGTATCGATACGTTGTTGTTTCAGTTGATTTAACTAAAGTACGTAGCCTTGCAAAGTGAACAGTGTGTTCAATATTCATCTGCCCATTAACAGGTCTTGCTGAAGATCGGCTTGTTTACGCAAGAAATCCCAGACCAGTTTAATTTTTGGTTCATGTTGCAGATCGACCAGTGTTAGCATCCAAAAAGTATGGGTAAAACTGACCTGATCGCCCAAAACCTCTTTGAGTTCGCTTTTATCATTGACCAGAAATTTCGGCAAAATAGCCAGCCCGGCACCTGCACGCACGGCAATTTCCTGCGCCAGAATACTGTTACTGCGAAAACAGGCACTGACCTGTAAGGGAAGACGCTCCAGCGAATATAGTGCAGTGCTATAGACCAGATCATCAATATAATCGACAAAACGGTGCTGTTTGAGGTCTTCCAGTTTTTTAATTTCCGGATTTTGCTGTAAATAATGCTGGCTGCCATACAGTTTTAGGCAGTAATTAGACAAACGAGTAATGATATAGGGTCCAGATTTGGGCCGGTCAATCGCGATCACAATATCGGCTTCTCGATGTGAAAGTTTGATCGCTTTCGGTACCGGAATCAGGTCAATGGTCAGCAAAGGATAATGCTGGGAAAATTCTGCCAAAAGACGGGCTAAAAATGCCGTGCCAAAACCTTCTGGCGCACCAATCCGGACCCGACCTTGCAAGGGATCATGGCGCTTGTCAATCTGGATAAAGGACTGTTCCATCTGTTCCACACGCGGCACCAGTGCCAGACCTTCCGAGGTTAGTTCATAACCGGTGGCTTCGCGCTTAAACAGTTGCGTACCTAAAGTACTTTCCAGGGCCTGAATCCGCCGCGCTACGGTGCTATGTTCAACCCCGATTAAGCGTGCTGCGTTGGTGAGTGTTTTAGCACGCGCCAAAACTAAAAAAAAGCGTAAATGATCCCAATCTACTTTCATTTTTTATTTAACATCCTGTTAAATTCCTGTGCATATTTGCACAACCATCGTGCACCAATTTCTATTGGTGGTCAAAGTGTTCTTTGTTAGTCTGCTGAAACAGCGTAAAAATTATACGTTAAATAAAAGCCAGTAAAGGCAGATACAACGACAATAACAAACCAGCACGGAGCGACCATGAACGCCATTTCTCATCCACAGCAAAGTACCGGATTCACCACCGCAAAACTCCTCATTAATGGTGAATTTGTCGAATCAAGAACCAGCCATTGGCAAGATACTGTTAATCCTGCCACTCAGGAAATCTTGGGCCAAGTGCCTTTTGCTACCGCAGAAGAAGTTAATGCCGCCATTGCTGCTGCACAAAATGCATTTGCCAGCTGGCGCCAGACCCCGATCCAGGCACGTATGCGAATCATGCTGAAACTGCAGGATCTGATTCGTACAAACCTAAAAAGTATCGCCCGAGTCTTAACGGCGGAACAGGGCAAAACCCTGGCCGATGCCGAAGGTGATATCCAGCGCGGCCTAGAAGTGGTGGAGCATGCCTGTTCAGTGGGTTCATTACAAATGGGTGAGTATATTGAGGGTGTGGCACGCGGTGTCGATACCTATACCTTGCAGCAACCACTAGGTGTCTGTGCAGGAATTACACCGTTTAACTTCCCGGCGATGATTCCACTGTGGATGTTCCCGATGGCGATTGTCTGCGGCAATACCTTTGTCTTAAAGCCTTCTGAACAGGATCCACTATCGACCATGATGCTGGTTGAGTTAGCGATTCAGGCAGGTGTGCCGGCAGGCGTACTGAATGTGGTACATGGCGGCAAAGAAGTGGTCGATCTACTGTGTACCCATCGCGATATCAAGGCGATTTCTTTTGTCGGTTCGACTGCAGTCGGCACGCATGTCTATAACCTTGCAGGCCAACACGGCAAGCGTGTGCAGTCGATGATGGGCGCCAAAAACCATGTGGTGGTGATGCCAGATGCGAATAAAGAACAGACCTTAAATGCCTTGGTCGGTGCAGCTTTTGGCGCAGCAGGTCAACGTTGTATGGCACTTTCCGTGGCGGTAATGGTCGGTGAGACCAAGCACTGGGTCGATGAACTGGTCAATAAAACCAAAACCTTAAAGGTGAATGCCGGACATGAACCGAATACCGATGTGGGACCGGTGATTTCAACCCGTGCCAAAGCTCGTGTCATAGATTTGATTAACAGTGGTGTTGAACAGGGCGCAGAACTGTTGCTAGATGGCCGTAATGTACAGGTTCCGGGTTATGAGCAGGGTAATTTTGTCGGTCCAACGATTTTTAACCAGGTCACGACCGAGATGCGCATTTACAAGGAAGAAGTGTTTGGCCCGGTACTGGCGATCATGCATGTCGATACTTTGGAACAGGCGATTGCACTGATTAATGCCAATCCGTTTGGTAATGGCGTTGGACTGTTTACCCAAAATGGCAATACGGCACGTACCTTCCAGAACCAGATTGATATCGGTCAGGTTGGCATTAACATTCCAATTCCTGTACCTGTGCCTTTCTTCAGTTTTACCGGTTCACGCGGTTCAAAATTGGGTGATCTAGGTCCTTATGGCAAACAGGCGGTGCAGTTCTATACCCAGACCAAAACCATTACCAGCCGCTGGTTTGAAGATGACCAGGAAACCACCGGTGTCAATACCACGATCAGTCTGCGTTAAGGAGCATCAGCATGAAGATTGCATTTATTGGTTTAGGCAACATGGGCGGCTCCATGGCGCAAAACTTACTCAAGTCCGGTCATCAGGTTTTTGGTTATGACTTAAGCGCAGTGGCTTTACAGCATTTTGCAGAAGCGGGCGGTATCGTCTGCGACAGTCCACAAGCTGCCGCGAAGCAGGCGGAGATCGTGGTCAGCATGTTGCCCGCAGCCAAGCATGTGCGTGAAGTCTATTTAGGTGAACACGGTATTCTGAAGGTACTTCAATCGGGCAGTTTGTGTATCGACAGCAGCACCATTGATCCGCAAACCATTCAGGAAGTTGCTGTAGCAGCTCAGGTCAAGCAGATTCGCGTCTGTGATGCACCGGTATCCGGCGGTACTTTGGGTGCCAAAGACGGGACCTTGACCTTTATGGTCGGTGCAGATGATGCCACTTTTGAGGCCGTCAAACCGGTTCTCGGCTGTATGGGTAAAAATCTGGTGCATTGTGGTGCGGTGGGAACAGGACAGGTGGCAAAAATCTGTAATAACCTGATTCTGGGAATTTCCATGACTGCGGTGGCTGAAGGGATGGCACTCGGAGCCAAACTGGGCATTGATCCACAGGCCTTGGCTGGCGTGATTAACAGTTCCACTGGACGTTGCTGGAGTTCTGAAATTTATAATCCATGGCCAGATATCTGTGCCAATGCGCCGTCATCGCGGGGTTATACCGACGGTTTTGCCGCACAACTGATGCTCAAAGATTTGGGGCTGGCTGTCGATGCCGCGCAACAGGTGGATCAGCCGGTGGTACTCGGCAGCATGGTACAGAAACTCTATCAACAACTGTGTCAGGAAGGTGATGCCCATCTGGACTTCTCCAGCATCATGCATCAATACACCACGCACGCCACCTGCTTAAAACTTAAAAGATTAGATGGAGCAAGGATTCGCTTCAATAATTACACCCTGTCAGTAATAACGATAAATTCAGGCTGAGGTTTAACATGTTAGATTATCAAACAACGGTTCAAGACTTTGATTTAAACACGGTTGCAAGCCAGTATCTCTCCGGTTCCATGCTGGCAGTAAATGCCTGTTATGAATGCTGTGACCGTCATGCCGATTCCGATGCCATTGCCTTATACTGGCATGGTAAAGATGGCAGAAAAGAACAATATAGTTTTGCCGAACTCAAAAAATATTCCAGCCAGTTTGCCAACTTTTTAAGGTCTCAAGGCATTGGTAAAGGCGACCGCGTTTCCGGATTATTACCACGTACTCCCGAGTTGATCATTACTATTTTGGCAACCTGGCGGATTGGTGCTGTCTATCAACCCTTATTTACGGCCTTTGGTCCCAAAGCCATCGAGCATCGTATTCAGCTGGCGCAAAGCAAGCTGGTGGTGACTGATCTGGCGAATCGGGACAAATTATCCGAGATCAGCAACTGTCCACCGATTGTGACGGTACATGCCGAAACTGAGGCAGAGCGCTATCCGCACGACCTC
The DNA here is from genome assembly GCF_018438165.1 of Acinetobacter sp. WY4. GTDB lineage: Bacteria > Pseudomonadota > Gammaproteobacteria > Pseudomonadales > Moraxellaceae > Acinetobacter. The sequence continues at coordinate 442,732 of NZ_CP053947.1, read as the reverse complement.
AGCTTCTGGACGGTATTAAACCGTCAGGCTGAAGCTTGTGAGCTGGAAATCCTGAATGTCGATGATCCATTTTTATTGATGTTTACCTCCGGTACTACTGGACCAGCGAAACCTCTTAAAGTCCCTTTAAAAGCGCTGATTGCTTTTGCAAGCTATATGCAAAATGCGATTGGTCTAACTCCTGAAGATGCTTTCTGGAATATTGCGGATCCCGGCTGGGCCTACGGTTTGTACTACGGTATTACCGGTCCCTTAATGCTTGGACACTCGACCCTGTTTTATGAAGGCACTTTCAGTGCGGAAAGTGTCTGCGAAATTGTCAAGGAATATGGCATTACCAATCTGGCTGGTGCACCGACTGCTTATCGCATGATGATGGCGGCCGATCCTGCTCAAATGGCAAAACTACGCGGTAAGTTACGTGTTGTCAGCAGTGCGGGAGAACCGTTAAATCCGGAAGTGATCCGCTGGTTTAAAGAGGTGCTAGATGTGCCGATTTATGACCATTATGGCCAGACCGAAGTCGGGATGGTGGTGTGTAATCATCATGCTTTGGAACATCCGGTCCGTTCAGGTTCGGCAGGCTTTGCCAGCCCGGGTTACCGAATTGCCGTTGTCGATGAACAGGGGCATGAATTAGCAGCTGACGTCCCGGGAATCTTAGCGGTTGATATCAGCCAATCTCCGATGATGTGGTTCTCTGGCTATGAAGAAAGCCGTAAATCTCCCTTTGTCGGCCACTACTATTTAACCGGAGATACCGCGGAAATTCATGCCGATGGCAGTATGAGTTTTGTGGGACGTAGTGATGATGTCATTACTACCTCGGGCTATCGGGTGGGGCCGTTTGATGTGGAAAGTGCCTTGCTGGAACACGATGCCGTGATTGAAGCAGCAGTCATTGGCGTGCCTGATCCTGAGCGTACCGAAGTGATTAAAGCCTTTGTGATTCTGGCGAATAATTTTGCAGCTTCGGCCCATCTGGAAGAAGAGCTGGGTCAATTTGTGAAAAAGCGGTTATCTGCGCATGCCTATCCACGCCTGATTGAATTTGTGACTGAATTGCCGAAAACCCCAAGCGGTAAAATTCAACGCTTTTTACTGCGCAATCAGGAAATCAACAAGCAGCAAGCCAAGACCGCATAACAGCTAAAGCCAACAGATTGAATAAGAAGATTAAATAAAGAGATTGAAGGAAGAATCCATGCAATTAACGGAAGAACAACAACTGATTCAGGACATGGCAAAAAGCTTCGCCCAGGAACAGATTAAACCCTTTGCCGGCGAGTGGGATCAAAAAGGCATCTTTCCTAAACAGGCCTTAGCCCAAATGGGAGAGCTGGGTTTTTTAGGCATGCTGATTCCGGAAGAATGGGGCGGCTCGGGCACAGGTACGCTGGCTTATGTTCTGGCCTTAGAAGAAGTCGCTGCGGCCGATGGTGCAACATCTGCGATTATGAGCGTACATAACTCTGTAGGGTGTGTGCCGATTTTCAAGTTCGGGACGGAACAGCAAAAGCAGGATTTTCTAAAGCCTTTGGCTCAAGGTGAAATGATTGGTGCCTTTGCCTTAACCGAACCGCATACCGGATCGGATGCTGCCGCGATTAAAACCCGGGCGGTCAAGGACGGCGATCATTACATTCTGAATGGCGCGAAACAGTTTATTACTTCTGGCCACAATGCCGGGATGATTATTGTGTTTGCCGTGACTGATCCAGGCGCGGGCAAAAAAGGCATGAGTGCATTTTTAGTGCCGCGCGACACACCTGGCTATGAAGTGATTCGGGTGGAAGAAAAACTCGGCCTGCATGCTTCGGATACCTGTCAGATTGCCTTAACCGATGTCCGCATTCATGAAAGTTTAAGACTCGGTGCCGAAGGCGAAGGTTTAAAAATCGCCTTGGCCAATCTGGAAGGCGGGCGGATCGGTATTGCCGCACAGGCGGTTGGCTTGGCACGTGCCGCATTGGAAGAAGCCACTGTTTATGCGCACGACCGCGTGGCTTTTGGCAAACCTATTTTTGAACAGCAGGCGATTTCTTTCAGGTTGGCCAGTATGGCGACTGAAATTGAAGCGGCACGGCAACTGGTACATTTTGCAGCACGCAAAAAAGAAGCCGGTGAAGCCTGTTTAACCGAAGCCTCCATGGCCAAGCTATTTGCTTCAGAAATGGCAGAACGTGTCTGCTCCAAAGCGCTGCAGATTTTTGGCGGCTACGGTTATCTCAAAGATTTCCCGATTGAGCGGATTTATCGGGATGCGCGGATTTGTCAGATTTATGAAGGCACCAGCGATATTCAGCGCTTGGTGATTGCACGCAGCCTCTAATTTTAAAAGGATTTATCTCATGCAATGGCAAACGATTTTACTCGAACAGCGTAACGGGGTCGGCCTAATTACTTTAAACCGCCCACAAGCGTTAAATGCACTGAATAACCAGCTGATTGTTGAAGTCAATCAGGCACTGGATCAGCTGGAAAAAGATCCGGCAATTGGCTGTATTGTGATTACCGGTTCGGAAAAAGCCTTTGCCGCTGGTGCCGATATTAAAGAAATGGCAGATCTGAATTTTCCGCAAATTTATCTGGATGATTTTTTCAGTCTGGCCGATCGAATTGCGCAGCGTCGTAAACCTTTAATTGCCGCAGTGAGTGGTTATGCTTTGGGTGGTGGTTGCGAACTGGCTTTAATGTGCGACTTTATTTACTGCGCTGATAATGCAAAATTTGGTTTGCCCGAAGTTACCTTAGGCGTGTTGCCCGGCATTGGCGGGACCCAGCGTTTAACCTTGGCGATTGGTAAGGCCAAAGCCATGGAAATGTGCCTGACTGCACGGCAGATGGGGGCGCAGGAAGCGGAACAAAGTGGTTTGGTCGCTCGGGTTTTTGCCAAGGAAGAATTGCTGGAACAAACCCTGCAAGCTGCCGAGAAAATTGCTGAAAAATCGCTTACTGCCGTGATGATGATTAAAGAATCAATTAATCGGGCCTTTGAAGTGAGCCTGGCTGAAGGCCTGCGCTTTGAACGCCGGGTATTCCATTCCATTTTTGCCGGTTCCGATCAAAAGGAAGGCATGCAGGCCTTTGTGGAAAAACGCCCAGCCAAATTTACCCATCAATAAAACAAAAATAGGAAAATAAAATGAGTGATGAAAATAATTTAGCGATACGGGTCGCAGGAAGTCTGGGCATTATCAGCCTGGACCGCACCAGCCATTTAAATGCCTTAACCCTGGCGATGATTCAGGGCATTCAGGCGCAACTCGATCAGTGGCTGCATGAACCACAAGTACAAGCGGTTCTGATCAATTCCAACAGTCCCAAGGCGTTCTGTGCCGGAGGAGATATCCGCTATCTGTATGACAGCTATCAGGCCGGCAATACCCAATATCAGGATTTTTTTGCCACTGAATATAAGATGCTGAGCACCTTGCGTAATTTTCCAAAGGCCGTGATCGTGATGATGGATGGCTATGTACTGGGCGGAGGCTTTGGATTGGCTCAAGCCTGTCATATCAAAGTTACGAGTGAAAAATCACGTTTTGCCATGCCAGAAACTGCGATTGGTTTTTTCCCAGATGTTGGAGCCACCCATTTTTTGTCCCGGCTGGATGAAGTTGGTGTCTATATGGCATTAACCGGTGAGCAGATCAGTAGCAGTGATGCCTTGTATCTGGACCTGGTCGATTATCATATGCCGAGTGAGCGTTTTGCTGAACTAGAAGCAACATTGATTGCAGCTCCGGTATTAAACCCGATTGAGATCCAAAAGATTATTAGTTCCTATATTACTCATCCAGTAGAAAGCGAGCTGCAAAAACGTGCAGATCTGATTAATCAGCATTTTGGCTATCAACACCTTGAGGAAATTGAACAGAGTCTTGCTCATACAAGTAACGCAACTGATCAGGAATGGGCCAATAAAATGCGGACCATTTTGCAGCAACGTCCGGTTATGGCCAAGCAAACCAGCCTGAAGTTACAGCAAGCCGGACAGAATTTGTCGCTAGAAAAATGTATGCAACTGGAACGGGACTTGCAGGATGTCTGGTTAGAGCAGGGCGACTTTATTGAAGGGGTTCGTGCGCTGATTATTGATAAAGACAAAAATCCGCAGTGGCGAACCGAGAATGCAGAATTTGAACAAACACTGGAAAAGCTCTGGCCAGCATGGACTCAGCAGCGTATCGAAAATATTACTTAAAGCTGATGCTAAAAGACCCTCTATAATTTAATTATAGAGGGTCTTTGTATCTGTCCCATACTTTCATCGACATGAATTCTATTTAGTGGGACGTTTTCTTTTTCTTGCCGCCACCATCTTGTTTGTTGACCGTTGACCAGGCAATACGTTCGGCTTCTTCCTCAGAACGACCACGTTCTTTTTCGCTTTCTTCAATATGTTTGGCCTGCCGTTTCTGCTTATCGGTATAAGCTGATTTGTCACCTCTAGGCATCTTAATATACTCATCAGGTTTGGCTGAAATTACTATAACAAGAGCTTATTTTTACAAGGGTAAGTATTTGTTGGAATCATTTTATAAAAACCTAATTTTTTAAAATATGAAAATCTAAAGATTAAATAGATGAAGATAACGGTCAGCTAGAACCGCTATCTTCTGTGCCAGATTAGCCATTAATAATACTGCCGCCATTCACATGAATCACCTGACCTGAAATATAGCTGGCTTCTTCACTGGCCAGAAATAAATACGCCGGTGCTACTTCACTTGGCTGGCCCATGCGGCCCATTGGGGTACTTTTACCAAAATCTTTAAGCTGTTCTTCATCAAAACTGCTCGGAATGAGTGGTGTCCAGATTGGCCCTGGCGCGACACCATTGACACGAATGCCGGTTTTATTTTTCAATAAATTGGTGGAAAGGCTTCGGGTAAATGTCGTGATGGCACCTTTCGTGCTGGCATAGTCAATCAGCTGATCATGTCCATGATAACTGGTAATACTGGTGGTATTGATAATGCTGTCACCTTCTTGCATATGCGGAATTACCGCCTGAGTCAGGTGGAACATCGACAGAATATTCACACTAAATGTTTTAAGTAATTGCTCGGGCGAGATATCGCTAATACTTTCTTGCGGATACTGAACCCCGGAATTATTGACCAGAATATTAATCGTTTTAAATTCCTGAAGGGTCTGTTCCACCATTTTCTTGATTTCATCTTGATCCTGTAAATCACATTGAATCAGCAGGCAACGTCGGCCTTCATCTTCCACCATTTTTTTGGTGTCCCGTGCATCCTGATCTTCATCCAGATAGCAAATAGCGATATCTGCACCTTCGCGGGCAAATAAGACCGATACAGAGCGGCCAATTCCGCTATCACCACCAGTAATCAAGGCAACTTTGCCTTTTAATTTTTCACTGCCTTTATAATGCGGTTTAATAATTTCCGGTGCAGGGTCCATTTGGGTTTGCACGCCAGGTTGATGGTCTTGGGTTTCAGTTGAAGCTGGGGTTTCAGGATAATGATTCATATCTTTTCCAATTCCAATGATTGTGGCCATATAAGAAAAAATATATTAGAAGCTTTTGGGCAAAATGAGGCTGGACTCAACATTTCATAACAGAATGTATTCGAGATTTATCAATTATTCATTGAAACGGATCAGGTTGACCAATCAGAACAGAAAAAGCTAATGGAACAGCTTCTGGCTACACTTAAATAGTTAAGGTGGTCTTGAAAGGTGAAATTTGATTAGGAAAGGTAAAGTATCAACGGAGATTTAAAATCTAGACATACATACGCCTTTTTTGCCGAACTCATATATAAAATAAATGGAGAGTTTGTTAACTCTCCATTTATTCATTCTGATGTATTTAAAAAATTTCTATAGAAATAAATTAAAGATTATCACTTAAATTAATTCTGGCCTGTGCTGCCTTTTCCTTTTTGGCTGAGGCTTTACCCCAGTTAAACTTTTGTGCACAGATGCCTAAGCCCACAATAAATAATGCAAGCACACTGGTATAAACCACTTCTTTAAAATAGGTTCCTTCAATAATCATGGTAATTAAAGCACCGACAATAAAGATAATGACCAGATAAGTGAGCCATGGGAATAACCACATCTTGAATGGAATATTTTGTCCTTCAGCTTCCATTTTTTTACGTAACTTAAGCTGAGAAATCGCAATGGCCAGATAGACATATAAAGATACTGTACCCGTCGCTAACATCAAGACATCATAAATATTCATACTTTCGGTGGCAGTCAGATAGATCGCCACGAAAGAAAACAGGCTTGAAAAGATGACACCTACCCATGGGCTGTTATTGCGGTTGGTTAAACCAAAACTCTTTGGGGCATCTCCACGTTTCGAGAGGGAATAGACCATGCGTGAACAGGTATAAAGTGCGGAGTTAAAGCAGCTACATACCGAGGTGAGCACGACAAAGTTAACAATATGGCGCGCTTCCGGAATACCGAGTGCGGTAAGAGCCACGCTATACGTACCCCAAGTCGGATCTTTCAATAAAGGATTATTGTGTGGAATCAGGCAAACTGTGATCAACATTGAACCGACATAGAATAAAATGATACGCCATACAATTGAATTAGCGGCCTTACGAATTTCCTTGGCGGGATCTTTGGTTTCAGCTGCTGCTACGGTGACAATCTCTGCGCCCATATAAGCAAACATTACACCCAATAAGGCTGTGATGACGGATGAAAAGCCATTTGGCATAAAGCCTTGAGCGGTTAGATGAGTCGTACCGCCGAGCATAGAGGCATCACCCCAAGGCCAAAGGTGCATCACGGCCAGACTGCCAAATACCAAGAACAGTACAATGGCAATAACTTTAATCAGGGCAAACCAGAACTCGAATTCACCAAAGTTTTTTACGTCACGGAGATTGATCCAGACCAGCGCTACAGTGACCAGAAGCATATAGCCCCAGATCGGGATAAATGGAAACCAGCTATTTAGGATTTTCCCGGCAACAAAGGCTTCCCAGCCCATGAGCAACGTCCAGAAAGACCAGTATAACCAGCCGATAGAAAATCCAGCCCAGCGCCCGATTCCTCGGTCCGCATAGGTTGAAAATGAACCGCTGTCGGGATTCAATATTGCCATTTCTCCCAGCATACGCATAATGAGTAAAACTAATAGTCCACCTAGAGTATAAGCAATGAGTGCAGCCGGCCCTGCAGAATAGATGACATTACCGGAGCCGACAAAGAGTGCTCCACCAATGACACCGGCAATTGAAATCATGGTGAGATGGCGTGATTTAAGTCCGTTTTTTAAGCCGTTTGATGATTCGGAATTGGAGAAATGTTGATGTTCTGCCATATAATTTCCCTTAATATCAATAGCGTAGCGGCAATAAAATTCCTTATTTGGCTTACGCTATCTTATCCTTTGAAACTGTAACCGAATTCATCAGTGCTTGACCAATATTAAGTTAATCTTAATAAAATGAATCCTTGTAGCCCTATAGACAGGATCACACTTTGATTAAAGTACGGTTACATGCTGTTCATGTATGCAGTTAATTTCTCTTTTTTGTTGTAAAGTGACGAGAGCCATTTTTGAGCAATTCAAAGGAGCCAATTGGCTTAAGAGATAAAAAATATAAGCAGGCCATATTTACAGAAAAATAAAGCCTACCTAAAATATCAGGCTAAAAGCAGGTTTACGTTCCCTTTTAAAAATAAATGAAAGCTTTTTGATTTTAAAAATATAATTGTATTGATCCTTAAGTTTTTACTAAGTTAAAGTGCGGATCCCATGCTCACGCAAGCACTTTAACAATATCCCGAAAGCCACCAGAATTTCCTGTTCACTCACACAGGCAAAGCCTAGTAATAATCCTTTCTGCCGAGTCGAATAATGTTTGGTATAGTATTGCGATAATGCTCTGACCTTGATTCCCAGTTCAAGCGCTTTGGATGCAATCAAGACATCATCACTGCTGCTCGGCAATTTTAAAATCAGATGCAAACCGGCGGCGGTATTGTATTCATGCAGAAAATCTTCACCTAAATGTCGGCGAATCAGGTCAATTAAAAAAGCGTGGCGTTTACCGTACAATAAACGCATCCGTCGGATATGCGCTTCATAATGTCCTTCACGGATAAATTCAGCCAGTGTTTGCTGATCGATTAAGTGACCACCACGATAAAGTTCCGAAGCTACAATTCGCAATGAAGAAAAGAGCTGTTTTGGTACCACTAAATAGCCAATACGCAGGGCCGGATAAATCGTCTTACTGAACGTCCCCATATAAATCACCGGAGAATCCGGCTCTAAACCTTGTAAAGAAGGATAGGGCTGGCCCGAGAACCTGAACTCACTGTCATAATCATCTTCAACAATCCAGCTATTGTGCTGGCGTGCCAGTGCAATTAACTGTTTGCGCCGTTCTAAACTTAAATGTGAGCCCAAAGGATATTGATGCGACGGCGTCACAAAAATCAGCTTAGGCGGTTTTTTGGGATGTAGATCGGGGATAATCCCTTCCTGATCGACCGGTAAGGAACGCAGATTCACACCATTAATTCGTAAAATATTACGCGCACCCCAATAAGCCGGATCTTCGATCCATACTTCATCGCCTATGTCGCTTAAAGTACGCGAGACCAAATCAATCGCCTGATGGGTGCCTTCGGTAATAATGATCTGATCAGCATCGCACTGCACTGAACGGGCAATTTTCAGATATTCTGCCAGCTCCTGACGCAGTTCTAGGGAGCCACCGGCATTGCTGTAAATCAGGTTGTTAACTTGAGGTTCACGGCTCAAACGCGTTTGGATTTTGCTGAAAATATGATGCGGAAATTCGGTTACATCGGGTGCGCCCGGTACAAAGGCTCCCCATTGATAAGGCGAAGCCGCGGAATAGCCGAGCAAGTAAGAACCGCGTTGCGACAGATTATAATTTTGCTGTGCTTTTTTTTCTGCAACGGCAGGAGAATTCTGTTCTGCCTTCACCAAAAAGGATTCGGGTAATTTCTCTACTACCCAGGTACCTTGACCGGTACGGGCATCAACATAACCCTGTGCCTGTAATTGTTCATAGGCATTTAACACCGTATTACGCGATACCTGAATCTCTTTAGCCAGATCACGTGATGCAGGCAAGCGGGTTTTGGGAGCCAATACGCTATCAATAATCGCGTTACGCAAGCAGCGGAACAGGCGCATCTGTAATGTTCCTGTGACATCTTGCTGCAATCGCTGCAGTAAATAATCTCCAAGCAAGCTACGCAATTGGCTCTCTCCTACAAATTTGAAATGGCTCTCGTGAGAGCGGTATTGCTAGGTGCAAAATAGTCTGATCAGGCAGTCATTGTAAAGTGTCTTGTATGCGTTTTGATCATGTACCTGCGGCTTGAATGCGAGCATACAGGCGGGCAGGCAATATACACAGATACCGATTAAAACTAAAGCGGAAAATCTAGACACTGATTTTGTTTGGAGCTCGCTGAACTAAGACCTGAATCAAGCAATGATTGCCATAACAGCCGAATAGAGATGTGTTGCAGCCGCCAGGACATACGACTGCATATAACAAAAGGATCATAGAATGAACATGATGATGAAAGGATTGACCTATACCGAGCAAGGTACAACGGCCTGGAACAATTATCTTAAGCAACTAGATAAAGTAGCGCCTTATCTGGGTGAGCTGAGTGAACGACTGGACATGCTGCGACGCCCAAAGCGCAGTTTGATTGTCGATGTTCCGGTCATCATGGATGATGGTACGGTTCAGCATTTTGAAGGCTATCGTGTTCAGCACAATTTAACTCGCGGTCCAGGCAAAGGCGGCGTGCGTTTTCATCCAGATGTCAATTTAGATGAGGTGATGGCTCTGTCGGCCTGGATGACGATCAAATGTGCTGCTCTAAATTTACCTTTTGGCGGTGCCAAAGGCGGTGTGCGAGTTGATCCGAGCCAGCTTTCCAAGCGCGAACTGGAACGCTTGACCCGACGTTATACGGCAGAAATCAATTTAATTATTGGACCGCAAAAAGATATTCCGGCGCCGGATGTTGGAACCAATCCGCAAATCATGGCCTGGATGATGGATACGTTTTCCATGAATGCGGGTTCTACGATTACTGGTGTAGTGACCGGAAAGCCGGTTCATTTAGGGGGGTCTTTAGGCCGCAGTAAAGCTACAGGTCGCGGCGTATTTATTAGCGGTCGTGAAGTTGCCCAGCAAATCGGTCTGGATTTAAAAAATGCTCGGGTTTGTGTACAGGGTTTCGGTAATGTGGGCAGTGAAGCTGCGCTGCTTTTCCAGGAAAATGGCAGCAAAGTGATCTGTGTTCAGGACCATTCTGCCACCCTGTATCAGAAAGAGGGGATTGATATTAAAAAGCTGCTTGAATACTCAAATGCCCACCATAAAATTCAGGGATTTTCTACCAGCGATGAAATTTCTGCATCAGCTTTCTGGACCATTCCTGCCGAAGTCTTTATTCCGGCAGCGCTGGAAGGTGTGATTAATACTCAGGTCGCGCAAAATATTCAGACCAAAATGATTCTGGAAGGTGCCAATGGTCCCACTTTGACTGAATCGGATGAAATTCTGAGTGAGCGTCATATTACCGTGGTGCCAGATGTAATCTGCAATGCGGGTGGCGTGACGGTCAGCTATTTTGAATGGGTTCAGGATTTGGCCAGTTATTTCTGGACCGAGGAAGAGATTAATCAGCGTATGGATGCCAGCATGAAAAATGCGGTACAGGATGTATGGCAAAAATCAGTCCAGGCCGGATGTTCTTTGCGTACAGCCGCTTATATTCTGGCCTGTGAGCGGATTTTAATGGCGCGTCAGGAACGCGGCATCTATCCGGGTTAAGCGAAGTTTTTTGCAAGATGAATTAATCCATAAAAACGACTAGATTTAATCCATGATGACCCATCGTAAATTTTTGCAATGGGTTTTTAAATTGGCTTCTTTATTTAAAAAGGAGCCAATTTTCATTATAAATATAAATAATTGTTTATAAATAAAATAATTTTATATTTTGACTATTTTACTCGTTTTAAATAGATCAATTGGCTCCTTTGAATTACTCAATAATGGCTCTCGTCTCATACGCGTAAAAGCGCAAAATGAACAACATCAGCCAGTCTTTGGCAAATTTCTATCCCAAGATCCGGATAGCAAAATTTACAACGTATGAATCAAGAATGAGGATACAAAATGGACAGTAAACACTCAGCACTGAATGCACGTAAACAGCAGGCGACACCACGTGGTGTTGGGGTCATGTGTCAATGGTACGCAGAGAAAGCAGAAAACTCGACCATCTGGGATGCAGAAGGCAATCAATATATCGACTTTGCGGGCGGGATCGCCGTACTGAATACCGGCCATCGTCACCCTAAAATTATTGCTGCGGTCACTGAACAATTAACCAAATTTACCCATACGGCTTATCAGGTTGTACCATACGAGAGTTACGTTGCTCTGGCAGAACGTATCAATGCACGCGCTCCAATTCAAGGTGCTGCAAAAACCTCATTCTTTTCGACTGGTGCTGAAGCTGTCGAAAATGCAGTTAAAATTGCCCGTGCCCATACTGGCCGTCATGGCATCGTGACTTTTGGCAATGGTTTCCATGGTCGCTCATTTATGACGATGGCCATGACCGGTAAAACTGCACCTTATAAACGCGACTTTGGGGTGATGCCTGGTGGTGTTTTCCATGCCCGTTATCCGGTGGAATCCAAAGGCATTAGTGTTGATGATGCAATTCAAAGCATTGAAGACATTTTCGCAGAAGATATTGCTGCGCATGACGTAGCAGCAATTGTGCTTGAACCTGTACAAGGCGAAGGCGGTTTTAATGTGGTGCCAGCAGAATTCCTGAAACGCTTGCGTGTATTATGCGATCAAAACGGCATTTTACTGATTGCTGATGAAGTACAGTCTGGTTTTGCGCGTACAGGTAAACTGTTTGCGATGGATTATTATGAGACCAAGGCAGACCTGATTACAATGGCCAAGAGTCTAGGCGGCGGTTTCCCGATCTCAGGCGTTGTAGGTCGTGCTGAAGTCATGGATGCACCAAATCCAGGTGGATTGGGCGGTACTTATGCCGGTAACCCGGTTGCTGTTGCGGCTGCCCATGCGGTACTGGATATCATTGAAGAAGAAGGTCTTTGTGAAAGAGCGAATGATCTAGGCGCAGAACTGGTTGATGTTTTACATGAACTGAAAATGTCATCTAGCATGGTCAAAGATATTCGTGCACTGGGCTCAATGGTGGCGGTTGAGCTTGAAACTGCGGAACAGGCAAAAGCTGTACAAAACCATGCCATGCAAAATGGTCTGTTAATCCTGACCTGCGGTCGTTATGGTAATGTAATCCGTTTCCTATACCCGCTCACGATTCCGGCAGAACAGTTCCGTGCGGGATTGGCTATCTTGAAACAAGGGTTTGCACTGTCTGTCGCAGCCTAATAAAAGAGTAATGATCATGCTTCAAGCGCAATATAGAGATTTATTACAGCATCCTGATATCAGCTTCGATCAGCCTGCCACGGATGAATATATTGAAGTCAAAGATGCAGCAACCCAAGCCACTTTGGCCTGGGTAAAATCCCATGACCGGACATCTGTAGAACAGCTGATAGCTCGTTCTCAGCAAGCCCAAAAAGCCTGGAAAACCAAGACAGCCCTCGAACGTGCGGATGTGCTTTGGGCCTGGTTCAATCTGATGCAGGAACATAAAGAATCTTTGGCTCAGATTCTGACTGCTGAACAGGGTAAGCCACTGGCTGAGGCGCGTGGTGAAATTGGTTATGCCGCTTCCTTTATCCGCTGGTTTGCCGAGCAGGCGCGCCGTATTGATGGTGACGTGTTGACACCAACGCTTGCCCATCAGCGTTTATTGGTCGTTAAACAGGCGATTGGGGTAACAGCTGCGATCACGCCATGGAATTTCCCGGCGGCGATGATTACCCGTAAAGCCGCGCCAGCTCTGGCTGCTGGCTGTTCCATGCTGGTTAAACCGGCTGAACAAACACCTTTAACCGCCTATGCGCTTGAAGTTTTGGCCTTGCGCGCAGGTTTGCCACAAGATGTATTGCTGCATGTTAGTGGTGATGCGGTTGCAGTGGGTCAGGTCTTATGTGAAAGCGAAACTGTGAAAAAGTTAAGCTTTACCGGTTCGACTCAAGTCGGCCGTATCCTGATGCAGCAATGTGCACCGACCATCAAAAAACTGTCTTTAGAACTTGGTGGCAATGCACCGGTTCTGGTCTTTGATGACGCCAATCTTGAACAGGCGGTACAGGGCATCATGGCCAGTAAATTCCGGAACAGTGGGCAGACCTGTGTTTGTGCGAACCGGATTTATGTACAAGATGGCATTTATGATGCGCTGGTAGAAAAACTGGTGGCTGCCGTTGCCAAACTAAAAGTCGGTGATGGCCGTGATGAAGCTTCTACCCAAGGTCCATTAATTGATGAGGCTGCGATTGAAAAAGTGCAGTCACATATTGCCGACGCAGTGAGCAAAGGTGCAGAGGTGAAAACCGGTGGACAGCGCTCAAATCTGGGCGGTACATTCTTCGAGCCAACGCTTCTGACTGAAGTTACTCAGCAGATGCGTGTGGCAAAAGAAGAAACTTTTGGACCGTTGGCGCCGTTATTCCGTTTCAAGACTGAAGAAGAAGCAATTCAGATGGCGAACGATACAGAATTCGGTCTGGCTACCTATGTATTTACCCAAAGTACAGCACGTCAGTGGCGTGTAGGTGAAGCCTTAGAATACGGTATGGTGGGAATCAATACCGGAGCTATCTCTAATGAGGTTGCGCCATTTGGTGGAGTCAAGCAATCAGGGTTAGGCCGTGAAGGGTCTAAATTCGGTATGGATGAATACCTTGAAATGAAATATCTCTGTGTTGATATTTCTTCATAATGATGTTTAAAAAGTAAACTTATTCATTAAAAAACTGATGAGAAAATATCAGCCTCCAGTGAATCCCGTGTTTAATTTAAACCGGGATTCCTGCGATGGAGCAAGGACTCAATAAACAGATTGGAGGAGGGTATATTTTCAGTTGTTAAGTCATTCTTCTTCTCTAAAATTCCCCTAAATATCAATTAAAGCATCAGATTATCATCAGGATTTAACCCTGATTTCTAACTTTAAACCAAAAGCATCCAGTAATTTCTGCATAGACTTGAGTGTTGGATTGCCTTCAGGTTGTTCCATTTTCTGTAGAGTCTGGGGAGCAATCTTGGTAATTTTAGCCATATCGTTGAGTGTGAGGTGCAACTCGGTACGAATGAAGCGAGCAACCTGATGAAAAGGCCAGTCAGGATTGTTACTGACGGTTTCAAGTACAGACAATCTCTTTTGCATCTGTTGAATCGGAGTCAGTGGCTTGAAGCGTTTATCCATAATTCAGCTCCTCCAATTGTTGGCAAATATTATCAATTCGATACTGGCTATTTTCCAGAATTTCAGGTGCCAATTGCAGATACTGCATGTGCTCGAGTAATCCCTGATAAAGTGGTAATTGTTCGATTAACACCGCTTTGATTTCTTTTGGATCAATCATCGTGCTTTCGGCAATCTGTTCAATGACTGAATGCCAAATTGGCATACCACCATGATCATCTCGCTCCCAACGCGTAGTTCGGGCAATACCATCTGGATGTAGCCACATCGGCGCAAAATCAAATAATGGGGTTAGTCGAATGATTCCATTATTGAAACGTTGAATCGCTGTATTACGGGTATGATTGTCCTTATTGCCTAAAGCGACATTGGCAAGATCACGCTTCAAATATTCAAAGATTTCCTGTTTTGGTTCAGTACAGCATTGCATCAACAGGCTACAGATCTGGTTATGGGTCATTCTTACCCCAAAACCGGCTTTTCCTCCCAGAGAAGCAATACTTTCCTGGGCAATTCTTTCAACCTTCCCATCGCTGACTTTACGGTCAAATCGGGGAATAAATAAAGTCTTACCATGCAGCTCCAGTTCCTGATGAACACGAAGTCCCAGGTATTGGGCAATTTTCATATATAAGGCTTCGTGCATCAAAATTTTATCTAGATTCTGATCACTGCCACGACTGAATTTCACCAGCCAATGCTGTTTGACCTGATGATCTGTCAGCGTGTGATCCAGATAGAACAGGTCATCATGACCTTGAGTCAGCAGTAATTTTGGCCACTCGCCCTGAATACCAGAAGAGCCGGCAATAAAAAGTCCATGAGAGGCTAAGGATTCAATAAAGTTTTCTTGACGTTCTACGACTTGGTCTAGGCTAAAGCCATGATTCTGCTGAACAGGAAACTGCCCCTGTAGCCATTCATAAGCCTCTTTAATCCGTAAATTACCAATCGGATTACCTGCACCCGCTTTTAGAAGCGCCCAGTCTGCTTGTTCCTGAGTGTTTTCAGAAAAATTAAGCTGACGGAGTAATTCTTTACGGCCATAACCTTGAGGTAACAAATCCATCAGGAAGGCTGGCCAGGTAGATTGCAAGGTATTTTGCACATTTACTGGTAAATGATAGGCTAGCGCATGCCCATCGCTTAGGTCCATATAAGAAATAGCATATTCAAATAGATATGATGTGCGCGTGGCTGCTTGCCATCCAGTTTGTTGTTGACCGACAATCTCAACAATAGCGCAATCCAGCCATTCATCTTCCTGATAAATCTGCAGTGTGCAATATTGATCCATAATTTTATTAAAATAGTAAAGTAAAGTGATTTTATTTATTATATACCTATTTTAATAAAAAACTAATTTTATCTTCTTAAAGTTCTTTATCGTTCTAAAAGGCCTTATCTTCACCAGAATACAAGGCTTATGAGGCTATATAACAAGATGTATCCTCATAGAAATCAATATATAACCCAATTAATTTTTAAATATCAGAGGAGCTCTAACCCTGGTTATTTATTATGAATCTTTCTTTTGAATAAAATTTTAAGCAGCAAATAAAGGACTAAATCCCCGTTTACGTAGTAATTTTCGGTACATACTCGAGCTTCGATCTGCCGGAAAATGCGCTTCTAAAGATAAGTCCAGAGGTAAATATTCAGGTTTCTGATTTTCCACAATCACACGATCTTCCTCGAAAATTTTCATATTAAAGGCATAGGCATCTTCAACCGGTAAATCTTTATCATAATTGCGGCAAATAGGTGCAAAAAGTCGTGTTGAACGCGCAGTCATCGGTGAAGCCGCATTCATGATGACCTGCTTGGCATCATTCGGAAAATGAATCGTAAGGGTTGCAGTAAAGGGTAGGCTCACTTCAAAATGACGTAACCATTTAAAATCTTCCTGGCCACGCTGCTCTGTTCCGATCGGATAACGTCCCACACTACTGATATAATCTGCATTAAAACCAACATCCGTTTCTGTCGTACTGTAATCAGGAACTTCTACATCCTCCGGATCACCAAAAGTATCGGGATGCACCCAGGCAAAATGTGCCACATCAATAAAACCTTCGAGCTGTCTTCCTGCAAAACATTGAATGTCTATCTGAGGGCAGACCAGTTGCTGATACTCAGCATCATCCCAAAAAGGCATATGAGGAATATGAGGTTCTGCATCCTTTTCAGCGCTTAACGAACACCAGATCAGACCATATTTTTCTACCGCAGCATAAGTTTTTAGATGGAAGCGCTCCGATATTTTATGCTGAGGATGTGCAGGAATACGGTTACATTTACCTTCACTGCCAAAGCGTAAACCGTGATAACGACACACCACGCCTTTGCCGTCATTTTTTCCCAAGCTTAAAGGTACACCGCGATGCGGACATGCATCTTTCGCCACCACCAGTTCATCGTTCATTTTATAAATCACCAGCGGCATATCAAGCAGCATACTACTTGTTGGCTGATCTGTAATATCACGCGCAAGTGCAATCGGATACCAGTACTGAGCCAAAAGATGCCAGTCATGTTCCTCGAATGTCATATGGACGGGTAAGTCGGGACTAAACGTGGCGATATTTGTATTCATAATGGATTCTGTGTCGTGACCTTTAGCTGGACTATAAAACAGCAAGGTGTTCTATGAAATTTCAATTAACAGGATATAGGATTGCGTAAATCAGAACACTGACCAGCGATTAAAAACAAAATAAGCAACTTTCCAGGTTTTTTATGTTCAACTACGCAAATATTGAGATGGGATATTTCTAAGCTTAAATCTCGCTGAAAATATTTTTTAAAAAGCGTGCTCTCAATTTCAATGCTCTACTTTGGCGCATAAATTGCTTATCACGCGTATAGACCATTGATCATTTACTCAGAATCCACAAGGAATTGATGTGACGACTAGCTACTTACGCGGACAAGAACTTATCGAGAGCATTCGCAGTGCACCTTATTCGCGTGACCTGATTGGTTATCATGGCGAACCACCAAAAGTGCAATGGCCAAACGGCGCGCGTGTCGCGGTACAGTTTGTGCTGAATTATGAAGAAGGTGGTGAAAACCACATTGAACATGGTGATACGGGGTCAGAACAGTTTTTATCTGAAATCATCGGTGCTGCCAGCTTTCCAGACAAACATATGTCGATGGATTCGATGTACGAATATGGTTCACGTGCAGGCTTCTGGCGGATTCATCAGGAGTTCCAGAAACGTGGTTTGCCGATGACTATCTTTGGAGTCGGTATGGCCTTAATACGTAATCCTTATGTGGTCGAGGCGATTAAATCAGCTCATTATGATGTGGTTTCACATGGGCAGCGCTGGCTACATTATCAGGACATGCCGCTTGAACTTGAACGTCAGTATATGGATCAGGCGGTCAGCGTTCTGGAAAGCCTGTTTGGTGAAGCACCGATCGGCTGGTATACCGGTCGGGACAGTCCGAATACCCGTCAACTTCTGGCTGATTTTCCTCAAATCAAATATGACGCTGATTACTATGGGGATGACTTGCCATTTTGGAGCACCTTGACCAATCAGGCAGGGGAAACACGTTCGCATTTGATTATTCCTTATAGCCTGGATAGCAATGACATGAAATTCAGTTCACCTGGCGGTTTTAATAGCGGGGAACAGTTTTATCAATATCTCAAAGATGCTTTTGATGTGCTCTATACCGAAGGTGAAACTGCGCCAAAAATGCTGTCGATTGGCATGCACTGCCGTATTTTAGGACGGCCGGGACGTTTTAAAGCACTACAAAAGTTCCTAGAGTATATTCAGAATCATGACAAGGTCTGGATTTGCCGCCGTGGGGATATTGCCGAGCACTGGTATAACCATCATGCGCCATAATCATAAAATATATTGGAAAAGATCATTTTAGATGCTCTTTTTTGAGTCATGTACTTTATAAAAATAACAAACACATCAGCTTTGGCACTGTTATTGCAAAACCAGTTTTAAATAACCAAGCAATATAATCAGGCGATTGAATAGTGCAACTTGTTGAATTTAATCAAGCATCAACAGAAGATGCGATGATCTTTTTAAAGCACTGTGTGCAAATACCCAGCTGGTCGACCGAGCTTGCCGCAAAACGTCCTTATGCATCGCTTGAGGATGTTTTGAGTGCAGCGAACCAACAGGCGGCGACCTGGAGTTGGGATGAAATTAAAACTGCGCTGGATAATCATCCCCGTATAGGTGAAAAACAGGCACAGGCTGAATTAAGTGAAATAGAAAAAGACTTTTCCCATCGTGAGCAATCCGGCATTACAGCAGATGACGATACCCAGCTCGCGCTGCTTAAAGGCAATCTTGCCTATGAAAAAAAATATGGGTTTATCTTTCTGATCAAAGCTGCTGGATTGAGCAGTGAAGACGTCCTTCAAGCCCTGAACTATCGTTTGCTAAATGATCCAGAGATTGAGAAACGTATTGTCCATCATCAACTGGCAGAAATTGCCTTGTCACGACTGGCTCAGGAGCTTCATGCATGATTAGCACGCATATTTTAGATACACATCTGGGAAAACCTGCGACAGACGTGGTGGTACGACTTTTTGCTGAAGAAGGTCGCTTGCTTGCTGAGACAAAAACCAATACAGACGGCCGCGTCAGTGATTTTGGCATAGTCGATTTAAAAACAGGTATCTATAGTCTTGAGTTTTTTACATCTGCTTATTTTGAAGGTTTGGGTTTAGAAACTTTTTTCCTAAAGCAGTTATTCATTTTTATGTGAAAGATGCATTCCAGCATTTTCATATTCCTTTACTGATCAGCCCATTCGCGTACTCCACATATCGCGGAAGCTGATTTTATATTTAGACTTTGAGGGTGAGAAAAATGACAGAACAAAGTAAAACAATATCACCTGAACATGAATATTTAGGTGCGGGGAAAAGTGCAGCTTATGGTTTGCAACACGTACTGACCATGTATGGTGGAATTATTGCACCACCTTTAATCGTGGGAACAGCAGCCGGCCTAGAAGCTTATCAAATTGGATTATTGATTGCGGCGGCGCTATTTGTCGGTGGTTTAGCCACAATTTTGCAAACCGTTGGGGTGAAATATATCGGTGCAAAACTACCTTTGGTGCAAGGGGTTTCTTTTGCCGGTGTCGCAACGATGGTTGCGATTGTGACTACAGGCGGTGGTTTGCAAGCCGTCTACGGTGCAGTCATTGTCGCATCATTGATCGGTTTTTTCCTCGCACCTTATTTTTCCAAAATTATCCGTTTCTTTCCACCAGTCGTGACCGGTTGCGTCATTACTATCATTGGTTTGTCTTTATTGCCGGTGGCAGTCCGCTGGATGATGGGCGGCAATCCCAAGGCACCAGAATGGGGAAGTGTCGAGAACATTGGTCTGGCATTGATGACCTTGGCTTTAGTAATTTGCCTGAATTTGAGCCGACAGGCCGCTATCCGTCGCTTGTCTATTCTTCTAGCAATTGTTTTAGGTTCAGTACTGGCCTATTTATTCGGTTTTGGTGATTTCTCTAAAGTTGCGACTGGGACATGGATTCAGGTACCTAGCTTCTTCGCCTTTGGACTACCGACTTTTGAGCTCACAGCCATTATTTCCATGCTCATCGTTACTCTCGTGATTATGACCGAAACCACAGCAGATATCATTGCAGTGGGTGAGATTGTAGGTACCAAAGTGGATGCGGATCGTATCTCGAATGGCTTGCGTGCCGATATGTTATCGAGTGCGATGGCACCGGTTTTTGGTTCATTTATGCAAAGTGCTTTTGCACAAAATGTCGGCTTGGTGGCGATTACCGGAATTAAAAGTCGCTTTGTGGTCGCTGCGGGTGGCATGATTTTAGTAGTGTTGGGTTTATTGCCCATTATGGGACGTTTGATTGCTGCCATTCCTGTACCGGTATTAGGTGGTGCAGGTCTGGTACTTTTTGGAACAGTCGCTGCAAGCGGGATTCGTACCTTGGCTAAAATTGATTATAACGAGCAAAAAAATCTTATCATTGTTGCGACGGCTATTGCAGCCGGCATGATTCCCATTATTGATCATTCCTTTTATGCCAACTTTCCAAAATGGGTGCAAACCTTGTTTCATTCGGGGATTAGCTCAACCTGCTTAATGGCCATTTTACTCAACCTGTTGTTCAATCATCTGAACCTATTTAAAAATAAAAGCACAGCGACTACAGAAATTGTGGCAAAGATTCCACATTAGAAAATTTAAACCAGGATGAAAACAGTCCAGAAAATGGGCTGTTTTTTTTATCAAAAATTAAAAATGTTGGCTTTGTTTTTGCTTAATTCAGAATGTGATTCTTTCATTCCATTGGGGACCCTTATTTATGAAATTCACTCAACTTACTGCTGCAACATTACTTGTATTGGGTGCGGCATCCGCACAGGCAAAACCGATCTGGCAAGACTTCAGTGTCACCGGACTTTATGGAGAAAACTATGAGGTGGTCGATGAGAAACAGGCGACTGCGACCTTTGAATATACGGCAAAAGTAAAATATGCAGATGTCTTCTTCTTCATTGACCGTATGCGCGGCGCAGATGACTTTAAATCCAGTTATTTTGAATTTTCACCACGTTTAAGCTTGGGAGAAGTATCAGGCCAGAAACTTGCCTTTGGCCCGGTTAAAGATGTACTGGTCTCAACGACCTGGGAAGGTGGAGAAGGTTTTGATAACTTCCTCTACGGCGTAGGTTTCGATCTGGAAATTCCCTATTTCCGCTATGCTAGCATTAATCTTTATCGCGTGAATAATGAGAATATTGATGATGATTACCAGTTGACACTGACCTACGGCGTGCCAATTAAACTGGGAACTGAAGAATTTCTGGTGGATGGCTTCTTGGACTGGTCTACAGAAGAAGATACTCATGACAGCGAGATGAACTGGACCACCCAATGGAAATGGAATGTCGGTAAACACATTTCTCCAGACACCAATTTATATCTGGGGATTGAACATTCTATCTGGAACAACAAATTCGGTATCCCAAATGCCGATGAAAATAATGTCAGTGCTTTAGTGAAATATCACTTCTAGGCAAAGTGATGAAGAAATAAGTTAAAAGCCCTGATAAAAGGGCTTTTTTTAATGCGTTTAAAATACGATCTGGATGTTTTCAGGAAAAGGATGAACATCACAATTTGATCCGCTACCTATACGATCCACTACGAAAAACTCGCTGGGTGCTTCAAGGGTCAATAATGGATGATGCCAGGTTCCGGCACGATAATTTATCCCTTGAGAACCATCACTGATAAATACCTGAATCTGACTAATATCGGGCTGTGTATAATCAAGTTCAGGCGCTACAACGATTAAAAATTGCTGGCCGTGCATCGGAATAAAAGCCTGTGATCCTAGAGGATGCCTTTCCAGCATTGAGATTTGAAAAGGAATTGCCGTAGCTTGCATATTTCTAAAAATACTCAGTCCGACCTTGGTGTCACTTTCTACTTCAGCCAGGGCATGATAACGCTCAGTCTGCTGCTCATTGATATGAAAATAATGATTACCCTGACAGGCAATGACTTCTCCAAAAGGCAGAAAACTTTCAGTGCTTAAAGGCTGTATTTTTATACTTTGCATAGACATATCATTGATCACTCAAGCCAATTTTCCCCAGAGACGAATCCGGCTGATGCCACCGTCCGGAATCATGTTGACACGAATATGGGAAATTTTTTCGTGTTGTAAAATTTCATTGATGTAATGATGAATATGATCCATTTGCATAGGTTGGGCTGCTAACAAAAAAGGCCAGAACATGCTTTGTGGAATGAGTTGCTCATCGGTTGCATCCTCAACATAGATGGCTTGAATAGAAACCTCTGCAGGGAAATTTCCCTTAAAATGGGCGGTATCAATTTCAATTTTCTCGATTCGGGCACTGGCGCCTAAAGCCAAAATGCACCAGTCAAATCCTGGAGCACGACGCCGTTTGGTTTCCCAGCCATCGCCCATGTTAATGCCACGTCCCGGATTAATCAGATTGCGTGGATGTCCAAAATGCGCATCGCTATAGGCAACGACACGGCCACCATGTTCTAGTGCCAAAACATCTAGCATTTGATCACTATCTTGCAGATTGATTTTTACCTGACCATAGACCTTAAAACGTGCAATCCCACCGTCAGGATAAATATTCAAACGGACATGGGTAAATATCTGCTTTGCTGAAATCTGAACAATATGATGCTGGCTGGGGCCCAAGACATTATTTTCTATAATGCTGATCCATTCTGCCTGATCAAGATTTCCATCTGGCGCATAACATGCTTGCACAGCAGCAGAGGCCGGATAATTACCGCTAAAAAAAGTCGTATCAATATCGAGTGCCTGTATTTGACCCGCAACAGCAAGTTTAATGATGGCCCAATCATAGCCCGTGTGGCGCTTGCGACGGGTTTCCCATCCATCCATCCATTTGCCATGCTCATCAAACTTGTCTTCGATAAAGACCGGTGCCTCAAATTGCAACATGCGTTTTGCTTCAGCAAAAAACTCATCTGAACATTCAAGAATTTCTGCGCCAATTCGGGCATCTGCAAGGTTAGTTAACTGCTGTACTGGAGCAGGCAGATCAAAAATTGGAGCTAATAAGGTCGCCATCTTAAATTTCCATCATCATTGTTATACGTCACATGAATATGCACTTTTATAAACCCAGATTTGATTCTGTATTTATAAAAACAGGACATTGAAGGAATTTAAAAGCACAGCGTATGCCAACTTTCGCAATTTTTTTAGTGCATCTTTTTTCAAGGATGGCACGTTTTTAGCATTTTAGCTGGCAATGAAGATGAAATAGCCAGGAGAAATAGATGGAAATTGCAATAATTGGGGCAGGTATGGGCGGATTAACCACAGGAATTGCACTAAAAAAGTTCGGACATCGGGTCACCATCTATGAGCAGGCAGAACAGATTTTACCTGTCGGTGCTGCAATTTCCTTGTGGTCAAACGGGGTGAAGTGTTTGAACTATCTGGGCTTAACTGAGCAGGTTGCAAAGCTAGGTGGCCAGATGAATGACTTAGCCTATATCGATGGTTTGAATGGCGAGGTCATGACGCAGTTTAGTTTGGCGCCGTTAATTGAAGAAGTCGGTCAACGTCCATATCCGGTATCGCGTGCTGAATTACAAAATATGTTAATGGACGAGTTTGGCCGGCAGGATATTCAGCTCGGTAAAAAAATGGTGTCTATTAAGGATAAGGGGCAACACGTCGAAATCGGTTTTCAGGATGGCAGCACTGCCTCTGCAGCATTATTGATTGGCGCAGATGGTACGCATTCTATGACGCGTCAGTATGTATTGGGCAAACAGGTTGAACGCCGTTATGCTGACTATGTGAACTGGAACGGACTGGTTGAGATCTCTGAAGATTTAGCGCCCGCACAGCAGTGGACCACTTTTGTCGGTGAAGGCAAACGCGCTTCACTGATGCCTGTGGCAGAGCATCGCTTTTATTTCTTCTTTGATGTGCCATTGCCCGCAGGTCTGGAGAATCAACGTTCGGAATATAAGATCTTATTAAAGCAATATTTCTCTGGCTGGTGCTCCCAGGTTCAATGCCTGATTGACAGTATTGATGAGCAGAAAACCAATCGTGTCGAAATCCATGATATTGAGCCTTTTAACCAGTTTTATAAGGGTCGTGTGGTAATTTTAGGGGATGCGGCACATAGCACCACACCGGATATCGGCCAGGGAGGTTGCCAGGCAATGGAAGATGCGGTCTATCTGGCACGTGCCTTACAAATTAATACGCTAGGTCTGGAAGATGCCCTGAAACGTTATCAGAATAAACGCAATGAACGCGCCAATGAATTGCTGCTACGTGCACGTAAGCGTTGTGATGTCACGCATATGAAAGATGAGCAAATTACCAAAGACTGGTATGCAGACCTACGGAAAGAACAAGGCCCACATATTATGAAAGGCATTATTAGCAATATTGTGGGTAATCCATTGGATTAAGTCTAATTAATGGCATCACATATCGAGAAACCGCGATTTTAGCCATCGCGGTTTTTGTTATTTAAGTATGAAAATACTACAGTTGCTGTACCTTGCTTTTTAAGGTTTCCATTTGTTCAATCATATGTTTAATCATCAACTGGGAAACGCGTGAAATTTGGCGTTTAGGCGCCACACACAAGGCAATGGTCAGCGGATGCAGCCCTTTTTCAGAGATAGGTTTAAAGACCACTTCATCTCGCTCGACATACGGTAAAACATCGAGATAACTAAAAATTCCAATCCCGGAATTCGCCTTAATGAGAGTATTCATCAGGCGGAGATCATTCGATTCCGTTTTACGTGCAGGTATAAATTGATGATGTTTATACAATGCCTGTACATAATCATGAATAATCAGGGGGTCGGCCGGAATAAAATGGTTGTCATTCAAGGTATCTGAAAAATAAATCTTTTCTGCTTGAGCAAGAGGATGAGACTTACCCATCACAAAACCTAAAGGCAGTTCCAGAAAATGGAGGACTTCAATATGTTGATGGGATTTTGGATTCAGGATCAGGCCAAAATCCAGATCTGCCTCAATCACTTTTTTGGCTACAATTTCACTGTCTGCAACCCGGATATTAAAATTAATCCAGGGATAATGTTCATACATATATTGCACGGACTGCATGACAAAACCATCATTCAAGGCAGAAATTAAACCAAATTCGATGGTCCCACGCGTAAGCCCCTGAATTTCATCAAAGCGAATCCGGGTTTGCTGGAATTCTTTTTGCCATTTTATAACATCGGCATAGAGTAATTCGCCCGCCAGTGTCAGTTTTAAACCATTGGGCAAGCGCTCAAATAACATAATTCCCAGTTCTTCTTCAGCCAGAGCAATTTGCCGATGTACTGCAGACACGGAAATGAATAATTGATCTGCGGCCTTGCGTAAACTTCCCGTTTTTGCCACCGCGATAAAATATTCTGAAAATCGGGAAAAAGGCGTATTCATCAATTTAGTCAAGCAAGTACCACCTTTTATTTATATCAATATTTGAGATAAACGTGTTTATGCGAGTTTTATGCCAAAGAAGGTAGCTTTAATCGGCAAGTACATTTGTACATGGTTGATGTGTTCTAATTTTAAGAATGAATAGTACGAATCATTCTAATAGACAGAATGACAATAAATTAAGTAATTTCAATCATAAGCAAAGCCAAAATTGCACAGTTCTGTACTGTTCAAGGCCTGTAAAAAGAGACCATCCACAGTAAGAATATAGGTTTGATATGAACGCCATTCCAGTCATCAATTTATTCAACAAACCCTGCTATAGCCAGTTTGATGATCAGGACTGGGACATTCTGGCTCGTCACTGGTATCCGGTTGCACGGATTCAGGACGTTTCTACCCAACCGCAACAAGTGACCCTGCTTGATGTCAAACTGGCATTGTACAAAACAGAAAGTGGCGATATTCATCTGGTCCGAGATATCTGTCCACATCGGGGTGTACCCTTAACCAAAGGCTGGGTTTCGGGTGAAAATCTGGTCTGTCCTTATCATGGTCTACACTATAATGGCCAGGGAAAATGTATCAAAATTCCTGCACAACCCGATCTGACCAACATTTCTGAGCGTTTTTCTCTGACTAAATTTCCAGTAGTTCAAAAATATGGCTTGATCTGGACCAGTATTTTTGGCCGTGACGAAGCAAAAGCTAATTTCCCTGTTTTAGCTACCTGGGAGATGCCAGATCATCAGGCAATTTTACCTCCATTTGTGGATATTGCCGGTTCAAGTGGCCGTCAACTGGAAGGCTTTATTGATGTTGCACATTTTGCCTGGGTTCATCAGGGTTCTTTCGCAGATCCTGGAAATCAGGTTGTACCCAAATACACGACAGAACGTACAGATTACGGCCTGCATACCGAATATGTCAGCAGTGTCAGCAACTATCCACATGGTATGCAAGATTTAGCACCAGAAGGCTTTTTGTGGAAACGTGTATTTGATGTCTATCCACCGTTTTCTGCAGTGCTAACCGTACATTTCCCAGAACAGGGACAATTAAAAATTCTCAATGCCTGTTGTCCGGTTTCACACAATAAAACCCGGTTATTTGTGCCGCTGACACGCAACTTCGATACCACAGGAGATTTACAGGCGGTATATGACTTCAATGCACAAATTTTTGCCGAAGATCAGGACATGGTGGAAAGCCAGAAACCTGAAGAATTACCGCTCGATATTTCCATGGAAGCGCATTTTGAAGCAGATCGCTCTTCAACGACCTATCGTCGAATCTTAGCCGAGTGGGGATTAAGTAAACGTTATGTTGTCTAATATATTTTAAAATTTAAAAATATGGATTAAATTTTAAACAGAAACCCTATATTTTAATATAGTGGTTTTTATTTATATTATTTTTGAATGATTAAAATATTATTTATATCTCCTTATTTCTTAATTAAAATTGATTAATATTTTCAAAATTTGAAAATTAAAATAAATCAATCTAGGCAAGCTTCGATTAGCGAGTTCCAATCTCCTTCAATGAGGAGAGAAAAGAAAAATATCTGTAAGACATTAATCTTTCGGTGCATTACAGGCTAAATCCAATTATTAAAAAATACTATTAATCTATTTTAATATTAATAGCTTATATCAAAAACAATTCCACTCCCTCAATGAGTCTCAATACATGATTCTATCATCTACATCTATCTTTGCTCATGAAAAATATGAAGCTTGGATTAAAAAAAGGAATGCGCAAATTTAAGGCATTTTATTTTATCGCACCACTAATAAGCAAAAATAAAAAAATAAATCCATTTGATAAATTAAATCCCCTATCAATCATAAAATAAGCTTTTATAAATTTAATATCATTACGCCTTAATTAAATTATAAAAACAAAAAACATTTTATTTTAAAACCCTATTTTTATTATTTTTAATAAAAACTGGAATGCTTATTGCTAATTATATATTGAACAGACTGAGCACATTTGAGTGAAGTCATTTTAAAGCATGTGTTGTATGACACAGAACAACCAAGAGCAGAATAAAATGAAAGAAAAAAATAGCTTCAAAACCGGATTGAAAAAATTGGTAGGGGTGTTAATGGCAAGCGGTATGATGAGCATGGCCGCTGTCGCCAATGTTCAGGCCCAAGATAAAGCCGCATTTGTTTATATTGGCCCAACCAGTGACCATGGCTGGACCTATTCTCATGATCAAGGCCGGATTAAGGCTGAAAAAACCCTCGCAGGAAAATATAAAACCTCTTATATCGAAAATGTCCCTGAAACAGCAGATGCCGAACGTGTGATCCGCAACCTGGCACAACAAGGCAATAAAGTCATTTTTGCGACTTCGTTTGGCTATATGAATGCAATGGAGAAAGTATCCAAGCAATTTCCCAATACAGTATTTATGCATGCAACCGGTTATAAGCAGGGCAAAAACTTAGGGGTCTACGATGTCCGTACCTATGAAGGTGCTTATATGCTGGGTGTGGTCGCAGGGCAAAAAACCAAAAATAATGTTTTGGGTGTAGTTGCGTCTTTTCCGATTCCTGAAGTTATCCGTAATATCAATGCCTATACCCTCGGTGCACAAAGTGTAAATCCAAAAATTAAAACCAAAGTCATTTGGGTGAATTCATGGTTTAACCCGGGCAAAGAACGTGATGCAGCCTTGGCTTTGATTGCTCAAGGCGCAGATGTGTTGATGCAAAATACCGATTCTCCAGCAGTGGTACAGGCGGCTGAACAAAAAGGTGTCTTTGCTTTTGGCTGGGATTCTGACATGAGCAAATTTGGCCCTAAAGCGCATCTTGCTGCATCGGTTTTACATTGGGAAAAAATTTATACTCCGGTAATGACGCAAGTCAGCAAGAAAACCTGGAAACCAAGTGCAATGTGGTATGGCGTAAAACAAAAAGCCGTCGATATCGAAAGCTTTGGTCCTTCAGTGTCGGCAGCCTCTAAAGCAAAAGCGCTCAGCGTACGTGATGGCATTTTAAAAGGCACACTGCATCCATTTACCGGCCCGATTCATAAACAGGATGGCACATTGGTCTTGGCAAAGGGCAAGCGCCTAGATGATGCGGCACTAAGCAAAATGAATTACTACGTGAAGGGCGTAGAGGGTTCATTACCGAAATAAAGCTTTGTCATTTTGCAATTCAAAAAACTTTAAATACTTTGATGTACTTTCCCGCATCCATCTGAATGCCTGCACGCTTCAGATGGATGCCGCACTGTCACAGCATTGAATAGGGCACTGATGATGACCTCTCAACACGATAGATCTGCTCATGCGCAAGAGTTGAACGCACGTTCTTCTTCAGGTGTACCGCGTTTACAGCTCATCAATATCTGTAAAAGTTACAATTCATTGAAAGCGAATGACCAGATACATTTAACCGTTCAACCTGGGCAAATTCATGCCATTTTGGGTGAAAATGGTGCTGGCAAAAGTACCCTGATGAAAATCATTTATGGGGCAACCAAGGCCAATCAAGGACAAATCCTCTGGAACGGTAAAGAAGTTCATATTGATAACCCGTCGATGGCAAGAAAACTCGGGATTGGCATGGTCTATCAGCATTTCTCTTTATTTGAAACCTTGACCGTGGTGGAAAATATTTTGCTGGGACTGGATGAAAAGATTCATTTAAAAGTCCTGAGCCAAAAAATTATTGAAGTTTCAGAACAATATGGTTTACCCATTGATCCACGCCGCGAAGTACATTCTTTATCGGTAGGTGAGCGGCAACGTGTCGAAATTATTCGCTGCCTTTTGCAAAATCCCGCTTTAATCATTTTAGATGAACCGACTTCAGTATTGACACCACAAGCGGTACGGCAACTGTTTAAAACTTTACGGTTATTGGCCTCCCAAGGCGTTTCAATTTTATATATCAGTCATAAATTACACGAGATCAAAGAACTCTGTGATGAAGCGACCATCTTACGCAATGGCCGTGTCACCGGAAATGTTAATCCCAAAGACAACAGTACCAGTGATTTAGCACGCTTAATGATTGGCCGTGATTTACCGACCTATGTACGCCCTGAATATACAGGTGAAAAACAGATATTATTCCAGGTTGAGAATCTCAATTACCAGTCCGACGACCCATTTGGTGTGTCGCTGAAAAATATCAATTTAAATATTTTTGCCGGTGAAATTGTAGGAATTGCCGGGATTTCTGGCAATGGGCAAGCAGAATTACTGTCTTTATTGTCGGGTGAAAATAGCCTGAAACATGGCCGGATGGTTCTGGATCAAATCGATATTTCCCGATTCAGTTCTGGACAACGGCGTGATTTGGGCCTGGGCTTTGTCCCTGAAGAACGTCTGGGCCGAGGAGCAGTCCCGAACATGACACTGTCCCAGAATGCCTTGCTGACCGCATTTCGGCAGAACCTGACGCAATGGGGATTAATCAAGTTTGCACAATGTAAGCTTTTTGCCGAGCACTGTATTGAAAAATTCGGGGTGAAAGCCAGTGGCCCAGAGGCAGAAGCACGTTCCTTGTCCGGTGGAAATCTACAAAAATTTATTGTCGGCCGGGAAATTTTGCAAAACCCGAAATTCCTGATTGTGGCTCAACCGACCTGGGGCGTTGATGTGGGCGCGTCCATGTTTATCCGGCAAACCCTGATTGATCTCTCTCGACAAGGTGTTGCCATTTTGGTGATTTCAGAAGAATTAGAAGAGCTGTTTGAAATCAGTGATCGTCTCTGCGTGTTGGCCAATGGTGAACTATCTCCAGCGATACCTACTCATGAAACCAATACTGAAAATGTTGGAATCTTGATGTCAGGCATTCCAGGCCATGACACTGCGATCATAGTAGAGGAGCAGCAAGCTCATGCTTAATATAACAAAAAAACAAATATACAGGTTGAGAGGAGAGCGACATGCATTTACTGGAACCGCGTGAACATCCCTCTCAAATCATGAAGTGGCTTTCACCGCTCATTGCGCTGCTAGCCATGCTGATTGTCGGTAGTATTCTGTTTTTAATGTTGGGGATTAATCCCGCGCAAGCCATGTACATCTTCTTTATTGAACCGCTGACATCGTCTTATGGTTGGAGTGAACTGGCAGTCAAAGCCGGACCTCTGATTCTGATTGCCTTAGGTCTGACGGTCGGATTTCGAGCCAAATTATTCAATATCGGTGCTGAAGGTCAGCTCACCATGGGCGCGATTTTTGGCGGTGGTATTGCGATTTTATTTCATGATCACATCGGCTGGTGGATTCTCCCGTTAATGATCGTTATGGGCGCACTTGGTGGGGCACTCTGGGGTGCAATTCCTGCCTTACTGAAAACCCATTTTAATGCTGAAGAAACCCTGACCACCCTGATGATGAATTATGTCGCAGTATGTGTGTTGCTATACCTGGTCAATGGCCCCTGGCGTGATCCGGAAGGGATGAACTTCCCTCAATCGGTGGTTTTTAGTGAGAGTGCGACGCTGCCATTTATTGTAGAAGGCACACGCATTAATACCTCTATTTTTGTCACTTTTTTTGCAGTCCTTCTGTTCTGGGTTTTTATGCGTAAAAGTCTGACGGCCTATAAACTGGAAGTCAGCGGTCAGGCACCTTTAGCTGCCAAATACGCAGGTTTTTCTTCCTCCAAAGCTATCTGGATGAGTCTGGTGATTTCCGGAATGATGGCAGGTATTGCCGGAATCTGTGAAGTGGCTGGACCTATTGGTCAGCTGAATCCGAACCTGTCCCCAGGTTATGGCTATGCAGCGATTATCGTGGCCTATCTAGGGCGTTTAAACCCAATCGGTATTGTGCTGTCAGGCTGTTTTATGGCGCTGATTTATCTGGGCGGTGAAATGGCACAAATGCAGCTACAGCTTCCGGTCGCGATTACCGGTATTTTCCAGGGGCTGCTGTTGTTTTTCCTGCTGGCTTCCGATGCATTAATTGAAAACCGTTACCGGTTTAGCAAAAAAATGGCGTCACCGGTCCCTCAGCCCACAGCAACTACCCTTTAACCCAATGTTGTCTACAGCAAAAGGAAGCATGATATGGCTTTAGAAATAACTGCAATTCTTGCAGGTACTGTTGCAGCAGCAACACCACTGATTTTCGCAGGTCTGGGGGAATTGGTCACACAGCGGACAGGTGTGATTAATCTTGGAGTAGAAGGGATGATGCTGGTCGGTGCAATTGCAGGTTTTGCTTTTGCTGCGCAATATGATGCCAGTGTATTAAGTGCCTTATTGATGGGTGGTCTGGCAGGCATGCTGATGGCCCTGATTTTTGCCTTTTTTACCTTGTCTTTAAGTACCAATCAATCCGCGTGCGGTTTGGCTTTAACCATTTTTGGACTCGGTATCTCTGCATTTTTGGGACAGAACTACGTCAGTATGGCTTTACCGGGTCTGGCTAATTTTAATATTCCACTATTAGCGGATATTCCAGTATTGGGTCCGATTTTGTTCCAGCAAAACTATGTGGTGTATTTGTCGATTTTGGCATTTTTTGCCGTTTGGCTGGTGCTGGCCAAAACCCGTTTGGGCTTATTGCTTAAAGCAGTTGGAGAATCACCGGAAAGTGCGCACGCCATGGGTTATCACGTGTTGGCGATTCGTTATGGCGCAGTACTATTTGGCGGTTTGATGGCAGGAGTTGGCGGAGCATTTCTATCAACCGTCTATACCCCGATGTGGATTGAAAATATGGTCGCAGGCCGCGGCTGGATTGCCATTGCACTGGTAGTATTTGCGGTGTGGAAACCAACACGTTTAATGCTCGGCGCTTACCTGTTTGGGGGCGTAACCATTTTGCAATTTCACGCC
Organism: Acinetobacter sp. WY4; assembly: GCF_018438165.1. Taxonomy (GTDB): domain Bacteria; phylum Pseudomonadota; class Gammaproteobacteria; order Pseudomonadales; family Moraxellaceae; genus Acinetobacter. Next base: position 410,494 of record NZ_CP053947.1, on the reverse strand, counting down.
CAGGCGCTTGGAATCAAGGTTCCGAACGAGCTGCTTGCCGCATTGCCCTATATAGCCACCATTGTGGTACTGGTCATGATTTCACGGAATAAAAAAGTACTCAAAATGAATTTGCCATCTTCTTTAGGCAAAACCTTCGTGCCATAACCGCAGCCATTCATCATAAATAGAATAGATTTGAGTATAAATCATGAAAATTTTAACAGCTTCCTATGTCCTTACCATGAATGCGCAGAATGAATGTATTAAAAATGGCGCGATACTGATTGAGGGCGACCAAATAAAAGCAGTGGGTACATTGGCACAGTTAACTCAATGCTATACAGAGGTGCTCATTGAAGATTACCCACAAAAGATCCTGATGCCGGGCTTGATCAATACCCATTGTCATTCCGGTTTATTGCGTGGTACGGCTGAAGGATTACCGGTTTGGGATTGGTTACAGCAGTATATTGACCCGATGCACCGGGTGTTGACACCAGAGGATGCGAAAATCGCCTCCTATTTATGTTATGCCGAGGCACTATTGTCGGGAACGACCACCATCGTTGATATGTGGCGTTATATGGACGGAAGTGCTGAAGCTGCGCAAGCATTGGGAATTCGTGCCGTTCTAGTACCTTATGTCGCGGAACATCCGGATCACAATTATTTTGAAACCTTAAAAAGTAATGAGGCTTTAATCAACCGTTGGCATCAGCAGGCGAATGGACGTATTCAGGTTTGGGTGGGTTTAGAGCACCTGTTTTATGCTGAAGCTTCAGCATTAAGCCTCATTGAGAAACTTTGTCAGGATTATCAAACCGGTTTTCATACCCACAGCAATGAAAGCCAAAGAAGCAGGATATCGGTTCTACCACTGAACTGGCTTTTTTGATGACTTATATCATTGGCGCTATTTGTGTGTGGAATATCCCACTGGCTGCAGGGATGGCGGTTCTACTTACGATTATCCTGATGGGCAAACAGACATTGCATCAATTTGCCGGAAAAACGATCCAAAGCTATGAGTTAAGAGATGGCTTACTTTTATTGGCTTTGATATTGATTGCGTTGCCGGTCATGCCCAATAAGCCCTTGTGGGGCGCCGTACTGAATCCCTATATCATCCTTAAACTACTCATTTTAATCTTGATTGTGCAGTCCATGGCACATGTGGCAAAACGAATCCTGTCCAATGATAAGGCCCTTATTTTATCTGCCTTAGCCTCGGGATTTGTCTCCAGTACGGCCACGATTGCCAGTTTGGGCATGCAAGTCCGATCCGGGCGGGCCAGTGCAAAATTAAATGCAGGCGCCGGATTGATCTCCTGTATTACCACCTTATTACAGCTCTTGCTGATTGTTCTGGGAGTGAGCGTAGAGTGGTTCAAGTTCCTGCTGATTCCGAGTTTGGTGGGGATCGGAATTTTATGTATTGCTGCCGGATTCTTGATTTATCGAACTCCCCAAGCGGATAACAGTACGACCATCAATGAAATACAAGAAATTGATAGCCGAATGTTCAGTATCAAAGAAGCGGTGATTATTGCGGTCAGTTTGACCTTAATCCAGGCTGGGATTTACGGCGCGAATCTTTTACTGGGAGATAGCGGCTTAATCTTAGGTACTTTTTTAGCCTCTTTATTTGAAGTGCATGATGCTGTAGCAGGTGTAGTGATACAGGGAAATCGTCATAACCTGACTTTAATTTATGCTGTCATGATTGGACTTGCGGCACATGCGGTGTCTAAAAGTATCAATTCTTTTGTGACTGGGGGATGGAAGTTTTTTCTGTATTTTGCGCCTAGCCAAATTCTACATATGTTAGGGCTTATCTTTATTCTTCTGAGTTTGAAATAAAAGGGAGCTGGTTTGCATATATTATAAAATGATCCAGTCATTTTAAGCCATTTTTAAGTTTCAGATTCTAGGCTAAAGCATCTTAAAGTCTTTGAGCCACGGATCATGCTGAAGCTGTTTTCCCATTCGTCTTTTTTTAGTCAGCGACCTAAAAAGTCGATTAGTCTTTCAGGCTTCAATATGTTGCTGGCTATGTGGCTGGGATTGATCCTAAACTTTGCTTTCTACCAGAAAATTCATGAATTTACACCTTATACCAATCTGAAAGCAGGCGTATTACTGGTCGCTACGGCACTGATTATTATTGCCTTTTACAATCTCATACTACAGTGGCTGAACTGGAAATGGAACGCCAAAATACTGGCCAGCGCCCTGATCATTTTGGGTGGTTTTAGTGCTTATTTTGTCAATAGTCTGGGGGTCGTTATTACGCCTGACCAGATTCAGAATATGCTGCAAACCGATGCCCGCGAAGTTCGAGATCTCTGGTCAATGCGACTGGTCATCTGGACACTAGTATTTGTAGTTTTTCCACTCTGCATCGTCTGGATGCTCAAAATACAGCCTGCATCGACTGGGCATCAGCTGGTGCATAAAAGCCTGAGCAGTGTAGTCTCACTCGGACTGATTCTAGGTTTATTGTTCTGTTTCTATGTCGATTATGCTGCCATCTTCCGCGAGCACCGCGATCTGAAGGGTATGCTTTCTCCACAAAACAGCATCGCGTCTACCTTGTCCTATTATAAAAAGAAAGCACCTAAAGCAAATTTGCCTTTGGTGACTTTTGGCGAAGATGCACATCTGCTACAGCAGGCTCAAATGCAGGAGCATCCCAAATTAATGGTGCTGGTAGTGGGAGAAACTGCACGTGCCGAGAGTTTTGCCTTAAATGGCTATGCGCGTAATACTAATCCTGAACTGAGCAAGTTAGCGGTGATTAATTTCAATCAGGTGAGCTCTTGCGGAACTGCAACAGCCGTTTCAGTGCCTTGTATGTTTTCGGGCATGTCACGTGAAACCTATGATGAACAGCTAGCCAGCCACCGTGAAGGTTTGCTGGATATTGTTCAGCGCGCAGGTTATCAGGTGACCTGGATTGATAATAACTCAGGCTGTAAAGGTGCCTGTGACCGGGTACAAAAGTACCAGATTCCGGCTCAACTGAAACAGAAGTGGTGTGATGCTGGTGGTGAATGTTTTGATGAAATTCTGGTGGATAGCCTGAAAGATTATCTGGCGCATCTGGATAAAAACAACCCGCAACCGCAATTAATTGTACTGCATCAGATGGGCAGTCATGGCCCCGCATATTTCAAGCGTTCCAAAGCGCCGTATCAGCCATTTCAGCCGACCTGTAATAGCAATGCCATTCAGGGCTGTAGTACAGAAGAATTAAAAAATAGCTATGATAATTCGATTGTATATACAGACCATGTTCTTGCCCAAATCATTGAAACTTTAAAGCAGCAGACTCAATATCAGACCGGTTTCTGGTACCTGTCTGATCATGGAGAATCCACCGGAGAGCATGGTTTATACCTGCATGGTGCTCCTTATAGCATGGCGCCCACTCAGCAAACCCATGTCCCGATGCTGATGTGGTTCTCCGATGCCTGGAAGCAGCAGAATATCCAGCAGATCAGCTGTCTCAAAGGACAGACCAACCAAGCCCGTAGTCAGGATCATCTTTTCCCCAGCTTATTACGCTTGCTGGATATAAAAACGCAAGTGATTGAAGCTAAAAATGATATGCTTGCACAATGCTCACCATCCTTAAAGAACAGAGCTTGAAATGCATAAAATACTAATTATTGAAGATGACTTTATGATTGCCGAGTCGACTGAAACATTGCTCAAGCTGCATCAGTTTGAGGTGTACTGGGTCAATAATGGGATTGAGGGTTTAAAACAGTTACAGCAGCAGGTCTACGATATTGTCCTGCTCGATTTAGGCTTGCCGATGATGGATGGCATGCTGGTGCTAAAAAATATCCGGCAGAAGTTTCCGAATTTACCGGTGCTGATTATTTCTGCCCGGGATCAATTACAAAACCGGGTGGATGGGCTGAATCAGGGAGCAGATGACTATTTAATCAAGCCTTATGAATTTGACGAGTTACTGGCCCGTATTCATGCCTTAATACGCCGTAGTGGTTTAAAAAATACCGGGATAGATACGAATAAGAAATTATCACACAGTGGGCTGGAACTGGACCTGGAACAGCACATTGCATGCTTTAATGATGAACCGATCGAGTTATCTAATCGGGAATGGTCTATTCTCACTGCACTCCTCATGCATCCTAGCAAAATTTTTTCTAAAAACGATTTAGAAGACAAGCTTTATGATTTTGATAGTGATGTAAGCAGTAATACGGTAGAAGTTTATATCCATCATCTGCGGGCAAAACTAGGAAAAGACTTCATACGTACCATACGTGGGCTAGGGTATCGCTTAGGATGAGCGCCATGCAGAAACGTTATTCCTTGCAAAAACGTCTAGTTATTTATATTTCACTGTTTAGCGTGGTGCTGGGCTGTGTGCTGATCTTTGCTGCATACCGGATTGCGCTCGAAGAAATTAATGAAGTACTGGATAAACAGATGCAAAGCCTGGCAGAGCGCATTTCAGAAAATCATCCGCAGCCCCTGCAAAGTCAAATCGATCTGGCAAAACAATACAGTGAAGAAGATTTATTTGTAGATATCTGGTCCTATACAGATACAGCCACTTCCTTGCATCTGCAGGATGTTCTGGTGGCGCCGGTCAGGAAAGCAGGTTTCTACAAGCATCAAACGCCGTATGGAACCTGGTTAACTTATATTATTCCTGGTAAGCAATTACAGATTCAGGTGAGCCAGCAGCAAAATGTCCGGCAGGAACTGGCGCTGGAGCTGGCAGCCAATATGTTTCTTCCTTATGTGCTTTTTTTACCTTTTGCAGTATTTGGCTTAGGCTGGATGATCCGGAAAAATTTTCAGCCGCTCAATGATTTTAAAACTGAATTGGCCAGCCGCAAGGCACAAGACTTAAAGCCAATTGCAATGAAAGATTATCCCTTGGAGCTGGAACCGACCATTCAGGAAATGAATTATTTGTTTGGCCGCATTTCTCTGGCCCAACAGGAACAACGTCAATTTGTAGCAGATTCTGCCCATGAATTACGCACGCCACTGACAGCACTAAACTTACAGCTGCAAATTTTGCTACAGCAGTTCCCTCAGAGCGAGTCTATCCATAATTTGAGTCAAGGCATTTTGCGCATGCAGCATCTGGTCAACCAGTTATTAAGTCTGGCCAAACAGGATGTGACCGAAGGTTTAAGCGAACCTGTTCAATTGCTATCACTGAATCAAATGACAGTCACCTGTATCGAAGAGCTGATTCAACTGGCGCTACAGAAAGACATTGATTTGGGCGTAGAACAGCAGCAGGAACTATTGATTCAGGGCCAAGCTTCGGCCTTGCACTCGATTATTTATAATTTAATTGATAATGCGATTAAATATAGTCCGAAGGATGGCGTGATTAATGTGTCGATTTTCCAGCAAGGCCATCAGGCAGTTTTACAGATTGAAGACAGTGGTGCAGGGATAGATCCCGCTCAATTCAATCAGATCCGGCAACGCTTCTACCGGATACATAACCATGCAGAAATTGGCAGCGGTTTGGGTTTATCCATTGTAGATAAAGCCACCGAGCGCTTGGGTGGAACACTAGAATTTTCGCGAAGTGTCAATCTGAGTGGCCTTTGTGTACAGGTCAAGTTTCCTTTGGCCAAAGCCTAAGCAAATAGGCTTCTAGTTTTTGGAGTTAAGGTTGCCTGATACTAGAGCGTATAGGAGTGGTCTTTTCTATTGGTAGTTTGTGGCTAAACAGCGTATAGCCAATGACATTGATGCACCAGATAATCCAGCCAGTCCATAAATTATGACTCAGGAAATGTGCTCCGCGCATCATTTGTGCCCAGCCCATGGCCAACCCTAAAATTACTGCAGCGATCAGAAGAAAATAAGCACGCTTGCGGTTAGAAATACGATAAACAAAATAGCCGGCCATTAACGCAAAACCACTAGATGCATGCCCGCCAGGAAAACAGTGGCCTGCAGTGGCACTAAAATCCCACAAAATCCCATTATGGGTAGGTATGGTCATATCCCAGGGACAGGCATGGGCTGACTGGGATTTTAAAATTCCGATCGAGGCTGTGGTCAGCACTACCATGCTAAAAAAATAGCCAAATTCCCAGCGCCGTATATACCAGTTCTGCCATTTCAGTGATGCCAACCAGCCCAGTAATAATGTGATATACACTAGAATCAGCAGGTCTTTAACATAGCGATGATTGAGTTCTGCCAGTGCCCATTGTTTTCGAAGGGGAAATTGACCCTGATTATCGATAAAGGGATAGATGAGCTGCAAGTCCAGCACTCCTCCAATATCAAAGAAGTTGAGAAGAATCAAAAAACTGAAGATCAAAAGTAAGGTTTGGGTCAGTAAAAACCGGGAACGGTCAGTGATCATTTTTAAGTTGTCCATTTCAGGCAGTAGCAAGAGCAGAGGTCAAATCAAATGACCAGCCAAAATGATGCCCCAGGTCATGGCAATTAAACTGAGTGCTACAAACTGAGCCGCACTGCCCATGTCCTTGGCATTTTTAGACAGTTCATGCCGTTCCATGGAAATACGGTCTACCACTGCTTCTATGGCTGAGTTAATCAGTTCAATGATCAGCGCCAACAGGCACACGGCGACCATGAGTGCTTGCTCAGCTGGACTAACCGGCATCCAAAAACTTAGAGGAATCAAAATAAGGTTGATCAGCAGAATTTGCCGGAAGGCAGCCTCATTTTGAAAGGCGGTTTTAAAACCAGCCAGGGAATAACGGGTCGCATTAAAAATACGCTGCGTTCCTGAGGTGCCTTTATAAGGTGAGCGGTAGGAAGACATAGAACAGTTTCAGTTAACAAGAGATAGGATTAACTTAAATTTTCAATCTTAAAATGCTCTTAAAAAAACCGGCCGTTCTCTGGATTTTTTATACACACAGCTTTTACATTCTTTTGCACAAAATTAAGAATTTTTTAAGTTTGGGCTTCTATCTTGAGTAGCAAGTTAATTTCGTGGTGTGAGCCAAATGATCAAGTTCAGTTTTGATCCTTATTTATCTAGTCAGATTCACTTTCTAACTACATATTTCAAACAGCTCAAATATAAGAAATAGACCCATCACAATAAATTTTTACTACAAGTACCTCCGGCGTATCCGGTAATTTCAGCACAGGATCAATCGCTACATTTGACTGTCAAAACTGTAGAACAAAGCGAGACACCTGAACGCCGTAGCCTGGAACATTTTATTCAGGAAAAATATCAGCAAGTCCATCAGGCCACTGTATCGAGCTTCTCTTCGACCCTGTTTGCCGGTTATCACGGAGCCGAGATGCAGGTGGTGATTGGTATGCAGCATTTAAATCAATTTAATGCCTTTCTGGAACAGTATCTCGATGAACCCGTTGAAAACATATTAAGCAAACTGAGCCAGACCAGGGTCAGCCGAGACAAAGTAGTAGAAATTGGCAATCTGGCAGCACTAGATATGGACAAAGCCAAACTGATGGTGGCCTTTCTGGTTTTTCATCTCTCGCAGCAACACATCGAATGGGCAGTATGTACCGGAACAACTGCAGTACGTTATGTGCTGCAACAGATGGGATTACATTCCATGTACTTGAAAAGGCTGACCCGCAAGTCCTAGGAGAGGCACAGCACCTGTGGGGCAGCTATTACCAGCAGAAACCTTATGTCCTGGCGATTGATGTGGCAGAAGCCCTACAAGTCGCTCGTCAACTTTATCAATTTAGTCATTAAAGTATTTTGCTTGTTTACCGAGGCACAGAATTTAAATGATGACTGCTTTATTTGAACATATCAGCCTACAAGCACACCAGTATCCGCAGCGAGAAGCTGTGGTTACCGCACAGGCAACACTGAGCTATGCGGAACTACAACGGCGGATAGAATTATTGAGTACCAGTTTCATGCAGCTTAATCTGCGACGTCTGACCTTATGGGGCGTGAACAGCATCGACTGGATTGTGGTCGATCTTGCCGCACAAAAAGCCGGCATGACTGTAATACCTGTTCCTCTATTTTTTACTGTAGCCCAAGTACGGCATCTGCTTTCCGACAGCCAAACAGAGCTGCTCTGTATTCTGGATGAATCTTTCTGTGCACCAGAATGGCTGTTAAATCTGGCTCAAGACATGAGTAGAGATGAGATTTTTATTGCTGGCCAGCTACATGCGCGCTTTTTTCAGCTAGAGCAGGCAGTACAGCATTCACCTCCTTTACAAACCCAGCAGCCGGCAAAAATCACTTATACCTCAGGCAGTACCGGAACACCGAAAGGCGTGTGTCTGGTAGAAGATACCATAGAATCAATTACGCCTTCACTCAGTCAGGCACTGGCCAGCAGTCAGCTTGGACGGCATTTGTGCCTGATTCCATTTGCCACCTTGCTGGAAAATATTGCCGGCATTTATGTCGCACTGAGCATGGGACGCGCCGTAATTGTTGGCGAGGTGAGCCAGTTCGGTCTGGTATCTGACCATACTTTTGATACACAGCGGTTTGTAAATGCAGTGCAGAGCTATCAAATCGAAAGTGTGATTTTATTACCGCAGATGCTGAAAGCGATTGTGGAATATAGCGCTGAACACGGTGCTGCAGGGTTCAAGACGCTGAAATTTATTGCGGTCGGTGGAGGGAAAGTCTCTGCTGATTTACTCAAACAGTGCCAGCAACTTAACCTTCCGGTTTATGAGGGGTATGGCCTGTCCGAGTGTACCTCGGTAGTCAGCCTGAATCTGCCGGATGCACGCCGTATTGGCAGTGTGGGTCGGGTTTTACCGCATGTCGAAGTTGAGATTGCAGCCAACAGCGAAGTGGTGGTGAAAGGTAATGCCATGCTAGGTTATGTCAATGATAAGGCCGCGACACCGTATATTCATACGGGTGATGCCGGCTATTTTGATGAGGAAGGCTATTTGTACATTACCGGACGCATCAAGCAGATGATTATCAGCAGTTTTGGACGCAATATTTCCCCGGAATGGGTTGAGTCCAACAGTCTGACCGAGCCGGAAATCCAGCAGATTGCCATTTTTGGCGAAGCCCAGCCCTATCTGTCGGCTGTGATTTATGCCCCTAATGACACCTCAGACCAGCAACTGGTAGCAGCGATTCAACGGGCCAATAGCCGGATGTCAGACTATGCTCAGATCAAACACTGGTGTAGATCTCCAGAGCCATTTTCCCTGAACAAACCAGATGTTGACCGACAACGGCAAACTGCGCAGACAGCAGATCCAGCAAAAGTTTCAGGCTGAACTGATACCGGACGAGTCCCAATCTATTTTTGCATAGTTCACAGACCCATAGATCTGTTGAATGAGAGCGAACACATGAATATTGCACAGCAAGCTTTGCACACCACCCCTAAACAGATTAAAACGCAATTGGTAGAACAGGGCTGGGTTTTGTTAAGACATGAACACTATGACGTGACATCGTTTAGTGAGCTCATGAATAGGTTGTGCCAGCGGCTGACCTATGATCCGGCGCGGGAAAACATCACCCGGCAGTCCCAGAGAGTTGATGCCGGTACCCAGGCCATGGGACTACATATTGAAAATGGTACGACGCCTTTACCGCCCGATATCATCGCCTTTTTCAGTGAGAAAAGTGCTTCGCGCGGTTCGCAGACTACCTTATGTGATGGGCATGAAGTCTGGAAAAATATGTCGGATGCTCTCAAGCAGAAATTTGCCGAACCGATGATCATTAGCCGTTATTTACCCAAACCGATCTGGCAGAAATATGTGGCCACTGCCTTGAATATTGAAAATGCAGAGCAGGTCGGCCAGCAGGAGCTACAACATTTTATCCAGATGGTGCCTGGACAGCAGATTAGCCCGACACATGATGGGGGAGTGTACTACCATTTAAATATGCCGATGGTCCGCCATGACAATCTTAAGGGTGTTCCAGCCTTCGCCAATACCTTACTTGGGCCTTCTTACAATTATGAAAAACCCCGTTTTTATTTTGCAGACGGTTCAGAAATCAGTTCAGACTTACTCGCAGAACTGGCAGAGCGCTGTGAAACCCAGACTTCAGAAATTGACTGGCAGGATGGTGATCTGGTGATCATTGATAACAAACGCTTTATGCGTGGCTTAAGGAGCAGGCAAGGACGGGAAATATTTGCTATCGTTACCATAAGTACAGACGCGCCAGTGTTTCGATCCTCAACTTGAGATCATGTGATGCAACTCATTCAGTTTAATTTAGATTATTTAGACAAGACTTTATCTGATCAACAACGTATTGAATATAAACAAATTATTGACTATGAAATTGTCAAGGAAAGTATTTGTAGCTTGATATTTAAATTAAGCAGACAAACGAAATTAGCTGACCCTGAACAACAAGACGTACTTCAAAAAAATATAAATAAACTCATCTACATAAGAGATCATTTACAAATTCACGATAGAGCATCCATTCAAAAAATTATGGCTGAGATCAAGTCTTATCAATAATGATATTGATGTCATAGCCACGCAGATTTGCGTAAGCTTGCTTGCACGCAAATCGAGTAGCGATCTGATTTCTGCATAACTTATATTATGTTCATTAACAGATGCTTGACAGCGATGTCACTGGTTACATAAGCTGTCAAGCACAGCACCAACGATTGAAATGAGTTGCGGTAACGCAACTAAATTAGGGTGCTGTCGTAGAGATGTTATTTAACATAATATACATTATACGAAATTCACCTGTTAGAACCCATTTAAAGTGTCTATATTCTCACCAATAAAAATGTCTGGTTTATGATGGTTTTTATCACCATGGACTGGATATAAAATATAGATGCTGATCACTATGTCTGATAAAGAAATTCAACGTCTTGCAGTTCTGCAAGACGTTAGAGATCATCGTATTACCCAGGTCCGTGCTGCTGAAATCCTGAATCTTTCCACCCGTCAAATTACCCGGTTATTGCAGAAACTCAATCAAGATGGTGTCTCAGGTATGGCACATGCCAGTCGTGGTCAACCAGGTCATCGTCGCCATGATGACTTGTTAAAATCAAAGTGCCTTTCCATTATTGCTGAACATTTGCTGGGCTTTGGACCCACCTTGGCGCATGAGAAGCTCAGCAGCATGTTTGGTCTGCATATCCCTGTAGAAACGGTTCGTCGCTGGATGACTGCAAATGACCTGTGGATTCCTCGATCCAAGCGTCTGAAACGTCCGTATCAGCCTAGATATAACCGTGATTGCTTCGGTGAGCTGATCCAGATCGATGGCTCATATCATGACTGGTTTGAAGGCCGAGCTTCCAAATGCTGCTTGCTGGTTTATATCGATGACGCCACTGGAAAGCTGTTGCATCTGCGCTTTTGTGAGGCTGAAACGACCTTTGATTATATGCTTTCAACCCGAGCCTACATTGAGCAATACGGCAAGCCTTTAGCGTTTTATAGCGATAAACACTCGGTATTCCGAGTGAATCAGAAATCGAGCCAAGATAGCCAGATCACGCAATTTGGGCGGATTCTGAATGAGTTAAATATTGATATTATCTTCGCCAACTCACCCTAGGCCAAAGGCCGTGTGGAACGTGCCAATAGAACACTCCAGGATCGCCTGATCAAGGAAATGCGCCTAGAAGGTATCTGTTCAATTGCCGAGGCAAATGCCTGGCTGCCCTGCTTTATTGAGCATTTCAATCAGAAGTTTGCCAAGTGTGCGCGAAACTCAAAGAATTTACATCGGCCATTAACCGAATCTGATCTTGAACTGGATGATATTTTTACCTGGCAGGAACCGCGTAAGGTCACCAAGAATCTGCCCCTGACCTATGACAAATGTATTTATCTGCTTGAACCGATAGAGCTGAATCATAAGCTTGTTGGGCAATATATTTCATTTCTGGAGTACCCGGATGGGACTGTGGCCCTCATGCACGAGGGACGAAAGCTCAACTACAGCATTTTCAATAAATTAGCTGGGCTACAGCAGAATGAGATCGTTGAGAATAAACGGTTAGGTACAGTTCTGGCACATATTCAGCAACAGCATGAAGAGTTGGAAAAACAGAATAAACGTTCCCGTCTCAAGAAAAGTATGCCGAGTCGTAAAGCTCAGAAAGCTGTTATTGAACAAAGAAAGTTAAATCCTGTGCTTGACTCTTGTGGTTAAAAACAGGACATTTTAAATGGTTTATCGCATAGACATTTTAATTGGTGAATAACAACGATTGATATACTCATATAAGTCATTCACCATATACTTATAGCTGCTCAAGCAACTTAAACGTTAAAGCACTTCAAATTCAATCCGACGATTTCTCTTACGACCCTCAGCTGTTGCATTATCCGCTACAGGTTTACTTGAACCTGAACCTTCAGTACTCAGTAAATGCGCTGGAAGATTTTTTGCGATTAAATAAGCTTTTACTGCTTCTGCACGTTGCTGACTCAACATGAGATTTTTATTAGTATCGCCTGAACTATCCGTATGTCCAATAATCCGTATCTTTTTTCCGCTAACTTTATTTAAGGCACTGACCATTTCATCCAGTATCTGTATACCTGAAGTTGCTAATATTGCACTGCCAGATTCAAATTCAATAATCCGGTTCTTTAATGCAGCATCAATAATCTTCTGTTCTGCCTGATTGACTGAAAGCTGTGCATTTAAACGGTAATTTTCGGGTGTTAAACCCTTAAATCTTTCTGTAGTATCATGAATTTCATAAGAATTTGATACTTTACCCGTTAGCTGAATATCAGAACCTTTAATTGTTAACATTCCGTGTTTAACCTTTTTAAGGTCTTCATTAATCACATCAGTGACTATATTTGACCAATCCGTTGGTGCTACTACTTGACGAATTTGAATGCGATCTATCACATTTTCCTGACCATAAATTGAATACAATTTCGCCAAAATAGCTTGCTTACTACTGTTATTCGGTACATTACCTTCAGCAATTACAGGTTGTGCATGCACATTAAAACCAATTAAAAAACAGAATAAAATAATGATTTTATTTAACTTTAAGTATTTATTTTTTATTTTCATTTTATGCTTCTATAAATGTTTATTTAATTAATTTAATGCTTTGAGTCAGGCTTATCTGACTCTCAGTTAAAGACTATTCTAGTACCGCCAACCTTGAATTATTTTCTACACTAAAATTGGTTGTTTTTAATTCATATCAATTCACCCACGTGATCCATTTACAATATGATTGATGAGTATCATGGCGCTAAAGTTCCTGTGTTTGCAGCAGTCGTCTTAGTTATCCGAGCTGTTTTTCCTGACATCGTCGTATTCTGTGCTGCGACCACTCTTACTGCTTTATATTCGAAACAACCTGATCCACCAACTGTAAATTGCTATAACTTGGATTACTTCCGATAGAACTTGCATTATTTCCACTCACCAAACGAAAATTGGTCTTCACAAATAGTTCAGGATTCTCTTTACTGCGCCAGACCATCTCAAAAATATTGCCTTTTTGTGTACGCTGAGCACTATCAATCAAACGATTGATTCCATATTCCCCAGGCTCATCAAAAATGGTATGGGTCTTCCCTTCCAAATCAATCACCGTGATCCGTGCGCCTGGAATTGCGCCGGAATTTGGCCAGATAAAATTCACCCATTGTTGAATTCCGTTTTCAAATAGCATTCTTTGTCCATCAATATCAATGGTATAAGCCAATAAATGAGCCTGTTCCAGTGGGTAAAACTGGAAATTAGATTGATTGGGTCTCACTGCCTGACGACTGGTATTATTTAACTCACCAGTTGCCATACCATTCACAGGCGCGACATAATTTTGAAAGTTTGCAACAAACACAGGATTTAGATTAAGCCCTAAATCTTGCCAGGTTTTCGAGCTTAAGCTATAGCCACGACGGATCACTAAGGGATCAAGATGCTCTTTGACAAAACGGGAAATACTGCCATTTTCACCAAAAATCTGATTAATTTCTTGAGAGGTTGCCTGTAAGCTACCTTGACTGCTAAACGGATATTTTTGCGATAAATTTGCATTAAATGGTTGATAGGCCTGTATTAGCCAGAGTTCGTTCATTTCAGCTTGTGCCGGAAGCATCAGACTTTCAAAGGAACGTGTGAGAGGAACACTAAACAACTTTTTAATCAGCTGTTGATCCAGCTCATGGGTTCCTACCGACATTTTCTCATCCACAAACTTTTGGGTAATATTGAAGATAGAATTCTGTTCATCAATGGTCTGTTTAAGGAGCAGCATGCTCGCCGGACCAATATCTCCAGAACTTTTGAGATCATTAAAGCGACTCCGTATCTTGGCCAGAGATTGCATATACTCATCTAGCAGCGACCGGTTCTGCAAATCATCTCGTGTACGTACAATCTGGTAGAAGATCTGAAAGTCTTTGGCAATCATCCCCTGAGAGAAAGTCGATGCAGAATTCTGTGCCAACTTGCCATCATGACGTTGCAATATCTTGCGTTTAAACCAGGCAATAAAACCTTTTTGTGGAACCGCCAACTCAGCTTGTACCATTGGATTATCCCAGCTGGTTTCTTGCGCTACCCGTTGTATGACTTTACGAATCGGTGAGTTTTCTGGTTCGCCAAGAATATCTATCTGATATGTTTGCTGATTAAAGTCACCGGCCTTGGCATAATAAATGGCACCCAAGAATTTACGCCATTCGCTGATATATTCTTTTTTATACATTTCAGTCAGCTGGCGTCGAATTTGTTCAGGACTGCCACTAAAACTCAAATCATCAGACTGTGATGTATTAAGTACCCAATCTTTACTTTCAGTTGGGCTTTGCGCCGCGGTTTCTATGGCAGGTTGTACATATTCGTTCCAGGCTTGATAGCTATAAAAACCGGGTAAGGCATAACTTCCCAACATGGTTGTCTGAGCATTCTCCCCGACCATCTGTTTGATCGTTAATGCAGGAAAACGTACCAAAGCCCGCATTTTAATTTTGTTATATACACGATCTCGTGCAGACACTCCGGTCATCATCGCGGTTAAAACCTGGCGAGTCTGTTCAACCAGAACAGTATCGGAATCCAGCTGGGGAAATGAACTCGAATCTGTCAGTGTCATGGCATAGCTAAGTAACTGCTCGGCCTTTTGCAGCATTTCAGCACGTGGCAGCTGACCACGATGCTGATCCAGCCAAGTCCGCCAAAAACGTGTCAACTGATCGCTGAGATGACTGGAATCTATAGATTTACGGTTACTCAACATCAGATATATTTTAAGTGCATTATAAGCATCTTGCGGATTTTGGTCAGATGGTTCTAATGCGAGTTGCTGAACTTGTGCAGTCGGATTAATTTGCACATGAATATGATTTTCTTTAAGAACTGCTGCATTGTTTTTTACCCGTTGTAGATATTCTGCAATATTTTGCTGGCTGGGCTGCAATACTAATTGCTCAATTCCTTTAAAATATTCAGCTTGCAGTTTCTCCCTGATCTGTTGTCCTTGATATAGACCAAAACTGTATTTTAATGGGCGCTTCTGATCAAATTGATCTAACTGTTGTAGATGAGCTTGCAAAATTAATAATGCATCGATTTGTGTGACCAGCTCCGTTCCTGACTGTTTCTGCATCTGTACGACCTTATTCAGGTCCGCCTGAACTTCTTCCATTAATTGCTGATTATTTCGATAAGACCACACCCACAGACTCAACACCATCGATACAGTAAGTAAAGCACCAGTAAAAGCCATAAAGCGTCGGCGTTTTCGTGCCGGATTAATATGCTGCTTCACCAGATTTTTATCTTTAAGAATCACTTCAGAAAATAAACCTTTCAGAAAATAACCATGATTCTGTGATACAGACTCTTTAGACAGGCCAAGATCATGATTATCGCTGCGGATCAGATGAAATTCCTCAGCAATCTGTTCTGTCATTGGACTTTCAATTGAGCCTCCCTGTAAGGCACTGGTAAAATAAAATCCACGAAAAACCGGTTTAAACTGATAAGGATTGTCTTGGAATAAAGTGGAGATAAAGGTTCTTAATACCGGTTTGAGACTCTTAAATTCCAGTGGAAAGGTCATTACACTGGGTGAAATATGCTGTGAATGCCGACGGGTTAAATGGGTCATACTTACATTTTTCAGACCCTCATATAAAATGCCATAATGCTTTTCAAATAGCTGAACAGCATTTTCACTCGAGTCTGGTTGATAAGCCAACGTTGCGCCCCAAACCTGATCCAATTCTTGTCCTTGATAACAATCAAAAAATTCCGTGAAGCCGGCAATCAGGTCCATCTTGGAAAATACCAAATAAACTGGCGCAAAAACTTCTAGACGTTCAGTCAGGTCTTGAATACGGGCACGCAGGTTCTTGGCCAGTTGTAGAGATTTCTCCGGACTTTGATTGACCAACTCAGCGATACTTACGATCACAATAAGACCATTTACGGGCGCTTTAGAACGATTTTTCTTGAGAATATTTAAAAAGCCTAACCATTCAGAATGGTCCTCCGGATAGACTGAATAGCGTCCGGCTGTATCCAGGAAAATACCCTGAGTTGAAAAAAACCAGTCACAGTTTCGAGTTCCGCTAAGTCCGGCAGAGACCATTTTCTGATGAGTTTCTTCAAAAGGAAACCGCAAAACGGAATGATAAATCGCCGAGCTTTTCCCAGCCGCCGGGTTACCGATGACCATATACCAAGGAAGTTCATACAGTGCCGCGTGACCCTTACGATCGCCTAATTTTGACTTACGAATCAGCTGAATAGATTGTTTGACTTGCTGACTGATCTGCTGAAGTTCTTCTTTATTATTGTATTTGCTTTCAGCTGCAAAACCTTGAGATAAGGCAGTCTCGATTTCTTCACCCTTTTTAGTATGCAGATAACACCGGATAAGTGTATAAATCCCCCAGCCTATTAATATGGCGACATAGACGGTCAGCAATATCCAGAAAATGCGATCAGAAACCGTATTTTTTATAGAAATAATGACCACTAAAAAGGATAAGGCCATCATTGTTTTAGGGTTGCTAATGTACTGCCAGACATACCCCAGCACTGTATAAAATAATGTATTCACTTTTATCTCTTTTTTCTTTAATTTTTATAAATAGTTAGGCTACTAATGAGATTTCATTCAGTTGATCACTTTCTTTATTTTTAAAACATAAATAGCTTGATTCTTGTTGTGTGCTATAGCTTATTGTAATGACATTGTCGTATAGATATGATGACATCATCGCTGCAAAAACTGCTGCCAATTGTTGGGTATGCCCCAAATAGCTTTGAGGATAAATGGTATGCTCCGGCTCAAAATCAATATTAGTAAATTTTTCTTGTATTATTTTCATTGTTTTAGACTGAGTGGCTTCATCTAAGAAAACTAAAAAAGGATGTGCCTGTTCCAGCTGATAGGACAGATCAACCTGATTCTGACCCAAGTACGCATATAGGTCAGTGACGTACTTGCTGAGAGTCAATATTCGTGAAGGCATCATTCCCTCAACCTCTAAGTCATGTGCGGATAAACACCAGCTGGCAGTATATTCTGCAGCAATATAGTCTTCATTTTTCCAAAATTGCTGATCTAGATAATCCTGATCAATTTCAGAATCCGCCATAATGATCAGGCTGATCTCATATGATTGACCTGAAATTTCCTTTACTAAATCTAGTAAGGCTGAATAAGCACGATCAGCAGACAGGAAATGAAACTCGATATGAATTTGGGCAGGCAGCAATGCATATTGTTGTTGAATTTGACTTATAAGCTGCTCTTGATAGAGATCACTCCAATCCCCAGTCATATGATCCACCAATAAAATATGCAGATTCAGCCTATTTAATCGACTTGCTGCTGTTGGATTAGAGGCAATATTTTCTTCATCTTCACAGTAGTTTTCCTGTATCCATCCCGGATGTATTCGATATTGATAAGCCAGTTCGTGATCATAAAATAGTGCTGAACGTTTTAACTGTTCCGAAATTAAGCTCAGACTTTCTTCATGCTGTTGGAGTTGTTGTTGAATCAACTGTTGAATTCGTTGTTCCCGTAATGTCGGAAGCATTTCTTCATTAGTTCTGTTTTCTTCAAGTAAGCGGTCTACAGAATGAATGCGATATGTCAATATAGGTAGACCAAAACGATTTAGCAGTTCTGAGTCCAGCTCAGGACTCTTGAACTGCTTCATGTGCTGCAAGATCTCTGCATTTTCGCCAAAACTGTGCCAAGCGGCAGCTGAAAAAATATTGAGCGTGTAATCCTCAATCGCTTGATCCAATTCTTCTTTATTTTCTAATTCTTGCTGTTGTGCTTGAAGAGATTTATGAGCCCTATCCTTTTGTTCTTGCTGTCTTTGTTTATAGGATTTTACAGCTTTATAAATAAAATAAGGTGTTAATAACAACAAGCAAATTAACAAAGGTAAAATGCCAAAATATAATAGGAAATCAATATTTGATGGATCGTATTGAGTATCTCGCCAGTAATAAATGACAAGAACATTGTTTAAAACGGATAAAACTATAAAAGTCTGAATAATACGCTTAATCATGACATTTTTCCTATCAGGCTATAGCAGGTTTCCGCATTGTGGATTGCCGGATTCAGCATTAATAAAGCTCCTCTGGCTAGCCCCATCGAATGTACTTCTCCAAGTTGGGCTGGGCATAATTCATCTTTGTCTAGAATCAACCGAAGATCCACTAACATGGTCGGGCTACACCAGGTTTGAAGTAACTGTTTCAATTTAGCGCTATGTATTCCTTCAGATAAAAAATTTATATAGTCTTCACGTTTTAATGGACCAATGACGATTTCAATTTTTTCATCAATTTGCTGAATGGTCTCTCCACAGAAGCTGTTGATTCCCAGTAAAACTGGTTGCAAAGCTCCCAAACCGCTTTTTTGCTGATCATCCAGTTGAAAGCTTTCCGGAATAAACTCATTAATCTTAAATTGATATTTAAAAATACAAGACAATATGCTGCTTAACGCATAATGGGTATTATTTTGCCCCTGCATCAAGCCTGAAAACTCAGCAAAATAGTCATCTATAGGTTGCTGTTCATGTTGTTGACCGCTATAGCCACTCAAAGCATGAAGCATGTTTAGATAATGATTTTCCTGCTCAACTTCATAACGCATTGGTAAATGATAGTTCAAACAGGCATCGACATATTGGGCGGTTAATTTATGATTAAATAGTCCGAGAAAGTGTAAGCTTTCTTCTCTGTGTGCCCGGGTACTCTGTTTAATTTTATTTGTATAGATATAAGGTAATACGCCCTGTACGCCAGTCAACCCTACGATTAAATTGGTCATCTGCACTTTATGATCTTCACATTGCAATGATTCAATTTCAGAAGTCGGAAAATTAAGATTGAGTGAACTAATAAATTGAAATGATTTACTCCATTCTTGATGTCTGTTTCGTTCAGGTGCATGTCTTAATAATCGCGTGGCTTGAATAAATTCAAAGCTGGTCGGCTGCTGAAAGAGCCGATCAACTACAGAAGCCTTTTGCCACCAACATTCTGTATGCATTGGTATAACTCCTGTTTTGACTTTGAATCTATGACGTGCATATCCACATAACTATTCATTTGAACTTTCAAATTAAAAATATGATTTAAAAGTTGCACAAAGATATACAGACTGGCTCCTCTAAAGACTTCTGGATCGATCTGGATTTCAACTTTGACACCCCGTACAAAAAGTGGAAATGGTTTATGCTCACGCAACTTCTGGCTCAGAGAAAACTGGATCGATTGAATTGAATTAATAATTAGCCGGTTGTCTTTGGATTGCGGCAAGTTATACAGTTCAAGTAATTCCTTAAGGTGACTGACTGCATTTGCTTTCATTAAAGAAAGATTATTCAATGATAAATGCGAGATAATTCGCCACTGTTCTTGCTGCTTTTGATCAAAACAATAAGGTAAATTGGGTCTTTTTAATAATATGGCTTTACGTGCCAAACTATTGTCATTGAGAGATAAGTTATTCTGATCTTTGTTATAACTTTCATAAGGTAAATCCCGATTGCTGCATAACAACTGCATACTGATAAAGTCTGATGAATTTTTTTGTGGTTCTAAAGATTTGGAAATAATCGAATATTTCAGTTCTGTATGCTTGGTATTACTTTGCTCGGGCAACAGGTGATAATAAAATTGAGCATCAGCCTGATGATAATGACTCATGGCAAAAAAAGGTAATACGGGATAAGTTTTTTGACTGTTCTCGCGTTTCTCTCTCAATAACTTCATTTCGGTGATCGCATATACCTGAAAATATTCAGGATGATGTACATCACTTATTAATGAATATTCCAGGCGCAGATGATCAATTTTTTGTGGCTCAGCCTGTTTAGGGAATAAATTTATAACTGGTGTCGCAAATAATTTGAAATTAGCGCTATTTAATTCTGAATAATTTCTGATCATAGCTTGATCATTCAGATTTATTTTAAAATGAATGTGTAGCTCAAATTCTGCGGTTTCTATATTTAATTCTCTTAAAAAACTCAGATTGAGGTTAAGAAAATTAAATTTTTCTGGAAAGCAAAAATACTCGATTAATAAACGATAGGCATGATGAGTATGTTGATCAACTGGGAGCGCACTTTCCGCTTCAGTAAATCCCATTAGTTCAAATGGATTTTGAATATCAATCTCTTGATTCTGTACTATTACAGAAAAACCAGTCTCTGGCTTAAAAATACAATCTAGTACTTGCAATGGAAAGCTGGAAATTGCATCCAGATAAATAGGTAATTTTTGTTGTTCCAACAGTCGCTGCTGCTGGTTAAAAATTTCAAAACCAAAGCTCAAGGTTGCATTTCGATTTAAATGAACATGAGTCGAAGCATGGGTTTTAAAATTAACAGATTTTAAGGCGATTGGTAATAAATTAACCTGGTTTGTCGTACGATACTCACACTGTACCCCACGGATACTTTTTGATTTTAATACAGTTTGCTTGGGAATCTGCTGGCTACTTTTAAGCTGTCGGATTTTAATGGCATCGTCAAAACTGACCACTGAACATGCTGGAAAAGGTTTAAGGTACTGTGGAAACATCACCTCAAAAATAGCACGTGTAAATACTTCATAACTATCGTGCAGTTTCTTATCGATCCGGGCAGAAATCAGGGAAAATGCCTGAATCAGTCTTTCGATATGCGGATCATCAATCTGCTCTTGATTCAACGAAAGGCGTTGGGCAATTTTTGGGTATTTATTGGCAAACTCTCGTGATTGTTGCCCAAATTCCTGTAATTGCTTTTCGTAATAAGGTAATAATTCTTCGATCACAGCACACCTGCTGATGTTTTAGACAAAATTACGTATTGTTGCGTAGTAGGCTTTAGGAATGCGTCAAAAATTACGGGTTCATATAGAGGATAAATATTTAAAAATGCCTGAATACTTAGACACAGACTTCCCCTATTATGCTCATCCATCAGCATCTCGACTTTTACCTGTGTTAAGCGTGGTTCATGCGCGTGAATAGAATGTTCAATCGAGCGGCAGATTTTATCCCGGTCCATTGGATTCGCCGTTGAAAGACCTACAAAATCAATGATGCCAAATTGAAGAATTGAACGTTTGACCTGGTCATAACTGTCATCTACATCCAAGTTAACTAAACGAGTATTCAACAGATCTTCCAGATCGGCAGCCACTGACTCTCTCAAAGCCTGTAAAGAAAGGCCTTGAGAACATTGAATATCCTGAGACAATAGACGGTCAAATAATGTTGTTCTAAATCCGTAAGGATAAAGCTGATCCAAATTCATATTGTTATAGTCTAATTTTATTTATTTTTATAAATATCAGAGAGGCTGATCAAGACCAACCTCTAAAAGATCAAATTACGCTGCATAAGAAGCAGTATTATTTGATAATGACCATTTCTTGGTCACGGCACCCTTTTGTGTACCATTAATATCTTGTTGATTATACGTCCACTCAACTGCAGCATATTTCAAACCAAAAGCTTCTGTTGGAACGCCTTCTTGATTTACTATCGGAGTAACCTGAGAAACCAGTACATGTTTTAATTTAATTTGCAGGTATTTAACGCGTTTGTCACCATTAGCGCGATAAAAATCGATTTGTACTTCATCGAAGGTATAACCTGCTGAACATGCTTCCCAAAGTTTTGGACTGGTTGCATCCAGATCTTTCATAAAAATCATGTCGGAATGTTCAACCCGTTCTGCAGTATGACCGCCTACACTAGAAGATGTTGCAGATTTTGGCTGACGAATGTTGTGCGACCAAGAATTTGCTTCTAGCCAGCTTTTATGTTCCGAATCACGAGATTCACCATCAACTTTATATTTGCCGCGAAACTGGATGTAAATGTCTTTCATTTTAATAATTTTCCTGTTGTTATAAATATTATTATAATTTTAGCAGCGGTCTTAATGACTCGACTGCGGTAACTCAGTGACCAGTCGTAAAGATACAGACAACTCGTCTAACTGAAAATGCGGTCTCAAAAAGACCACAGATTTGTAGTGTCCAGGTTCATCCGGATTTTCTACAACTTTTATCGAAGCTTCACGCAGTGGATACTGTGCTTTGGCTTCCTGTGAAGCGCCGTCATCCAAAAGTACATATTGAGACAGCCAGTCGTTTAGAAATGCTTCGACATTTCCTGCAGATGTAAAACTTCCCACCTTATCTCGCATCATTGCTTTTAAATAATGAGCGATTCGCGAGACTGCCATAATGTACTGTATCTGACTGGATAATGCGGAATTGGCATTGGCAATATCGTTATCATATTTCTTTGGTTTTTGGGTAGATTGGGCACCGAAGAACGCGGCATAATCGGTATTTTTACAATGTACTAATGGAATAAAGCCAAGATCACTGAGTTCTTTTTCACGACGGTCCGTAATCGCAATTTCAGTCGGGCACTTAAATATGATTTCTCCATCATTGGTTTTAAAGGTATGCACTGGCAGACCTTCGACCAAACCGCCACCCTCAACCCCACGAATCGCAGCACACCAGCCATGCATATCAAAGGCATTGGTTAAACGCGTCCCCAAAGCATAAGCAGCATTCATCCACAGGTATTCATTATGATTTTCACCTGAAACTTCTTCTACATAGTTAAAGCCTGCTGTCGTATTGCCATCTTTAGGATGATAAGGTAAACGGCCTAATACTCGTGGAATAGTCAATGCCAGATAACGAGCATCATCACTTTCCCGGAATGAACGCCATTGCACATATTCAGCTGTTTCAAAAATTTTAGAAACATCGCGTGGGCGATCAATATCAGTAAAAGTTTCCAATCCGAACATGGAAGGACTTGCAGCTGAGAGAAACGGTGCATGTGCCGCTGATGATACATGTGAAATCTGCTCGAGCAAATACAGGTCTGAAGGTGTGCGATCAAACTCAAAGTCACCAATGAGGGTCGCATAAGGCGCACCGCCAAATGAACCATATTCTTCTTCATAGATTTTTTTAAATAGAGTACTTTGATCAAAGTCGCTGGCACTTTGAAAATCTTTAATCAATTCTTTTTTGGTCGTATTCAACATACGAATTTTAATTAAAGAGTGTGATGGCGTTTCCTGACAAAAGTAATACAGCCCTCGCCAGGTGGACTCAACTTTTTGAAACTGCTCGTGATGCATGATCTTGCTCAGCTGGGTAGAAATAAGCGCATCAATTTCTGCAATGCGTTTATCTAAAGCCAAGGTCATATTGTCTGAAACTATAACGGTACCGGCCATGACTTCCTTGGCCAACTCACCAATCAAACTTTTGGCCCGATCATGTTCTTCTTCATTACGCGCAATTCGACTACGTTCAACAATAGAGTCCAGAATTGAGTATTCTTCAATAGCAACATTCGTGGTAGTTGCAGCATTAGAGTGATTCATTGTCTGCCTCCATACTCATTTTACGGATTTGGTCGGTATTTTTTAAAATATCATCCAGTAAATCTTCTAGACGTTCATTATTGGATATTTTATTGCGTAAATCAGTTAAACGTTCTCGTGCTTCTACCAGTTTTCGCAAAGGTTCGACTTGTTGGACTACCTGTTCTGGCCGAAAATCATCCATTGCATTAAAAACCAAATCTACTGATATTTTACCACTCTCTTCAGTCAAACTATTTTCCACCTGAAAACTGGCACGAGGCGCCAGAGACTGCATCACCTCATCAATATTTTCCAAGTCTACATTGATAAATTTTTTATCTTTGAGCTTGGTTTTTTCAAGTTCAGACGCTGCTGAAAAATCTCCCAAAACTCCCACTACAAAAGGTAACTCTTTGACTTCACGGCCATCACCTACCTCAACATCGTAGGTCAATTGCACCCGTGGTGGTCGAATACGCTGTAATTTTTTTTGTACACTTTCACGTTTAGCCATCATGATTTTCCTTATTAATTATTATTTAATGATCCAAATGGATTAGTACTAGGAGTGTGGGTTCGTGTACTGATACTTTCTGTTTTTTTATTACTGATAGCAGCCGTATTATTTTTTAGATTGCTTTTCGATACTTTATTTTTGTTTTGACTTAGGCTTTGTTTTACTGGGTTATTTGGTTTATTTTTAGTATTTTTTACTTTTGAATTCCGCGCCGTCGTTGATGCAGATTCAGAAAATTTTGCTACAGGCTGTGCCAGATAAATATGTTCAGTCAGCGATTTGGCCTGTGGGTAGGTAAAGTCATTTAAGGCACGGACTTCTGTACTACGCATCTGTTCTAGGCTTTGGGAAGAGATCCCGATCCCTGCCAGGAATTTCAGATCAGTTAAATTCTGATGAATGTAATTTTGCTGATGTAATTGCTCGATTAAATTGAGCGCTTTCAGATGATCACCGACTTCAACATAGCGTTTGGCAATTTGGGTAGACAATTGCTGCTGCAGATGCATATTTTTTCTTGCTGTCTTGTCGCATAACTGCTGGTATAAATCAATGATAGTTGAATCAGTATCATTTTTTGCTTGTGGATAGCTCTTGATACATGATTTTTTTAATTCTGCTGCATGGGTTTGAGCAAAACATAGCTGCGCCATCCCTGAGATGAGCAATACAATAAAACCTAGATTATTTTTCAAAATAAGCCTCAATTTTTGGTTATTGTTTTATATTTTTATAATTAAAATTTATTTTTCTATTTTTATAATTCAAAAATCTAGTTGCGGATTTAACAAAAAATTATCACAGGAAGTCAATACATAAATGCGTTTTTGTTAAATTATTTTATGTAATTTTTAAAATGGTAAGATTCCGACCAATGAATGCAGACATTTGGATAGACTTGAGTAGAATATGCCAAAAATCTTGAGCCAATATATCTTGATTGCTCATAGAAAAACTTAAATAAATAAAAATAAACCTAATAATAACAAATATATAGCTATAAATTCCAAAAACATCAGGCTGTATATTCTAAAAGAGAAGAATATGAGTAATTTAAAAATTTTGATTACAAAATTATCTGAGCATGCACGCCTATGCCTTGAGAAATCAGCGAATTTCTGCATCAAACAGCGAAATTATGAAATCGAAATTGAGCATTTTCTCTTAGAATTGCTACAGCAGCCAGACCTGAACGATCTCAAATTATTGCTCAAAAAGTATAAAATTTCCGAAGATGATCTAACCCATGATCTGAATCAGAGCATTCAGCAAATGACTAAAGGCAATTCTCGTACGCCTATCTTTGCCAAATCCATTATTCGTGCATTAGAACATGCCTGGCTTTTGGCTTCAGCAGAACAGAATCCGATGATCCGCAGCGGACATTTACTGGTTGCCCTGCTCACTGCACCTGATCTATATCAAATGACGATTCGTGCTTCTACTTTATTTGAGCTATTTCCAATTGATCATCTCAAACATCATTTTTTGGAGCTCTGCGAGCAGAGTATTGAAAACCCGAGCTATGCTCAGCTTACTAAGGTAAAAGAAGATTCACCTAACGCACAGCTAAAATTAAATAAAACACTGGCACTCGATCAATACACCATTAATCTGACTGAAAAAGCACGCCAAGGCCAAATCGACCCGGTGATCGGTCGTGAGTTTGAAATCCGTTTGATGCTGGATATTCTGATGCGCCGTCATCAGAACAATCCCATACTTACCGGCGATCCGGGAGTCGGTAAGACTGCTGTAGTAGAAGGATTGGCCCTGAAAATTGTGAATGATCAGGTACCTGATGTACTCAAAAATGTAGAACTTCATGTATTGGATCTTGGCTTATTACAAGCAGGTGCCAGTGTAAAAGGCGAGTTTGAGAATCGCCTGAAGCAAATCATTCAAGAAGTTCAGTCCTGCAGTTATCCTATTATCCTGTTTATTGATGAAGCCCATACGCTGATTGGTGCAGGTGGTCAGGCTGGTCAGAATGATGCCGCCAATCTGTTAAAACCAGCTTTGGCACGAGGAGAACTGCGTACTATCGCCGCTACCACTTGGGCGGAGTACAAACAATACTTTGAAAAAGATGCTGCGCTTAGCCGCCGTTTTCAGGTAGTGAAGGTAGAAGAACCTACTGAGGAAGTCGCCATCGATATGTTGCGTGCCATGATTCCGGTCATGACTCAGCATTTTCAGTTGCAGATTGATGATGCAGCAATTGCTGCTGCGGTACGTAACTCGCATCGTTATATCAGTGGACGGAAATTACCGGATAAGGCCATTAGTGTATTAGATACAGCCGCGGCACGAGTTGCTTTGAGCCAAAATGCACAACCTGCAAGATTAGACCAGTTACAGGCACAGCTGCATAATCTTCGGCTTGAACATGAGATTTTAAATCAGGAGCATCAAAATTTTCCGTGTCATCAGACACGTTTAATTGAATTATCAGAAAATATTTCAAATTTGGAACAAGAAATTTCTCAGATAAGCCTGCAATGGCAGCAAGAACTTCAACTGGTTCAGGAAATAAAATTATTACAGGTTCAATCCAAAAAAATTGAAAATAAAAATAAAATTAAAGTATTACAGCAGCGTTTGACCCAGATTCAGGCTGATCACCCACTTGTGTTCGAGCGTGTAACAGTCCCTATGATTCATCAGATCATTTCTGACTGGACCGGAATTCCAGTCGGTAAAATGATGAATGATGAAATCCGACAGGTCTTAAAACTCCAAGATAAATTATCGCAGCGTGTGATGGGTCAGGACTTTGCTTTGCATCAACTGGTCCAAGGTATTAAAACATTTAAAGCAAAACTGGATGATCCGAACAAACCACAAGGTGTATTTTTATTGCTTGGTCCAAGCGGTGTGGGAAAAACTGAAACTGCGCTGGCCTTGGCTCAAGAATTGTATGGAGGTGAGTCGCATCTGATCACGATCAATATGTCGGAATATCAGGAAGCTCATACCGTATCTTCCTTAAAAGGTGCTCCTCCAGGTTATGTCGGTTATGGTCAAGGAGGCATTTTGACTGAAGCGGTACGCCGTAATCCTTATAGCGTGGTTTTATTAGATGAAATCGAAAAAGCTCATTCTGATGTGCAGGAATTATTTTATCAGGTCTTTGATAAAGGCATGCTGGAAGATGGTGAAGGCCGTCTAATTGATTTTAAAAATACGACAATCCTGTTAGCCTCCAATGTTGGCTCAAGTGCCATTATGCAGGCCTGTTTAAATCAACCCGTCGAAAACTGGCCGGATGCAAATAGATTAATTGAACTGCTCAAACCAAGTTTATATCAGCAATTTAAACCGGCATTTTTAGGGCGTATGCAGATTGTGCCTTATTATCCTTTACACGATGAGCTATTGATCCAGATTATTCAGCATAAACTGGGGAAAATTACCCGACGCATTCAGCAGCAATATGTCACCCAGGTCACTTATAGTGGGGACTTGCTCGAACTTCTGCTCAGCCGATGTACCGAGGTTGATAGTGGTGCGCGCAATATTGATCATATTTTAAATGCTTCAGTATTGCCTGCTTTGGCTACAGAAATATTGAGAACCATGAGTGAGGGAAAGATTCCTAAACTGATTCACATTGAGATCAAGAATGATGAAATTTTTTATAGCGTAGATCCGAAAGTTAAAATAGCGCAAAAAGTACGTTCTAAAAGCAATAAAGCAGATGCTGCCTAGTTGAAGTAACCTAAAAATAAAAACAAATAAAATATAATAATTGGAATAAAGATGAGCCTGGAATTTGAATATTTATTGCAAGACATTTCAGTCGATCAGCCGTGCGGTGTGGACTATTCATTTTCAAATGATTTTCATGTGATTAACAAGGCCAGAACTCGTGATGATCCTTTATTGGAGCAAGGTGACTGGGTCTCGGAACCGAAACAGGCCGATTGGCAACTTGTACATGATAAAACGATTGAATTATTAACTGAAAAAACCAAGGATATCCGTCTATATACCTGGCTTATAGAAGCTTGGAGTCATCTCTATGGTTTTGAAGGAATTGCTCGAGGATTAGAGTTGACCCAGCAAAGCCTTGAGCGATACTGGTTCACGTTACATCCTCAAATCGAAGAGGATGATCTTGATCAGCGTTTGGGATTATTACAAGGTCTGATTACGCAATTGCCAACGTTGATGAAACAGGTGTCTTTGGTCAGCTCTGCGCCTTTTTATAGTTTGGGTGATTATGAGCTATTACTGCATCAGCGTAATATACAGCTAAAACAACAGCAGCAAGATGACTGCTCTGAAAATAATGCTGTTCAGAACTTGGAGTATTTTGAACAATCGTTGCTGCAGACCTCCAAAATCGTGTTAAGCGAGAATGAAGGTTATTTTCAGGAAATCCAAACCCAATGGCAGCATCTTAAAAATACGCTGGATCATTTGCTGGGTCTGGATGCACCAAGTTTTGCAAGCACAGATTCTCAACTTGAGTCGATCTTTTCCAGTATTAAGCGCATTTATAAAACAGATATTTCTCCAATATCTCAGGATCAAATAAATCCACCACAATCTGGCACTCTCAAAATACCTGAAATAATAGTGATGAATACCTCGCTTAAAGATATACAAGAATTTCGACCTCAAGCCCAAAACCATCTGGCCAATCGTCAACAGGCGATGCAGTTATTACAAGAAATTGCACAGTATTTTCAATCGAATGAACCGCATAGTCCAGTGAGCTACATGCTGCAAAAGACGATTAAATGGAGTCAGATGCCATTACATGAATGGCTGGCTCAAGTGATTAAGAACGAGAATCCGATCGAAAACGTACATGAATTACTAGGTGTATATGTCAACGATGAACTTAAGAATGAGTGGTAAATATTAAAATGTTTAAAGCAGAAAAAGTACTTTGGGGCGAAGGTCTGTTTTTAAGACCGCAACATTTTCAATTACAGGATGCCTATCATGAACAACGCTTGAGTCATATGATTCGGGCGACATTTCCTTTTGCTCACGGGATCCAATCCATTCAATTTGATGAAGCTCAATTCAATATGCATATATTGGCATTGAGCAAAATTGAAATGATCTGGCAAGATGGTGAAATTTATCAGGCGCCTGTACAGGATTTATTACCAGAACCGGTACAACTGGATACCTTAAACCTGCGTGGTGAAATGCAAATTTATTTGGCTTTGCCAATGCTACAGCCGAACAAGCAAAATGTAAGTCATGTCGAAAACACTCAATCTAGTCGTTATCACTCACATTTAATCTCGACCCATGATTTATTCACCGATGCCACTACTGCAGAGATCACCCTGTTACGCCGTCGGGCAGAATTTAAACTTTTTGAAGTTGGCCAAGAACCTCAGCAGCCTCTGGATGGTTATTTATATCTTCCGGTTGCTCAAATCAAACGACAAAGTTCTGGAAATTTTATTTTTGATCATAAATTCATTCCTCCAATTTTACATATTCAGGCCTGTGAATATCTGCTAGACAATTTAAAGCGAACTTTGAATATCATCCGGGCCAAGATTAAAACGATTCAATCCAATAACCGTGAAAACGAACAGAAACTGATTGAATTTCGTTCTGGGGATATTGTCTCTTTCTGGCTGGTGAATGCCTTAAATACTGCTTATGCAACCTTAAATCATATTTTGCAGTATCCACAAATTCATCCGGAACGGCTATATGCGGAACTTTTAAGACTCAGTGGTTCCCTACTTACCTTTTCAACAGCCTATGACATTGATCAATTGCCGCAGTATCAGCATCATCATCTATACGACAGCTTCAATCAGCTGGATATTATTCTCAGAGATTTACTCGATACAATTATTTCGAATCGATATATTAGTATCAGCTTAAAAGAAACTCGCCCATCCTATTGGTTTGGCAGTCTGGAGACCGATAAGATCAGTCACAATACGCGGTTATATCTTGCTGTATCAAGTAGTGTTATGCCTGCACATGACTTGATTGCCTATGTTCCGATCCGTTTTAAAATTGGTAGTACTATAGATGTAGAACAACGCGTGGTTGCAGCTTTACCGGCTGTACCCGTTCAGCATCTCATGCAGGTGCCTACTGCAATTCCGGTACGTTCCGGCGTTCATTATTTTGAGATTGAACCCAATAATGAACTGTATCAGCGCATGCTGGATTCAGAATCGATTTGTGTTTATATCCCGAATGGCTTTCAGGATATCGCGATTGAACTTATTGCTGTCATGAATGGATAAAAATATTAATGAATACAATCTCTAACACTCCTCTTTCACTCTTTGATGGCGATCAAATCGGAGTAGATTATACAGCCATGCAACCTGTAGAAACCTACCCTACCTCTACGAATAGTCTGGTAGATTTACTGCATGACGGCTTCTATATTGTTTTCCTGTTAAAAAATCACTATGTCCCTGTAAATATAGAGTCTTTCCGTGAAAAAATTCTGGAGATGTTGAAAAGTTTTGAACATCAGGCACGCCAGATGCAATTTTCAGCTGAAGATATTCAAGATGCAAAATATGCCTATTGCGCTTTAATAGATGAAACAATTGTCACCCAACAGGATGAGCGATTTTTTGATCTGCAAAATTCATGGATGATCAGTCCCTTGCAGTTAAGCCTTTTTGGTTCACAACTTGCAGGTTATCGCTTCTTTGAATATCTGGAAGAAATACGCCATAAAGATAAGCAACGTCTGGCAGTATTAGAGGTATATCATTATTGCCTTTTATTGGGCTTCCATGGAAAATATCGAATTGAATCTATTGAGCATTTAAATAGTCTGATTGCTCGTATCGGAGATCAGATTGATTATCTCAAGGGTAAAAAAGTTGCTTTTTCTCCTTTTTCAGCAATTCCAGATCAAATCCGACATATTATCCATCGTGAATTACCATTTTTCTGGATTCTGATATTTTTATTATTATTTGCCGTGATCAGCTTTGTGGTTTTTAAATATGCCTTGTCAACAGAACAAGCTGCTGTTTTTTCTCAATATCAAAATTTGATTAGCGCGCCTGCTGAACAAGCCTATATTACGATTCATTTACCCTAACTCAATTTTCAAATAAATATGATGGACACTTATAAAAATAAAGACTTAAAAAATGACGCCGTTGGAAAATTTATATCGATGAATAAAAAAAAAATTTTGAATTATTATTAGATCAATCATTCAACTGATGATTTTGATTATATTGAGCAGCTTTATTCTATTAAGCTTAGCTATGTTAGCCTTGCTGTCTTACGAGTTTCGATTAAGAATACAGGATTTTTTTCTTGATTTGATTTCACAAAGCAAACAACAATTTTCTCAAGCAAAACAGTTTGTTCAGAAATTTCATCAGGCGGCATCGCCTGAGCATCTTCAGTCTGAATGGTATTTGCAGCAATGGTGGATTTTGATTTCAGGATTTAGCTTATTTGCCAGTATTTTAATGTTCGCTTTCACTCAGCCACTTACTGCAAGTAGGTTTGAAGCTGAATATTTAAGGAAAGTTGATCCACAGATTTATGCATTATTAGATGGGCAAATATTAACAGCTCCAACTGAAGTTGATGAACAGCTTATTATCGAAGCCTTACAAGAAGAATCTTTAGCAAATCATTCTGTAATTTCAGCGCAAAGCCTTAATCT
The DNA here is from genome assembly GCF_018438165.1 of Acinetobacter sp. WY4. Taxonomy (GTDB): domain Bacteria; phylum Pseudomonadota; class Gammaproteobacteria; order Pseudomonadales; family Moraxellaceae; genus Acinetobacter. Next base: position 378,497 of record NZ_CP053947.1, on the reverse strand, counting down.
GAATATTGAAGACATTCATATAAATCCAAATATCAGCACAGCAGACCGTAAATGGCATAAGATGAATCCGCGATTTAAACAGCGCTTACTGATGGTTTTTAAAATTATGCGCGAACAGCATGGTTATGAGCTGGTTTTACTCGAAGGTTATCGAAGTCCGGAAAGGCAAAACTCTTTGGCGACCAACAGTAATATTACCAAGGCCAAAGGCTTTCAAAGTTATCATCAGTTTGGTCTGGCCGCGGATATTGCCTTTAAGCGGAATGGCAAGGTGGTGATTAGTGAACGTGATCCATGGGCCATGCGTGGTTATGAACTGTTTGGCCAGATTGCAGAATCGGTGGGTTTAACCTGGGGCGGTCGCTGGAAATCCATTAAAGATTTTGGACATACTGAATATCGTATGCCCGGTTTAAAGAAAACAGCTGAAATGGCGCATCAACTCATTCATGAAGGACAATTACAGACTCAAACATTTCAGCCTTGAGTGCGAAATCGTAAATCAATTCAAAAAGGCTCTCATGTGCTGGATCACTTCATCTGGCTTTTCACCATGCAGCCAATGTCCTGTATTTTCAATGCATTCAATTTTCGCCTGAGAAAATTGTTCATTGATTGCCGCAAAATGTTCAGGTTTTGAGATATAAAAAGAATTACCGCCACGAAGAAATAAAGCTGGCTGATTAACTTTTTCGACCTTTTCCCAAGCCATAATATCTGGATAATGATCAAATAAAGCTTGAACATTAAAGAGCCATTGCCCTTTATTAAAGGATTTTAATAAAAACTGAATTACCATTTCTTCATGAATGTATTCACGCATAATTTTTGCTGCCTCAAGTCGTGAAGCAACATTTGCTTGCTGCACAGCAAATAAGGCTTTAAAAATCTCAGTATGATGACTCTCATGATATTGGATTGGTGTAATATCAAGAACGACCAACTTTTCAGTTTGTACTCGGGCTAAATCAGCCAATTTCATAGCAATTTTTCCGCCCATAGAATGCCCTATTACTATGAACTTTTGAATATTTAAACTTGATAAAGTTTCTAGGACATCTTCCGCCATGAACTGATAATTTAAGTCTGAACTATGACCAGAAAGACCATGATTGCGTACATCAATTTGAAGCACGGTTCTTTGCTCAGAAAAATATCGAGCTAGTATTCCTAAATTACTTAAACTACCGAATAAACCATGAATAAAAATCATTGGAGATAGTACTGACGTTTCGTGGTGTTGGAGTTGATAATTTAGGATCATTTGAGAATTCCGTGATTTCTTTCTTTCTTTATTTAAGTGTTTATAATGGATTTATATTGGGAATTAATCAATTGCGAAATTTTTAAATATAAATTTTACTTAGGCTATTTTATGGGGATATATTTTGCTTAGGCTAAATAATTCATAATCGATTTGTAAGTATTTAAAATTACGATTTTAGATCTGGATGGATATTTGGCTATCTATAAATATGAAAGAAGATGGTTGAGTTGTGGTGCAGACTAAATAAAATTAATGAAAATCTTAAAACTGGGATTTAATAACATGTAAACCACTTTTAGGTCAGAGTGTTTCTTAAACTAACTCGCTGTTATTACCCAAATAGACTGAGGTAATTTTGAAAATATTGTTTTTAATTATTCATTGCTTATTATTTATCAAAAAATGACCATTCATAAGTAGCTTATTAATCGACTTGATTCTGTTTAAAAATAATCTGTCTTAAGACCAAATGAGTTACAGGCAGTAAACATCAGTATTATCAATTCCCCCTTTTCCCTTTCTTGAGAAAGTTGTTAAACTTATGTTTTGCTTAGGCTATTTTAGTATCTTAATATGCTTAAATTAGTAGCTTATATAAGCGTGCAATCACGCTATCCTACTTAAATTGTTCTGTTCAAGAAATTACATCACGTATATAAGACATTTTCAGAAAATTATAAAAATCCAGATTATTCATTTATTCTTATCAATATATTTGACTACCGCTGATATATCCCCGGGATATGAGGTATTCACATCAAAATAAATTTAAATTAACTTAACATTTTCTTTATTAAATGATATTCGGGAGATGGTCTTTCAGGTTTTAATATCTATAAAATTTGATTGTAAAACAGACTTATTTATTTTTAGTCTACTGCGAAAAACGTTCGAGAATGAAAAGTATTTTATAATTTATTCTACATCCCTATTTTTACAAAATACGTTTGTAGTCATTCCAGATTGAGTCAAACTTTGATCCTGCCGCTCAAGAAAGTTTTTGGCAATCATAGCCATCGTGGGCGCCATATCCAGACTGCTGTTTTCTTCGGACACCTTTTGAATATCCTGATAGGCTTTCAGTCGTTTGCAGAAAGCCTGACGTTGAGTTTGTGCATCTGCCTTTTGATCATCTTCATCTAAAATGTATTTGGTTTCATTCACGATTTTAGTCTGTGCTGAAATAAACTGGTCATAGGCACTTTGTGAAAGCCGCTGTGCGAAGACCACGCTACTCAGTCCTAATAATAATCCAGCACAAATGAAAGATGATTTTTTTAGCATTTAAATTTCTTCTTTCCAGACATCTTCATAATCATCGGCATCAATCATGAAACGAAAACCTGTTTCCAGAGCCAGATACGGTAAAACTTCTGGTGCGATGTCCTGTAATTCACGTACTGTCATGATTTCAAAAGCCTCTTCACTTGAAGGCTCTCCGCCATAAATGTACCAGCTGATATTTTCATCTGTTTCAGGCTTTTTACGGATGCCGACAATCGGATCCTGTTTTAAGGTATGTACGGCCACCGCAACAACATCATCCCCCGTGACTTCAACATAAGCCGAGCCTACTTCTTCACAAAGTAGCTTTTGCTCTGCGATCAGTTCTTGTAACGGTGACAGGTTTTGCGTGTTTTTCGACATTCGGTCTTACTCATCATTCATTAGCGCGCTATTTTAACTTAATTTTAATGAAGCTGATTGGGATTTCGTCGAGATCTAAAAAATATCTGCCCTTAAACCGTGTTAAGCGCAGATATGGATCTCAGCTTATCGGAAGACTTTAAAGCGCTCTTCATCCGCCAGATAATCTTTGGCACGTGGCTCGCCTTCTATCGAACCAAAGACCAACTGTGCACGCAACTTCCAGTTCGATGGAATGTCCCATTCCGCATGTACCTGTTCATCCACGATCGGATTGTAGTGCTGCAATGATGCGCCCAGACCTTCTGTATGCAATGCTGTCCACGTTGCAAATTGCGCGATCGCAGTCGAATGCTCTGCCCAGATTGGAAAGTTATCAGCATAAGATGGGAATTGTTCCTGTAAGCCTTCTATAACTGTTTGATCTTCAAAAAATAAAACAGTGCCTAGCCCTGCCGCAAAACTTGCCATTTTTGCTGTGGTTCTTGCAGCGCTTTCTTCATCTTTGGCATAGCTTTTTAATTTATCTGCGACGAAGCCCCAGAACTTTTCATGTTCCGAATTGAATAAAATGACGGCGCGTGAAGACTGAGAATTGAAAGAAGATGGGCTCTGCTTAATTGCAGTCTGAATCAAATCAGTTAGATGTTCAGGAGATTGTTCAACATTCTTGGCAATGGCATAAATAGTACGGCGTTTAGTAATTAAATCTAAAAACTGATTCGACATTTTTGAAAATCCTGGGATATATCTTCGGGAAAATTTGAACCTTCAGTTATTTTTATGAAGGATAGCTAATCAATGGAGCTTTTGCTTTAACGTGAGATAAAGCCTATATACCTTAAAAAATAATGGACTCAATTACTAGGCTATTTAATTGATATTTTTATATATTTTTTAGCTAAAAATGATCATTTTCATCTATTTTTTGAACAATCGTTAAAACTGCTGCCCTATGATAGAGCCTGATGTTAAACTATGGTTCAACATGCGCTATTATTGATCAAAATTTTAAGAATGAAAAAGTTCAATGACCATATTTAATATTGCTTAGGCTATTTCAAGAGATCATGCATCATGAAATAAATCTCATATTCCAGATAAAATTAATCCCCCAAAATTGGAGGATTAATTTTATAATTAAAAGCTAAAAAACCGATTTAAAACTTCGCGTTCAGCACCTGAGCAGATACTTTAGTCTTCCAGAGCTCACGTAAAATCGGTAAATAGAATTTCTCACCGAGTTCCACCAGTTCTGCATCAATCAGAGCATGCATCTCATGCATAAACAAATAATCCAGTTCAACTGTGGTTAGTTTAGTCTGCTGTTTTTGATAGTCTTTGCGTTTCTGTTGGGCTTGTTTAACCAGACGATCCGCAAATGCTTTATCTTTAAACTGGGTAATTGCTTTTAATCGAAGTTCGATAATACCCCATCCAGTTAAGAACATCTGGAAGGTTTCAAAATCATCGCTGGTCGATTCCCAAGACATTTCTTCCAGATTTTCATTATCGGGAAGCACAGGTAAAAGAAGTTCCATCACACTTGGGAAAATCTTTTTGAAATTCAGAATAAATTTAACAGGATGCTCACCTGGATAATCCTTGAATTGCACCTTTCTTTGAACATCTGTTAAATAAATATCAAGCATAAAACAATCATCAGTGGTTAATCTCATCTAACACTATTGTACGCAACTCTGCCCGAGATAAAAACCACTGCTGACTATTCCATGATAAAACAGGCGGAAAGATTGAAAATAAAAGCGCTACAGCCCTTATTTGGCATTCGGTGAAACCATCTGTTCAGGACGCACCACCTCATCAAACTGTTCAGCGGTGACTAAACCCAGTTCAACAGCCACCTGTTTTAAGGTTTTTCCTTCCTTATAGGCTGTTTTGGCAACCTTGGCTGCATTCTCATAACCAATCACCGGATTCAATGCTGTGACCAGCATTAAAGAATCATGCAGGAAATGTTCAATTTTTTCATGATTCGGCTCAATACCTACGGCGCAGTGATCATTAAAACTGTTACACGCATCGCCTAAAAGCTGGATGGATTGCAGCAGGTTATAGGCAATGACCGGCATAAACACATTCAGTTCAAAGTTACCTGATGCACCTGCCACGTTAATGGTGGTGTCATTGCCGAGAACTTGTGCGACGACCATGGTCATCGCTTCACTTTGCGTCGGATTCACCTTACCCGGCATGATGCTAGAACCCGGTTCATTTTCAGGAATACGCAATTCACCAAAACCACAACGAGGCCCGCTGGCCAGCCAGCGAATATCATTGGCAATCTTATTCAGGCTCACCGCTAAAGTCTTTAATGCACCAGACGCGAATACCGCAGCATCACGGCCTGCCAGAGCCTCAAACTTGTTTGGCGCAGTTACAAATGGTAAGCTTGTTAACTGTCCTAGTATTTTAGCAGACTGAACGGCATAATCGGGATGAGCATTCAGACCAGTACCGACCGCTGTCCCGCCTAATGGCAATTCATATAAACCAACTAAGGCCTGTTCTAGACGAAGAAGCCCATGATCCAGCTGAGAGACATAACCGCTGAATTCCTGCCCCAAGGTTAAAGGCGTAGCATCTTGTAGATGAGTCCGGCCAATTTTTACAATATCGGCAAAATCCTGAGATTTGGCATATAAAGTATCGCGCAAGCGTGTGACTGCCGGAATTAACAGTTCATTGATCTGCAAGCTCGCAGCCACATGAATCGCAGTTGGAAATGAATCATTGGTAGATTGGGCACGGTTGACATGATCATTTGGATGAACCGGTTTTTGTGCCCCTAAATGATTGCCCAATTTCTGGTTGGCAATATTGGCAATCACCTCATTACAGTTCATATTACTTTGCGTACCTGAACCGGTTTGCCAGACCACCAATGGAAATTGACTGTCCCATTTCCCGCTGATGACTTCATCTGCCGCATCCACGATATAGTGTGACAGTTCTTGGGGAATCTGATTCAGCTCGGCATTGGTCAAGGCGGCAGCTTTTTTGACGAGTCCCATGGCACGAATCATTGGCCGAGGCAAACGCTCATTTCCAATTTTGAAATTTTGCAAGCTACGCTGAGTCTGAGCGCCCCATAAAGCCTCGCTCGGTACAGCCACTTCTCCCATCGTGTCATGTTCAATACGTGTTTGCATGTTCAACCTCAATTCTTCTTGCCTGTTACTGATCTTAGGAATTTCTATATCAATGATTTAATCTATTTATTTAAAGTAATTGATTACAGCAATCATGTAAATGATAATTATTATCAAATATTAGCTAAACACTCTTAATTACTGCCCTCTGAGCATATTCTGATAAAACAACCATTCATCCTCCAACATCTTTGTGAGTGATCGCTGAGGTTGCCAATGCAGGATATTTCGCGCCTTTTCAATGTTCGCACCCAATTGATCCATTTCAGCATGTGGATATGGCAAAGCATCCATGGTTTTGATTGCAGACTGGGTGACTTCAGCCAGCTGATCTAGCAAATCCTGTATGGAAATCAATTCACCGGCAATATTAAAAGCTTCACATTTTAATTCCTGCTGTTGTGATAGCCATTGCAAAGACTTGATCACGGCATCACAACAGTCTGCGACATGCAGAAAACTGCGTTCTACTGTGCCATCCGCAGTATGGGCCTGACGGCGTAATTCCAGATATTCACGTTGCTGTGCAGCGACCTGCATCGCCAAAGGCAAAATATTTTTTGGTAAAGGTGGCACTGCTTCTCCCAGCACACCGTGTTCAAAGGCACCGGCGATATTGGATAGACGCAGGATCGCAATCCGCCATTCATTATCAGTTTTGGCAGTATCCCGGATAATTTCCTCAACCATCTGTTGCGATTTGATATAGGGATTCGGATAGGTATAGTTAAAAGGCAGATCTTCGCTTAAATCTGTGCCAGATTGTCCATATACCGCCAGACTGGATAAATGTACCAGATGACGCACGCCGGTACGCTGCATGGCACGCATGAGACTCATAATACAGCTAACATTATCATTATAATATTCAAGTGGTTTTAATACTGATTCTTCCAGTGATTTAAAACTTGCGGTATGCACCACAGCCTGAATCGAATGCTGCTCAAAGACTTTGTTCAATGCTGGCGTATTGCGAATATCAATTTTGATAAAAGGTACATACATACCAGAAATAAATTCGAGGCGCTCCAGAGTCTGTAAGTTAGCATTGGCCAAATTATCGACCACAATGACCTCTAGTCCTTGTGCTAACAGACTTAAAGCAATATGTGAGCCTAAAAAGCCTAATCCACCCGTCACTAAAATCATTTATACTACCTACTTTCTGATGAAGCCAAGATCAATCTGTTGCTATTGATCAAGCCTGTAGTGAATTTCGATGAGCACCTTAATTCTTGTTACCTCCGCACCGACTTCCATTTATGCCTGGCATGCCCTGGGTTTGGCTCAGGCCTTGCAAGATAAACAGGAAGCATTCCGTGTATTCTTCTATCAGGACGGCGTATCGGTCGCAAATGCACTGCAATGGGTACCCGACGATCAACGTCATCTTACACATGCATGGCAAGCGCTACAGATTCGCCTCCCGGTCTGTGTAAGTGCAGCATTGGCACGTGGAATTACAGATCTGGACAATGCTCGACGTCACAATATTCAGCAGCATAATCTGGCAGATGCCTTTGAATTGGTCGGTTTAGGTGAACTTGCCGATGCTGTTCAGTCCTCACAACGTCTCATTCAATTCTAGATGTTTCATTTTTTAGAATGTGTTGCTTTTCCAAGGAATCTTGTGTGAAATCTGTACTTGTTATATTAACCCAAGCCAATCTGACCAGTCTGCAGGTGCATGAAAGCCTATCGGCTACGATGGTCCTGGCAACTTTTGGCGCAGAAGTTAAAGTCCTGCTACAAAGTGCTGCCCTCAGTTTGCTGCATTCAGCCCTGCAATTTGACCAGGTGCATCATGCATTCAAACTGGCATCAAATATGGTCGACAGTTTCGAGTTTTATGATCTCACTCCGATTCTGATTGAGAAAAAAAACCAGCATTCCTCATTTGTGGCACAGAGCGAACAAGAAATCGAATTTATTGAGCTTAATTCTGAATTTATTCAAAGCTTTGATCATGTGATGTATTGGTAAGGAACAAGGATATAAAAATGTCAAATCACACACTTTATCTGATCCAATCCAGCTATTCGGCAACAGCGCAGATCCTAGAGCAACTGGCTCAAACTTATACAATGGGTGATCAGGTCGTGCTGATGGGTGAAGCGGTTTTGCTGCTAGAGCATTCATTTCTTCAAAGCTTGCCGAAAATTCACATACTGAAAAATGATGCGGAGTTATTAGTACAGCCTTTGCCTGATCAGATAAATCTGTTGAATTATGCGGATTTTGCAGATCTTTGCCTCGAGTTTAATCGCTGCATTTCAATGAAATAATGAATGAGTTAGATATGAATTTAGAATTGGATCAAGATGGCCATCTGGTTGACTATACCATCTGGAATGAAGACGTTGCTCAAGTGTTGGCCGATAGTCTGGAACTGAGCTTAACTCCTTGGCATTTTGAAATTCTGCAAGCGGTACGTCAGTTCTATCAACAATTTGGTCATTCACCAGCAACACGTCCACTGATTAAATTCTTAATGAAAACTGTCAGTGCAGATATCAATAATGCCATGCTTCAGGAAAAGTTTAATACTGGTCTAGTTGCCCGTCACTTAAGCCGTTTGGCTGGTGTACCCAAGCCTGCGAACTGTTTATAAAGATACTTAGCTTTTTAAAGTATGTATTTAAAGGCCCAAATCATATTTTGGGCTTTTTTTTATGAGAGCAATTTTCAGACTGAGAATAATGAAAGATACAGCTGGATCTAATTCGTCAAGTTCGAGTTTGTTCTAATACTCGCAACGCCCGATGCAATTCATGATCCATTTCAGGCAGAACTTTAATCAGAAACTCAATTTGTGCTTTCGCTTCGGCCTTGCTCACCAGTTGGGCCTCTACCAGTTTTTGCTGCTGACTGATCAACAAACTGACTTGTTGAGGATTTGGTCGTTGTCCCTCACTTAAAGCGTTAATGATCTGAGTAAAGTCCAGATATAACTGTTCTTGTTGTTTTGATAATTCGCTTTGCTTTGCAACCGTATCGTTCTGTTTCTTCTTCGTAGTTTGACTATTCTCAGGAGAGTTAACAGATATATAGCTTGCCGATTTTTCAACTGGCAGGACCGGATCAGAATGGGTCTGATCAGTAAAATTCGTCCGATAGATTTCTTGTCGTACCTGATAACCAATACCCACTAAAGTCCCCAACAAGAGCAATCCGATCATTACATAGAACAGAATTGTTTTATCATTCATTTTTATGTCCTCAGCTCAACAAAGACAACCTTTATCAAAAAGCTGTCTTTTTCGCTAATCGACGATTGACTACGGCGTTGACCAGTCTGCTGGTGCATAACCAATCCGAACGCGTTGTGGATGATTTCCTACCGGTACACTCAGCACTTTATTGCCTGTGGCAAAATCAATCACTGTGACTACATCTGTTTCACTTTCTGAAATTACACAGCTACGACCATCCGGGCTTCGCGTTGCCCAATAAGGTTTACCTGCAGAAATCAGTTTCCCGGCTGTCAGTGTTTTGCGATCTACAATCGTAGCGTAGTTATCCATGGTACCGGCGACACAGAGCTTTTCACCATCAGCACTGATTGATAGGCCATGATGACGCGAATCATTCACCCATTTTGTCCGGTCTTTCGGAATACTGTCACTGCCAGGCAGCTGTCCGATCCGGCTAATCTTGTTCTGATTCAGATCGTACTCAATCAGCCCATTAAAAAATGAAACCTGGGCATACAGTTTGGTTTCATCCTTACTAAATACCATTGGTCGTACTGAGTTGGACAAATCTTTTCGACCAAATGCATCCAATGCAGGCCTGAAATCGATTTTTCTTATCACCTGATGCGTATTGGCATCTGCGATAGTGATAAAACGCTTACCTTTAGTAAAGTCTTGCCACTGTGCATCCATCGAGGTTTCAACATTGCCGATGGCAGAGTTCAGGATCTTGTTGCCGCCATCGAAGTAAATGTTTTCATGCGGTTTATCGCCAGTGCTGAAACGGCCTAACTCTTTACCGGTATGGATATCCAATACATGCACCACATTTCCTGAAGATGCAGATACGGCGACTCGTTGCCCATCTGGTGATACCGCCATATGGTCAGCACGGAAGCCTTCTACAGGCGTCCGCCAGTTAATCTTGCCGGTTTTGATATTAATTGATACCACATCGGCGAAACTTGGGCGTGATGCAACGACTGACTGTCCATCTGGTGTCGAGTACATATCATCCACCAGCTGGTCATTGCCTTCACCGGCTGTGGCCTGAATATAAGTATAAGCAATCAGTTTGATTGGATTCAGGTGAATTTCTTTAAGGCGCTCTTTACGATCAGGAATCATGTTAATGACGCCAATTTTGCCAAAATCACCCGATGGACGAATCACGGTTACCGTGCCATCCCAATTATTTCCGACAAAGAAAACCTGCTGTGAATTGGCAGGTACAGCTGAAGGCGCAGAGGCGGCCTGTACATTTGGCAACGCAGATAGCATCGCCATCGCAGATAATGTCAGACAGAACCGTGGCCATTTTTTATTTTGAATTTTCATCCATTATGCTCCGCATAATAATTTATATTTTTGTTTTCATTCCTTGTTGTGTACACAGCCAGGCTGTGTTTTAACTTATCTAATATACAAACGTATAAAATGATTTACTGTTATTTCCGACCAAAAAATATGCAGCTATTTTAAATTTATTACTTCAGGTTCTATGAATTTAGGTGATCATCGTACTTTGATTTTATGTATCCAGCACATCGACGAACTGTGCATTGAGCACTTTGGCAAGATCAGCCGGTTTTAATCCAATATCAAGTCCCCTTTTTCCACCGCTTACATACATTTTTTCAAGTCGATTTGCACTACTACAAATCACTGTTTTTAAACGTTTCTTTTGGCCAATGGGACTAATTCCGCCAACCAGATAACCGGTCAAACGTTCTGCATGTTTAGGATCCGCCATCTGGAGTTTTTTACATCCCACAGCCTGGGCTACTTTTTTCAGATTTAACTGATGATGTACCGGCAATATGGCAACAAAATACTGTTTATCATCCGTGACTAATAAAGTTTTAAAGACTTCTTCCACCGAAAGCCCTAATTTTTCAGCAGCTTCTAACCCGAAACTTTTGGCATTGGCATCATGTTCATATTCATGAATGCTGTATTCGATTTTATTGGCTTTTAATAGTTTGCATGCAGGTGTCATAGAAAGTCTTGTTTGAGAGGAATCGCATGATTATATAAAGATTAGCTCAAGAAGTTAATTTAGATGAGGCAACTACAGAGCAAATTTTGCTTTAAGCCCGTATTCCGCTTCAATCAGATCTATTTGGTTCAATCTTTACGCTCTTCAATACTTTTAAACTCTTCTGCAAAGATGATGACGAGCAAAATATCAACAAATGTATGTGTTTTTGCCACTATCTAAGCGTTAGGCGATTAATGGCTTCACTGTGTAGAAGGCTTGAAGATGAACACATTCGTCACTTCATGTGTCTATAAATACGAGGCATATAAGTCGAGCGTTTTATCTTAAACCCGCTGAGATTTAACCTTTATCTCCGGAAGAAGAAATAGATTCTTGTACAGTGTCTGTCATGAATACTTGAATTGAAAATGATGTAATTAATTCCAATATATTGGAAGAATAGACCTAGGAAAATCCAAGTACAATAAGAGAAAATATCATTAACATATTGTCTTATCTTATATTTTTAAATTTTCATCAAGTTTTGAGAAACGGTCGATAGCTTATATATAAAGAGGATCATCAGCACAACTCTAAAGTCAGAATGTAAAGAGTTTTCTATGCTATAGAAGTCGAACATTGCAGTAAAATCAGCCAGACAACTCTTGTTCAAAACTAAAAATATCACTAAAAGGAAGAATTTAGCGTTAACATGAAGATACAGTTACATAAAGGATATTAACTGTTTTTGCCAATTGGGTTTACAATGAAAATAATCTGAATACCCAGCGAATTGTAATTTTTTAACATTGCCAAATCTCTGCAAAGTTTTCATTATAGCGCCACTGTTTGCTATATGCTTTCTACGTTAATTCAAAGAAATTATAAATAGTAATGTAGAAAATCATGCAATAATAAGCAGAGTTTGCAGACATCTTGCAAACAAACCCCGATACTTTTTAATTGGAGCATGCTGGATGAGTTCGACCATTTTGGTTATTCATGGACCGAATTTAAACTTGCTTGGGAAGCGCGAACCGGAAGTTTATGGTCACCTTAGTCTTGACGATATTAACCAGCAGCTGATTGCTCAGGCTCAACAAGCTACCTTACAACTCGATACTTTCCAGAGCAACTGGGAAGGTGCCATTGTTGACCGAATTCATCAAGCCCAGCAAGACGGCATTCAATATATCATTATTAATCCAGCAGCATTGACCCATACCTCTGTTGCTGTTCGCGATGCCCTCCTTGGCGTTGCCATTCCTTTCATTGAAGTCCATCTGTCTAATGTGCATGCACGTGAGGCATTCCGACATCATTCATACTTGTCCGATAAAGCCATCGGCGTGATCTGTGGTCTAGGTGCAAAAGGCTATGCTGCTGCCCTCGACTATATCATTGAAAAAATACAACCTTCTACACAATCTTAATTAGGAATACTGTCTCATGGATATCCGTAAAATCAAGAAACTCATCGACTTGATGATTGAATCTGACTTACAGGCGATCGAAGTTAAAGAAGGCGATCAATCGATTGCATTAACTCGTCGTAATCCAGTGGTTGCAGCAGCTGTTCCTGCGATGCCTGCACCAGCAGCCGAAGCGCCAGCAGCAAAATCTCCTCGCGGTGCTGTTGAAACTTCACCAATGGTCGGCGTGTTCTATGCAGCACCAAGCCCAGGTGAGCCGACCTTTGTTAAAGTTGGCCAGACCGTTTCTGCAGGCGATACGCTCGGTATTATCGAAGCAATGAAAATCATGAACCCGATAGAAGCAACTCAAAGCGGTGTGATTGAAGAAATTCTGGTGAAAAATGGTGAAGTGATTCAATTCGGTCAACCACTTTTCCGCTACCGCGCTTAATCACCCCGGGGATTTATAATGTTGCAAAAAGTTTTAATTGCAAACCGTGGTGAAATTGCGTTACGCATCACCCGTGCTTGCAGAACTTTAGGGATCAAAACTGTAGGTGTCTATTCTGACGCAGACAAGGACCTGATGCATTTACGTTTCTGTGATGAAGCAGTGTGTATCGGCCCTGGTGCGAGCAGTGACAGCTACCTGAATATTCCTGCGATTATTACAGCTGCTGAAATTACCGGCGCAGATGCAATCCATCCTGGTTATGGATTCCTCGCTGAAAATGCAGAATTTGCAGAAATCGTGGAAAATTCTGGTTTTATCTTTATTGGTCCACGTCCGGAACATATCCGTTTAATGGGGAACAAGGTTTCTGCCATTATTGCCATGAAAAAAGCTGGTGTACCAACAGTACCAGGCTGCGACCATGCCGTAACGATTCACAATGCCATGGCTGAAGCAAAAGAGATCGGTTTTCCACTGATTGTAAAAGCTGCTTCTGGTGGTGGTGGTCGTGGTATGCGTATCGTAGAAAATGTCGATACCCTGCTTGAATCTGTTCAGGCTGCACAGCGTGATGCGGAAATGTGGTTTGGTGATGATACGGTGTATATGGAACGTTTCCTGCAAAAGCCACGTCATGTCGAAGTGCAAGTACTGGCTGATGGTAATGGCCATGCGATTCATCTGTATGATCGTGATTGTTCACTACAGCGTCGCCATCAAAAAGTACTGGAAGAAGCGCCAGCACCGAACTTACCAGAGCAAGCACGTGCTGATATTCTAGAAGCCTGTGTCAATGCCTGTAAATTGATGCAATATCGTGGTGCAGGTACATTCGAATTCCTGTTTGAAGATGATGAGTTCTTCTTCATTGAAATGAATACGCGTGTTCAGGTTGAACATCCGGTAACTGAAATGGTAACGGGTATCGATATTATCGAACAGCAATTGCGTATTGCTGGCGGCTTAGGTCTCGATATTCAGCAAGAAGACGTCAAAGTTTTAGGACATGCGATTGAATGCCGTATTAACGCAGAAGATCCATCGACCTTCCTGCCTTCACCAGGCAAGATTGACAACTTCTATGCACCAGGCGGCGCAGGTATCCGTTTAGATTCGCATGTTTATCCAGGCTACAGCATTCCACCGTATTATGATTCGATGATTGCCAAACTGATTTCGCATGGTAAGGATCGTGAGACATCTATTTCTCGAATGAGAAATGCTTTGGAAGAAATGATTTTGACTGGCGTTAAAACCAATATTCCTTTGCATAAAGATTTAATCCTTCAGGATAAAAACTTCTGCAAACAGGCAATGGATATTCATTACCTAGAGAAGCATTTGTTAAAGCAGCTTGAAGGTGCTGAAGACAAAGCTTAAATCAAAGCTCATAAAAAAACCGCTGTCATTCAGCGGTTTTTTTATGGTTTGCAATTTAAGGCAATACGCGTCTGAGCACAGCAAAACATTGTTCGGCTTTTTCATTGGCGCAGAAGTTAATGGTATAAGGGTTTTGCCATTTCACAAAATATTGCGAAATTTCACCAGACTGATCCACCTGATTGCCTGAACAGTCTTTTTCATTATTGTCATATTTTACTTGCAGAATCAGCGCTGGAATCTGCTTCGAAGGATCCTGTGCCGGCTGATAGTCATATAGCCCCGACGTCCACTCATCGCCACTTTTAATCACCACATTATTATTGCCTTTAAAATTATAATATTCGATACATTTTTTATTATTCGGGATTTCCATTCCCCACAATCCGACAATTTCCGGACGGGTTTTCACAGTAAATGTATTTGGGATTTCAGCAGCTTTAGCAGGAGCATTCGCTGGTTTTTTATTTTCTGTCGCCATTAGCCAAGGTGAGCTCATGAGTAAGATAAGGCTAAGACATATTTTTTTCATATTTACCGGCATCTTGTTAACAATTGATTCTAAATTATCATATTTTTTGGGATCGTGTCCCGCTCTAACGCAATTTCAATACAGAGTCAGAAATTATTTATCACATTGTTTAAAAACATGGATTTCCTTTCTGACTGTTTTTGTATATATTTCGTATATAAGAATCTTAATAGTTCGTATTAATAACAGATTAATCAAACAATAAAATTATATTTTAGGTCAAACTTAGTTGCTAAACAAAGTGATCATTCACACTTAGAAATTTGAATAGGATTTTAAATTTGCAATTAGCTCGAATAATAGAACAACAATTAAATCATGAAACCTATGCTTATTTTGTCATTGTTTTCGCTGTTTTAGTCTGTTGTTTTATTGGGATCGCAACCAGACCGATTGAGTACCTGGCCTTATTGTGGCCGGCCAATGCTGCCTTGTTAGCCCTGTTCTTACGCTTTCCACATTTAAATAATGTGGGAGGTTGGCTTGGTGCATTCAGTGCTTTTATGTTTGCAGATCTCGTCACCGGAAACAGCCTATTACAAAGCCTGTTTCTTACCCTGTCTAATCTGATCAGCACTATTGTCTCGATATTTTTTATTCGATATTTCAAGATTAATTACAAATACTATAATACTGGTTATACATTCGTTCATTTATTTGGCATCTTCGCTTTTGCAGGCTGTCTGGCCAGTGCGGCTTTTGCAGTTCTCACCTTGCCAAATCTACCCAATTCATTCATGACCAAAGAGAATTTATGGATTGATTTTGGTCTGTGGTGGACCGGTGAAATGGTGAATTATATTGTGTTTCTCCCTTTAATCTTGGCATTCCCAAGAATAAAAGACATGCAGTACTTATTTAAAAACCGTCGTCAAAAACGTAATTACTTCAGCTATTTTTTACCTGCATCTTCAGTTGTGGCCTGTGTCATCATTACCAATATTTTTGCAGGTCCGGGCGCAATGCTCTACCCTCTGGCTGCACTGATTTGGGCTGCGTTGACCTATCGCCTGTTTACCATGACCATAATCAATGCTTTTGTGATTATCCTGACCTATTACAGCTTGACCCAGTTTTACGCCACCAATCATACTATCCTGGCAGATTCTACAATTTATATTTCACTCCGGATCGGACTGTTTATGCTGGCCTTATCTCCGCTCATCCTGTGTATTATCAGCCAAAACCGCAATGAGCTGTTTAAACGGGTCTTGTATCTGGCCAATCACGACAGTCTGACCCGCACCATGAATCGTCATTTTTTCTTTCAAAAAGGTGAATATTTACTGCAATATGCCAAGACGATGGAATTTTCAGTCATCATGCTGGATATTGATTATTTTAAACGCCTGAACGATCATTTTGGCCATCATGTCGGTGACAAGGTGCTGCAACATTTTGCGGAAATCATTCGCTGCAATTTACGTGCTGAAGATCTGTTTGCACGAATTGGTGGGGAAGAATTTGTGCTGTTACTCTGGAATACCGAACCATCAGAAGCACGTCTTATTGCAGAACGGATTCGTGATCTGGTGGAAAAAACCCCGATTTATCAATCAGATGGCTCGCCCCTGTATATTACCGTGAGTGTGGGCATCACTCATCAAAATGAACCGCAGGCCCAAGACCTGCAAAACCTGATCAATATTGCAGATCAAGCCTTGTATCAGGCCAAACATCATGGGCGAAATCAGGTGGTGCTTGCATCTTGAGCCTAAATGATCTACAACCTTGAAGCAGCAACACTAGGGAATGGCAATGAAATTTGAAGAATATCTGCAATATGACGGTTTAGGACTGGCTGATCTGGTCGCCAATAAACAAGTACATTCAAGTGAACTTTTATCTGCTGCACTAGAGCGTAGCTCAATTGCCAATCCCGAGCTAAATGCAATTATTATTCCGATGCATGAGCATGCATTGAAACGGAGCCAGCAAAATCTGTCCGGACCTTTTGCCGGTGTGCCTTTTCTGGTTAAAGACCTGTTTCAGGAATATGCCGGTTATCCAACTTCTTATGGTTGTCAGGGCTTAAAACGGATTGGTTATATCGCCGAGACCAATGCCGAGATTGTCAATCGCTGGGAAAAAGCCGGGATTGTGACTTTTGGACGTACCAATACTCCTGAATTTGGGATTAAAGGTATTACTGAACCAGATGCTTGGGGCAGCTGTAAAAATCCGTGGAATTTACAGCATAATAGCGGCGGCTCGTCCGGTGGTTCCGCTTCTGCCGTGGCTGCCGGAATTGTACCAATTGCGGGTGCTGGTGATGGTGGCGGCTCGATACGTATCCCCGCTTCCTATTGCGGCCTGTTTGGCCTGAAACCGAGTCGTGGCCGCACGCCTTGGGGACCACAAATGAGTGAAGCCATGCATGGCGCCGCGATTCAGCATGTACTGACCAAAACGGTACGGGATAGTGCTGCAATGCTGGATGCCACCCATGGTGAAGATCATAGTTCACTGTTTAAGATTCAGCGTCCACAGCATCATTATCTGGATGTGATTCAGCAACCGCCAAAAAAACTGAAAATTGCGTTTAGCACTTATTCTACGATTGGCACACCTGTTTCCCAGGATGCCATTAAAGCCATTGAACAAACAGCCAAATTGCTAGAATCTTTGGGCCATGAAGTGGTCGAAGACCGCCCAGCCATTGATGGCATGCAACTGGCCAAGGATTTTATTACCACCTGGTTTAGCCAGTTTTCATTTATGCTGGATGAAATTCAGAAAGGCTATCCGTCTAGATCGAATGATTTTGAACTGGACTCTTTAGCGCTGGCAGCTTTTGGGGCCAAAACCAGCGCGATTGATTATATCCAGAACCTGAATAACTGGGGTCAATATGTAACCCAGATGAATCATTTCTTTGATAATTATGATCTGTACCTGACGCCTGCAACGGCGACAGTGGCGCCAAAAAATGGTGAGGTCAAAACACCAAACTGGCAGAAACCGATTCTTAAAGGTTTATTAAAACTGAATAAAGCGCATTTACTGGCGCAAGGGAAACTAGTAAACCAGATTGTGAAAGAAAATCTAAAATGGGTGCCTTTTACCCAGTTGGCCAATATTACCGGACTCCCAGCGATGTCTGTACCGCTGTACTGGAATGAACAAAACCTGCCGCTCGGTTCACAGTTTATTGCGCCGTTTGCCCGTGAAGATCTCCTGCTACAATTGGCAGCTCAATTGGAACAAGCTCAACCGTGGTTTGGGCAATATTCCAAGATCCGTATTTAATGTTGAGATGATATTTTCAAGCCTGTTTTTGCAGTTCGACTTTATTCGGCAATCCGAAAATCAGTAACAAGCCAAGCAAGGTCGATGCTGCAGCAGCGATAAAGATAGATGTGCCGCCGACTTGATCCCAATAATGCCCAGCCAGAATACTGCCACTCGCCACGCCAATGCCCCACATGGTGCTATAGAGCGCTTGTCCACGTCCTTGCTGCCCTGCAGAGAAGTTCTGGAATATCACCCGCATTGCAATCATATGAAATAAACCGAAACTTAAAGCATGAATCGTTTGAGCAAAAAACTGTGCCATAAATGAAGCAGGAAAGACTCCGACGATGAACCATCTTAATCCTGTCATTAACAAGCATAGCGTGACCAGATGACGCCATGACCACCGTGTCAGAAAGAACGTCGCATAGGCAAACATGATGATTTCCGCAATGACCCCGACTGACCAGAGCAGCCCGATCTGACTGGTGCTAAATCCCGCCTGACTGAGATAATTGCTATAAAAACTATAAAATGGCGCGTGTGAAAATAGCAGAATCAATTCAATCAGGAAAAAGCTATACACCACTGGGCGTTTGAATATTGGCCATAAGGGTTCGAGCTGTTTCTGTGCGGTAGGTGCTGTCGTGGGCTCTTTAATGGTAAATGACCAGAGAAAGGCCAGAAATGAAATACACAGCAACAAGACGGGTAACATACTGATGCTAATAATTTCAAAGACGGCGCCCAAGCAGAATACACCGATAATAAAGCCGACTGATCCCCATTTTCGTACTTTGCCATAGAGTTCTGCTCTTTTTTCCCCGAGCCAAAACAAAGTCACGCCTTCAAACTGTGCCAAAATAGCATTCTGAAAGAAACTGAAAATCAGCATCAGTAAAGCTACGGACTGAAAGCTATTGGGAATGATAAAAATCATGAACCAGATACAGGCTTCCATCCAGGTGGCAATACGTACCAGCAGCATGCGTTTACCAGACTTGTCTGCAATCCAGCCCCAAATTAAGGGAGCAAAAAAGCGGGTGACGATTGCAATAGAAGATAAAATGCCAATTTCCTGATAATTGAAGCCCTGATCTTCTAGATACAGACTCCAAAAAGGCATGAACGCCCCAACAATCGCATAGTAAAAAAAGTAAAATCCACTGAGTCTATGCTGGATTGCTAGAACTGGCATTGATTTATATATCCTAATATTTTCAGAATGTTAAACTCAATCAATTTCTATAGCACTGTATTCGACGACTCTTGATTTTGCTACGAGCATCTCGTATTAGTCTAAAAATAAATTTACATAAGTTTATGAATAAATTTTACTAAAGCAAAAAACCCTTTGCTGAGTTAAATCAAAGTAAGAACATAAATCGGCTTCTATATTGAGCACACGATAAAGGGCGGAAACGTTTTTAGGAAGGAGTTGGATGAACTTTAAATCTGAAGATCAATAATTACACAGACATTACAATTATTTTATGGCTAAAGTATGTCCAAAGAATTTTCAGATCATAGGCTAAAAAATTAAAACGAACTCTAGCTTTATAGCAAGGAGAAAATCAATGCCTAACTTTATAAGACCTCTATACTCGGGTCTAGTCTTCCTCCCTCTAATGGTAATAAGTATTTGTAGTGCTGCATATGCTAACGCTTCCCCTATAACCTCTAACTCTCCAAAAGATAATCTTCATCCCAATATAGATCATTATTTAAGTGAAAGTCTTTATCCTGATGAAGCAAACATAACTGAAAAAATCGCAGATATCATTGAGATATCTATTCGGAAAGAGTATTCCACAGGTATCGCGCTACGTGATGCCCATCCCAAAGCACACGGTTGCGTACGCGCAGAATTCAAAGTAGATGAAGCTCTTCCCAAAAACTTGGCTCAAGGTGTTTTTCTTCCGGGAAAAACATATCAAGCCTGGATTCGTTTCTCTAATGGGTCTAAAAATGCCCAACAAGAAGATATTAAAAAAGATGCCCGTGGCATGGCGATAAAACTTTTGGGAGTACCGGGAGAAAAGCTTTTAGATGATGAAACCTCTACTCAAGATTTCATTATGATCAATCATCCTGTCTTTTTTGTGAATGATCCAGTCCGATATATGTCATTTATGCAAGATATAAATAGCGATAGATTTTTCAATAAGTTGCATATTCCTTTTGCATTAGGAGCTAAAGGAACCTGGATTGCCTTAAATACGAGAAATAAAATTTCTAATCCTTTGCAAACTAGATATTGGTCTATGGTGCCCTATCAATTAGGAATAGGCACTGATCGTCAAGCTATAAAGTATTCAGCTCAAGCATGTTCGACAGTGACAGATCCACTTCCACATGCTCCCCATCATAATTTTCTAAGAGAAAAACTGCGCCAACATTTGCAAAAAAGTGAAGCATGTATGGAGTTTCTGGTACAGCCTAGAACATCAAACACCATGTCGGTTGAAGATTCCATGACTGAGTGGCAAGAAAGCCAAGCACCTTTCTACAAGGTAGCCACTATTCGTATTCCTCAACAAGTTTTTGATACGCCTGAACAAAACAAGTTTTGTGAAAACCTTTCCTTTACACCATGGCATGCCCTACCGGAGCACAAACCTCTGGGAGTAATAAACCTAATGCGAAAAGTGATTTATGATCGTATTAGTCAGCTTAGACATGATTTGAATTCTACTAACAGATCAGAACCACATTAAAATATAAGTGCTTATTTAAAGTTATCAGCTAAACTAAAATAACCTGTTGTAATGCTCATTCGCCTTAACTTAAAAGCTTTAGTTTACAAACTTTGTGCAGAGTTAATTTAGAAACATAAATAAAGCTGTTACATTAAAAATGACATTATAAAAAGGAAAATGGTTTCAGTGATGAAAATTAAACCTCCTATTATTAAATTGATCATGAGCTGTTTATGTTTAGGTTCAACATATGCAATAGCCTCTCCTCCACTTCCCGATAACAGCAAAATCCAAGCATCTCATATTTCGGAAAAAATACCGGGTACAATATTATCTATACAAGAACAAGATACTGATCTGTTTACGAATGCCTCACAACGTTTCTTAATTAATTATCGCAGTCGTGGCACAAAATCCGAGCCCATCGTCACTTCAGGCTATATCCTGTTACCTAAAGGCAAAGTCCCTAAAGATGGATGGCCTGTTCTGGCTTGGGCGCATGGTACAACTGGCGTTGCTGATACATGTGCACCCTCTGGCGATTATATGGGTGGGCCAGTCCATGTCTATCAACAAATCGCAGCTAAGTCATTGAATGCCTGGCTCGCTCGCGGCTATGCAGTCGTTGCACCTGATTATCAAGGTTTAGGCACTCCGGGCGGTCATCCTTATATGAATGCGCGAAGCCAGTTACATACTGTCGTTGATGCGGTACGAGCGATCCACCATTTAAAGCCTTATAACTTTAGTAAAAATTGGTATGTTATGGGTCATAGTCAAGGAGGTGCAGCATCTCTTAAAGTTGCAGCGTCCGGTCAAAAAGATGCGCCTGAATTTGATCTTCGCGGGGCAATTGCACTGGCGCCAGGCGGTTACCAATATGAAGGAATCGCTGAATATGTTGCTAGCAATTCGCAAATCACGACTAATGTCGCCGCATTTTTTCCAATTGTGCTTTTAGGAGCAGAGGCTGCAGATCCGCTGCTTGCTCCAGCAAATTTAGTGAGCCCAGAAATGGGAGAAATTCTTAATCATGCACGCAGTCGCTGTTTGTCAGAATTACAATCTGACCTAAAACAAGCACCTAAGACTGTCTTTAAATCAAATGTAAATCTGGCACCTTTGACAAATTATTTAAAAGAACAGTCTATTGAGAATATGACACCGACTGTGCCGGTTCTGCTGGTACAAGGTGAGAAAGATCAACTGGTCGATGATCGTGGTACTTATGCTTACTATCAGCAGGTATGTACGAAGCAGAAATCTATCGCCTTCCATCTAGTCAAAAATGGAGATCATCGTGATTCCTTAAGACAGAGTGAATTTCTGATTGAAAACTTTATCCATTCAGTTGGACAAGGAAAAGCTTTGAACACCTGCCCTACAAAATAACCCGGTGAGCTTTTGTATTTAATCATTAAAAACTCAAATATTTTAATCTTCATATTTATAGAATAGTCCTTTAAAGGAGCACTATTCTATAAAGAGGATAAACTAATATTAATCCGTATTCTTACTTTCTGTTAAAACTATACTTACGATTTCGAATTGTTTTGAGCCCATCATTTTTATACTTTAATTCTTTAGCAAATAATAATTAGAATGAAAGAGGTTATTTATGTGCTCGAACTATGAATTTCCCTCAAAAAAACGTCTTTCCTTATTAGATATTCATGAAGAGCAACTCGAACTGGGCATGAAACCGCATGTTTATCCTTTAGCGCCAGCCCCAATCATTATGCGCGGTGCTGACGAATTTGAGCTGGATATCGCACGTTTCGGACTGATTCCAGTCTGGGCGAAAGAACTAAAATATGGCCGGCATACCTATAATGCACGGACTGAAACAGTCGCATCTAAACCGAGTTTTCGACATGCCTGGAAAAACAACCAGTTTGCTTTAGTACCGGTCGATACCTTCTATGAACCTAAATATATAGACGGTAAACCGCACTGGTTTGGTATTTCACGTGAAGATGGCAATCCTTTTACCGTAGCGGCAATTTATGATGACGCACACATTGATGGTGAGAAAATCAGATCATTTTCGATGCTAACCATAAATTCAGATCAACATCCCTTTATGAAACAGTTTCATGATCCGAATGACGAAAAACGCTCGATCATTGTGATTCCGGAAAAATCACGACATGACTGGTTGCACTGCGATCATGAACAAGCCCATGAATTTTTCTTTGAAATGAAAGATGAGTTTATTGCAAAGCCTAGAGATCAACGTTTATCGGGAAATTAAAAAGCCCTAAACCAAGTTAGGGCTTCGTCCATGTGAAAAAGCTATTTTTGCTCTCTCAATGGATTTTCCGGTTCTGCATTGGGTTTCTTCTCTGGTTTGACATGCTTATAAGATGCCTGATTACCCTTGTCGTCATTTGATTCTTTATGCGGATTTGATTCTTGCTCTGGCTTATTTGTCATATGCATCTCCTTCATATATCTATTAATAAATAAATATGATATCTGCTGCTAAACATCAATGTTATTTATGTTGCACATTCAGTTTTTATAAAGAGACAAACTTTCCTTCAAGTGCTCTTTGACATTTCACAATTCTTGTTGTTCATCTGAGCAAATAAGCTGTTCAGCCTGATCGTAGACGATACAGCAAAGAATATGAATTCGCGTGCGCGCCGATATCAAATACATGAAATTTTCTAACCTTATCCACTGACGGAAAAAGTCTTTTCATCTCAGCAAAACCTTTAGGATGATTGGCCTTAATCAGTCAATCCCCACCAGCTAATGCAGTTTCAGCCTGTGGCCTCTTTTGAATTGCTTCAAGAATTCGAGCATGGGTGATCACACGCATAAATTTTATTGTATTCCAGTTCTAAGCAGCTAAGAATTTATCAAAACGTAATCCTATTGAAATGATTCTTTTATAAAGTATTCCTTGTGAGAAATTATGTTTAGATCCAAAAATTTCATCAGTAAAGAAAAACCCCGCCAACTGATGATTGAACGGGGATTGATCTTCATTAAGATGTCTGATGATTTGGCACATTATTCAATATTTTTCAAGCAATCACGACACTGTTTGACCTCATCATGGTCACACGTGTAGTTAATTTCAGTC
This sequence comes from Acinetobacter sp. WY4, assembly GCF_018438165.1. Lineage (GTDB taxonomy): Bacteria > Pseudomonadota > Gammaproteobacteria > Pseudomonadales > Moraxellaceae > Acinetobacter. The sequence continues at coordinate 354,427 of NZ_CP053947.1, read as the reverse complement.
GCACCATGAAGACCAAATAAACAAAATATAAATTGCATCATGTTTTTCTCCTAAGTGTAAAAAGCTCAATCTAGGATCAAGCTTTATTGCTTTAAATATAGAATGATTCAATATAAAATGATTGGATCAGCGATCTAGAACAACTTCAGTACTCAGCTCTGTTTAGCCTTTCAGTAAAATTGAAGCTTTTGGGCTAAGTTTGTACAGGCTCTTCAGCTTGAGTCGTCTGATCTTTTTTACAATGATCACTTTTACAATGCTTGCTGCTCATCATCTGACACATTTTCTCTTTGCAAGATTTAAAACAACAGCCAACCATTACGCCCATGCCAAATGCGCATATACATCTCATCATCATAGCTTTGTCCTGTCTTTTCGTGAAAAGAGATATATAAATAACATCTATTCATGTATCTCTCCTGAGGGAATTTTCAGGCTTTATGTTGTGTATGAAAACTTATGTGAAAGAGAATGACCAAAAAATACAATCAGCAAAGAAAAAACCAGATTTAAGACGGAAAAGAAAAAGCCTGTTTAACTCTCCTAAATTAAACAGGCCTTATAATGTGCTGATTTTTAATTATTTTCATTAAGTTCTTAGAATGACGCCAAGATATCACTAGCCATGCAGCCGATCTGTGTAGGATATATAGATGCAATGTTTCAAAATATGAAAAAACCATTACTTTTGTTAATTAAATGACTGTAATTTATCCAAAAATATTTTTAATGAGAAAATAAGATTACTAAATAACCAAAACCCAAGAAGAATTGCTAAACCTATAAGTGAGAATGGGTTAATTTAGATTTTTAGAAGAAAATTCCTTATTTCAGTCAATATCGGATGTTATGAATGTTCAATGTCTCATAAAGTTTATAGATCATTGCTTTCTTTTTAGTCTTTTCTCTCTATAATTTTTCATATGAGCAATAACAATATTTTGGCAGCATGAAAAATCGCATATTAATTACTTTATTGATGAGTCTGGCAATAAGCGGCTGCCAAAAACAGCAAGCAGAGAATTCAGCCGAGGCTGCTGCAAATATTAAAGCGCAGTTTGAACAGTCAGATAATCAACTCAGTGCTTATCTGGACAAACTTGACTCTTCAACAATTAGTCTGGAAGAAAGAACACGTATCCTGTGTGAACAATATCCTAAAGAATATAAAAATAACTACATGCCTGCTCTGCTAAAACTTGCACCCAAGGAATATACAGAAAAAGAGTTGCTCACAGACCTAGACAATGCCTTGAATTTCTACAAGCTAAAAGCCAATATTCAGTGTTAATAAATACTTAGTCTAATCGTGCAATGAAATATAAAAAAAACCGCCTGAATCAGGCGGTTTTTTATGAAGAGCATATATCTTAAAAAAGATTAACGCTGTGGCTTTCACTGATCTTGTTGATTACGTGAACGTTGTTGTTGCTGGTTACTGTTTTGCTGTGGCTGTTGTTGCTGTTGGCCTTGCTGGTTTTGTTGCTGCTGGTCGCGCTGTTGCTGGTTGTGTTGACCACCCTGCGGCTGTTGTTGTTGCTGGTTATTTTGTTGCTGATTTGGGTTTTGCTGGTTGTTTTGTTGACGCTGCTGATCTTGATTTTGCTGTTGCTGTTGTTGCTGTTTCTGTTGGTCTTGCTGTTGATTATTAGCCATGGTGGTATTCCTTACTATTTGCTTTAAATTAAAAGCCGATAGGTTTCGACTTAATATCTACTCTACGCATTTTTCAGATTTCGCCAACCTTTAACCTGTTACAGATTAATTCAATGTAAAAAATAGTAAGATAAGTACTTGAAGTGGAGATTAATGCGCAACATAAATTACCTGATATAATGCAACAGAAACATAATGAAAGACTTTATAGGTCAAAAATTTATTATCCAATAAAAGGAATAACTTAAGTACTATTTCATATATGAAATTTTTAATAAAATTTAAAAAGCGTTATTAAACAGAACCACTTAATAACTATGCTATTGATATTTATAAATATATAAAAATAAATCTAAATCTTCTATATTTTTAAAAAATTAAATAAAACATTAAAAATACAATTCTTTTTGAATATTATTAACTGTGAAGAAATACGATACTTAACATGACCTCACCAATAAAACTTAAGCTGTTTCGAATTTACCTTGACTTTAATTCAAATATTTTTACTTATTATTTTGGTATAAACTTAGATCAAATCATTGTTTGTAATTATATTTATTAATCTATTTATAATAAATAAGCCTCTTTAAAAGAGGCTTATTCTATTCAGTTTTTATTAGATATTGACTACTTTGACGATAATCGTTTGAGTATCTTCCTGCTCTTCGGCCAGATGCAAACGTTTAAGCTCTTTGCTTTTTACTTTGAACTGCAAATTCTGATAAGAAATCGTGCTTGGTATCTGATCAAAATATTGACCATCAGCGTCAATTTCTTCCTGAAATAATGGTGTACCCAATTGATAGTCAAGACTTTTTAAGACTACATATTTTACTGTGGTTTTCATTCCAACACCCTACTTTCACTAAGCACTTTATTTTTATTTTTACCACTGTTCCGCCTGAGAAGAAACCTCTATTTTTGAAAATAGCCCAAGCTTTAACCACTCAGATTTTGCGATCAGATCAACATGAAATTACACTGATCTATGAAAAAAATTTTAACTTTCATAAAAATATAAATATACTTGGAGTTGATCGACAGAAAAAAATCTGTCTAGATTGATCTAAAATCACTCCCACAAAGAAAATATAGAGACTATGATAAAAACCTGTTGCGGCTTACTCGAAGAGAAAAACATAAAAATTGCCTTTATCGAAAGCGCAAGTTCTGGATATCTCAGTAGCCAGTTCTCCATTTGTAAAGGAGAAGGTGCCGAAATTCTGATTGGTGGTTTGATCTGCTACGATGTAAGTGTCAAGACTTCAGTATTGGGCATTTCCAAGAATCTGATCAATAGTCATACTGCGGAATCTATGCCGGTAACGGTTGCTCTGGCGGAAGCAGGTAAAAAAATGTTCCGTGATGCTGACTGGATTATTGCCTGTACAGGATTGCTTAAACCAGGTGGTAGCGCGACACCAGAGAAACCGGAAGGGACTTTTTTTGTGGCCATTAATGATGGCACGCAAATCCATCAGTTCCAGTATTATCTCAAAGGCTCGCCACTTGAACGCCTTAATAAACTGTCAGCTGTGGTTGCACATGACATGATCAATCTATTGAATAACAGCTAAGCTTTCAAAGTTACTATGTAGCCTGAATAAGCTTCATTATTTCTACCGTATTTTAAGATAGATTGGCATGATCAAATGCCAATCTATTTTTTTGAGGGTGGAATGACCATGAATATTAAAACCGCACTGCTTCTGCTCCCTCTGAGCTTGCCCAGTCTGGCTTTCGCTACTGTAGGCGGCCCACAAAATATTGAAGTTCTAGGCTATGAAGTCAAAGAACAGAAGCTTTATATCATGCGTCATTATCTTGATGGTCGTGGACGCTTGCCTCAACTGTATTATTATAATTTTAAATCCCAAAAACCAAATCAACTGGTTCAGGTCAATTCCTTATATATCAATCCTAAAACCAAGCGCATCGATTATGATCAAGACAGTCGCAAGTTTGATCAGGACATTGCCAAAATCAAAAAACGTTTAGTTCCATTAAATCCAATTCAAAAATCAAAGCCACAGCTTAAGGTGTTAAAGACAACGAAAGGTAGCGCGCCTGCCTGGCATGATCCTCAGGAAAAAGTGCCAAAATGGACCTATCAATATCAAGTAAAATCCAGCTTACAAAAAAGTCCGGTTCAGCAAGCAGTCAGTTATCAGCAAGGCTTGAAAATTAGCCAGGCCTATAAAGTTCCGAAACAGAATAAAACCCTGGTAATAGTAAAGTATCTGGGTATTCCTTTTGAAACAGGTTATAGCATTGAAGATCCGGCACTGTTAAGTCGATAACAGAATTCACTAAAAAAAATAAGGTCTCAATTGAGACCTTATTTTTATTCTAGGACATTTACGGATCAAGCCGCTGTAGAACGCTCAGCGATTGGCACTACTTTACGTAGTTCTGGACCGGTATAGTCCGCGCTTGGACGGATAATACGGTTATCTGCACGCTGTTCCATCACATGCGCTGCCCAACCTGTCACACGTGACATAACAAAGATCGGGGTAAACAACTTGGTTGGAATGCCCATGAAATGATAAGCCGAAGCATGGAAGAAATCGGCATTACAGAATAATTTCTTCTCACGCCACATGACTTCTTCGCAGCGCACTGACACTGGATAAAGTACGGTATCACCGACATCTTTGGCCAAACGCTCAGACCAGACTTTAATAATGCCATTACGCGGATCATTGTCCTTATAGATCGCATGACCGAAGCCCATGATTTTTTCTTTACGTTCCAGCATGCCCAGCATTTCACGCTCAGCTTCCTCAGGCGACTTCCAGTTTTCGATCATGTCCATCGCAGCTTCGTTGGCACCGCCGTGTAGAGGGCCACGCAAGGAACCGATTGCACCGGTAATACAGGAATGCATATCGGACAGCGTTGATGCACACACACGAGCGGTAAAAGTCGAAGCATTGAATTCATGCTCTGCATACAGAATCAAGGAAACATTCATTACCTGTTCATGTAGCTCATTTGGTTTTTCACCATGCAGAAGATGCAGGAACTGTGCACCAATCGAATCATCTTCAGTATTTTCTTCAATACGTACGCCGTCATGACTATAACGATACCAGTAACAAATGATTGCCGGCAAAGTTGCCAAAATACGGTCTGCGATATCCTGTTGCTGCTCAAAAGACTGCTCAGTTTCAAGATTGCCCAGCATGGAAACGCCAGTACGCATCACATCCATTGGATGCGAGTCGGCAGGAATACGCTCAAGGACTTCTTTTAATGCCTGAGGTAAAGTGCGCAAGGATTTCAGTTTGGCTTTGTAGGCAGCCAATTGCTCTGCCATCGGCAATTCTCCGAAGAAAATCAGATAAGCGACTTCTTCAAACTGGCAATGTTCAGCCAGATCCTGCACGTCATAACCGCGATAGGTCAGACCTGCGCCACTTTTGCCTACTGTTGAAAGTGAGGTTTTACCCGCCACTTGTCCGCGCAATCCTGCGCCAGTGAGTACTTTTCCTTCAGCCATTTTTTTAATTCTCCTGTTTAAACAGTTTATCTAATGTGTCTTCAAAGCTGTGATAATCTAAAAATTCGTAGAGTTCTTTTCGTTGTTGCATGATATCCAGCACATTTACCTGAGTACCATGTTCGCGCACCGAACGCATCACTTCAAGTGCAGCTTTTTGCATTGCACGTGTCGCTGACAATGGATACAGCACCATGCCAATGCCCTGCTCAGCCAGTTCACCTACCGTATAATACGGTGTATCACCAAATTCGGTAATATTCGCCAAGACTGGCACACCGACCGCATCGCATACTGTACGATACATGGTGATATCAGTCATCGCCTCAGCAAAGATCGCGTCTGCGCCCGCTTCAACACAGGCAGAAGCACGATCAATCACGGCTTGCAGGCCTTCTTTTTGCAGCGCATCGGTACGCGCCATCACCACAAAGTTTGAATCTGTTTTCGCATCTACAGCCGCTTTGATACGATCGACCATTTCCTGCTGCGATACGATTTCTTTATTTGGACGATGACCACAGCGCTTCTGTGCAACCTGATCTTCAATATGAACCGCAGCGGCTCCTGCTGCAATCATCTGCTTAATCGTGCGGGCAATATTTAATGCACCGCCCCAACCGGTATCGATATCAACCAGTAAAGGTGTATCCACACGTTCAGTGATCCGGCGTACATCTTCAAGAACATTATCCAGGCTGGTCATGCCCAGATCAGGCAAACCATAAGAATAATTCGCGACACCCGCACCTGATAAATAAATGGCTTTATAACCGACCTGTTTGGCCATCATGGCAGCATAGGCATTTACCGTGCCCATAATTTGCAATGGTTTCTCGACTTCAAGCGCTTGTCTAAATCTTAAACCTGCAGACATTTGTTCTGTCATCTTCCTTTTCCACAGTCTTGGCTATAATTATTGAAATTCGAGTATACTCATTTGGCTTGCTCATTCCATAACCTGATAGAACAAATACTCTAAAACTTTAGTCAAATTTTTAAGTTTTGCTTTACCTAATTAGCAAATAGCGCACTTATCTGGCGCAATTATGAAATATGTGCATATATTTGCTATGATGGCGTTTCAATCTCTATTGACATGTTGATGTACTATCTCCTATGCAAGACCTCGCCCTAGAACCGCTCGCCAAAGATCTGCCACAGACCAAACGTGGTCATGAGCGTTGTATTGCGCTGCTGATCAGTGCAACCGAGCTATTTCTGGAACGGGGTTATGATGCTGTGTCTCTGGATGATATCGTCCAGCATGCCGGTGGCTCTAAAGCCTCTATTTATAAGTACTTTGGCAATAAAGAGGGCTTGTTTAAAGCCATCTGCGATTATCGTCGTATCAAGTTTTTTGAAGATATCAGTATTCCGATCGAACTGATGGCACTGGATTTTCGTAGTTATTTAGTACACACGTTGCTTAATTTTTATCACCAGATTATGCAACCGGAAAACTCGGCCTTTATGCGTCTGGTGCTGGAACAAAGCCAGCGTAATCCTGAACTTGCTCAGCATATTCATGAGCGAGGTCCGGTGCATGTGCAAAGTGCCATTGCCACGGCTTTAGAACAGGCAGATGCGCAAGGTTTATTGCATTGCGAAAATCCACAATATTCGGCGCAGCTGTATTTTGGTATTTTGCGCAATCTGGAATGGCGTATTCTGATGGGAATTCCGGTACAGGAAGATGATCAGGAAATCGACAAATACATCAGTTATTGTGTGGATCGCTTTTTAGACGGTCATCAAAAAGTCTAGTTTTTTTGCATTTTTCATTGCTTATAGTATATTAGCCGATTCCGTATTTTTTCTTAAACTAACCAACAACTGATTGTTGATCGAGTTTTTCGGCAATTATTGTGGAGTAACGAATGGCTCTCCGTCACTTTCTCACCTTACGCGATTTATCAACTTTAGAACTTAACCAGATTTTGCAACGCGCAATTGAGCTTAAGCGCAAACAGCATAACAATGAAGTGTTCCAACCATTTGTTGGTAAAGTGATGGGCATGATTTTTGAAAAATCGAGTACCCGTACGCGTGTTTCGTTTGAAGCTGGCATGAGCCAATTTGGTGGCAGCGCAATTTTCCTGTCTTCACGCGATACCCAGTTAGGTCGTGGTGAACCGATTGAAGATTCTGCACGTGTGATTTCAAGCATGCTGGATATTGTGATGATCCGTACTTTCGGCCATGATATCGTGGAGCGTTTTGCATCTTATTCAAAAGTTCCAGTGATTAATGCGTTGACAGATGACCACCATCCTTGCCAGCTACTTGCTGACATGCAGACTTATGTAGAGCAACGTGGCTCAATTGAAGGTAAAACTGTTGCCTGGATTGGTGATGGCAACAATATGTGTAACTCTTATATTGAAGCTGCACATATGTGGGGCTTTAATCTGAAAATTGCAGCGCCAAAAGGCTATGAGCCACAAGAAAAATTCCTGTCTGAATTCGCGCATTGTGTGGAACTGGTTCCTTCTGCTGAAGATGCAGCGGTGAATGCTGACCTGATCGTGACTGATGTTTGGGCAAGCATGGGTCAGGAAGAAGAGCAGAAGATCCGTGAAAAAGCCTTTGCAGATTATCAGGTGAATGAACGCCTGATGGATCTTGCACATCCGGATTGCTTGTTTATGCACTGCTTGCCTGCGCATCGTGGCGAAGAGATTTCAGAAAATCTGCTTGACCATAAAAATGCTGTAGTTTGGGATGAAGCAGAAAATCGTTTGCACGCGCAAAAAGCCTTGGTTGAATTCCTGATTAATGAAAATCTGAAAAAAGACTAATTTTTTAAGATGAATCTTCACAAATTAAGCACCAATCTCTGGTGCTTTTTTTGTCTCAGCTCTTATAATCGTTGTTGAAATGGAATAAAAAGTGATTTTATACAATGCAAAAAAAATATTGGATTTTGGCACTCTTGGCAGGTTTTAGCAGTGCTGTCTTACCGGTGCATGCTTCTGAATTTGACCAATATCTTCAAGAAAAAAATATTATTGACAGCAAATTTAAAATTCAGAAAAAAGCTGAACTGAATGAATTACTCGCAGTGCTCAGTGCAGAGGATTCCAGAACTTTACCGTTGCAGATTGATCAAAATACGATTATTGAACAATTGCAGTTAAGTGCCAACAAAACCACACTGAAAGGCATGATCATCACGCCCGATTTTAGCCAGTTTGAAAAAGACCTAGGGCGCAAAGAAGTGATGAAAGTCATTCGCAACAATCTGCTCAATAATTGTGAAATTTTCTTTGAACATCGCTATCAGATTGAGAACCCATACAAGGTTGAACTCAGCCTGAACTCGCAGACACAAACCTATAAAACTGATATTTCCCAGAAAGATTGTAAATTAAAATAATCTAACTAAATAAGACATCAAGTTTGATTTGAAATTAAAAAATCCAAAAACAAAAAAAGGTAGCTGTGGCTGCCTTTTTTAATAAGGTTTACTGTTATATCTTGCTAACGCACCAAGCCTTGCGGCTGCAAAATAATAATCAACGCGCCCAGTATTACCACCATGCCACCAAGTAGATCCCAACGCGATAGAGTCACTTGATCAACGACGCGCAACCACATCAGTGCTGAAAAAATATAGATACCGCCATAAGCGGCATAGATCCGTCCTGAAGCAGCTGGATGCAAGGTTAACAGCCAGACAAAAGCCGCCAAAGCCAGAGCTGTCGGAATCCATAACCAGTGGCTTCTCCCCTGATTTAAAATCAGATAGGGAAAATAACAACCTAAAATTTCCATCAATGCCGTGACTAAAAACAGTAAAAATGTCGTGAACAGCTTGGTAACTTGAATATCCATAATTTATCTTTTAAATGATATGAATTTGATAATTTAAAATATGAGTCCATGAAAAAACCCGTGCAAGCACGGGTTTGATCCTTCTTATTAATTAAGCTGGTTCAGCAGTCTGATCTTCAAAAACTTCAAGTTTTAAGCCAACCGCTTTACCATTTTCTTTTTTCACCGATACTGCAACATTGCCGCCATTTTCAGCCAGCTCACCAAACAGGATCATCTCAGCCAGCGGTTTTTTCAGGTGTTCCTGAATCAAACGTTGCATTGGACGTGCGCCCATTAAACGGTCATAGCCATGTTCTGACATCCATTCACGTGCACTCTGATCCACTTCCAGCATGACTTTTTTGTCATCCAGTTGTGCTTGAAGTTCAGTCAGGAATTTATCCACGACATTTTCAATAATGCTGCTTGGTAATGCCTTGAACTGAATCACGCCGTCGAGACGGTTACGGAATTCCGGCGAGAAGGCTTTCTTCATCGCTTCCTGATTATCGTTACTATTGTCCTGTTCCATAAAACCAATGCTGACACGTGAAATACTTTCAGCACCAATATTGGTGGTGAGTACCAAGACCACGTTACGGAAATCAGATTTACGCCCGTTATTATCAGTCAATGAACCATGATCCATAATCTGCAATAAGAGGTTAAACACATCTGGATGCGCTTTTTCGATCTCGTCTAGCAACAGCACACAATGCGGATTTTTGTGAATCGCATCGGTGAGCAAGCCACCTTGATCAAAACCGACATAGCCCGGAGGTGCACCGATTAAACGAGACACTGCATGGCGTTCCATATATTCCGACATATCAAAACGAACCAGTTCCACACCCATCTGTTTCGCGAGCTGCTTGGTCACTTCGGTTTTACCAACACCTGTAGGACCCGCAAAGACAAAACTACCTACAGGCTTATCTGGAGACTTCAAACCGGCACGTGACAGTTTAATCGCAGATGCCAAGGCCTCAATCGCTTCATCCTGACCAAAGACCACACGTTTCAGATCGCGCTCAAGATTTTCCAGCACGCTCTTATCATCTTTAGAAACAGTTTTTGGTGGAATACGCGCAATTTTAGAGACGATGTCTTCAATATTTTCCACAGTAATCAAACTGTCGTCTTGCTCCGCTTTTAAACGGCGCTGAGCACCGGCCTCATCAATGACATCAATCGCCTTATCTGGCAAGAAACGGTCGTTGATAAATTTTGCAGAAAGTTCTACCGCAGACACCAAAGCTTGATCGTCATATTCCACATGATGAAAATCTTCAAACTTCGATTTCAGACCACGTAGGATATCAATAGTTTCAGAAATAGATGGCTCGTTCACATCAATTTTCTGGAAACGACGTGACAAAGCATGATCTTTCTCAAAGACCTGGCGGTATTCCTGGAAAGTGGTTGAGCCAATGCAACGTAAAGAACCATTTGCCAACGCCGGTTTGATCAGATTCGATGCATCCATGGTACTGCCCATACTCGAGCCTGCACCAATAATCATGTGAATTTCATCAATAAACAACACGGCTTCAGGTTTCTTTTTCAGCGCATTTAAAAGCTGTTTCAAGCGTTTTTCAAAATCACCACGGTATTTGGTTCCTGCCACCAAAGCACCAATGTCCAGACTGAAGATTTCAGCATTTTCCAGTGGTTTTGGCGCTTTACCATTCACGATCAACCAGGCCAGACCTTCAGCAATTGAGGTTTTACCGACACCTGGATCCCCGACAAGCAGCGGGTTGTTTTTACGACGGCGGCAAAGGATTTGCGCGGCACGCTCGATTTCTTTTTCACGACCAATCAGTGGATCGGTCTTGCCTTTTTGTGCTTCAACATTCAGGTTAGTGGTATAAAGTTCAAGTGGACCTGAACTTGCTGAAGATGCTGATTCGCCATCTAGATCTTCGATTTCTTCTTCAGACTGTACATCTTCTTTACGGGTACCATGAGACAGGTACTGAGTCAGGGTCAGACGGTTAATTTGATGACTTTTCAGCAGATAGACTGCAAATGAGTCACGCTCAGAATACATGGCAACCAGAATATCAGCACCTTCTACAGTACGATCGCCGCCGCTTGACTGCACGTGAAAAATCGCGCGTTGCAAGATCCGGTCGAAGCTTTCTGTCGGGTGTGGTGCCTGATCACTATTTTCACCAAGTTTAGGGGTATGTTGTTCTACGTACTCTTCTAATTCCTTACGCAACACGATGATGTCCGCACCACATGCTTTCAGGGCATTCACGGCGGAATCGTTGTCAAGCAAGGCTAACAATAAATGTTCTACGGTCAGGAACTCATGTCTCTTTTGACGAGCCATGCTGACAGCCAAACGTAGTGATACTTCTAATTGACGACTGAGCATGTAACCCCCTTAATCTTTAGGCTCTATTTGGCAAAGTAACGGATGACCTTGTGATCGAGCATAATTATTGACTTGGTTCGCTTTGGTCTCCGCAATGTCTCGAGGATAGACCCCAGCTACACCCTTTCCTTCATAATGTACAGTTAGCATTACTCGTGTAGCTTGGTCAAGATTCATTGCAAAGTATTGTTGTAAAATTTCAATTACAAACTCCATCGGCGTATAGTCGTCATTTAATAAAACAACGGCATACAACGGTGGACGTTTCAGTTCTGGCGGTGCAGTCTGTACAGCTAGGTCAGAATCACCGTCTTCAGAGGGTTCATTTGCTAAACGTGGGCTGATATGCCAATCAACGATTCCAGACTCATTAAAAGAATTTTTAATATCACTTAAACACATTTGACGTTTATTGCTTGGCATAAGATTTATATTTCACACTTAATTTGCATTTGCTTCGGTTTTCGGAATTTCTGACAAGGTGGCAGACTGATTTTCGACTGCTTTGCCCTGTTCCCAACTAAAACGACGAATCACAGGCTTGGCACCGGTGAGACGCACTTCAATAAATTCTGGTTTAAAGCCTTTCGGCATGGTCCAGCGGCCAGTGAGTCGCTCATAATTTTCAAAATTAAAGTTTTTATCTTCCAGTGGCACCACCAGAATTTCCGTACCTTTAATCAGGCGCAATTCCACACTACCTGAGGCACGACTTTTGCCTGGACTAACCTGAACCAGATCAATCTGATATTCAAAGGCATTTTCCGGCAAAGGTTTAATCGACAGGTTTTGAACCGCCAATGCCAAACCACCACGCTGACGCAAAATTTCGCGATAAATGGTTCCTACACTTTCAGCCTGCACCTGTTCATCACGTGCCTTAGTCATGGCCAGATACAGATCATTGGCATTGCTGACAGCCAGATCACGCTCCTGAACCGCAGTATTCAGTGTCTTGTTCAGTGTTTCAAGACTGGCTTTCTGAGTCTGTACCACATCCACCAGTTGCTCTGCATCTGCATCATAACCCGCCGCAGTCAAACCCTGACGATGTCCTACGGTATATCCGAGTACGCCACTGCTTAAGATCAATACAGCCGCACCAATGGCTAAGGGCGTATTGCCTTTCATGAATGGTTTCTTAGTACCGGTTTCCTGAGGTAGCGTCGTATTTGACTCGTTATTCGGCATTTTGATCTCTTGTTTGCTTTAATCAAGACACACATTTAAATGCAAATCTAAATGTGTGTGAAGTTCTAATACGTTTTTTATGGTAATAAACCAATATTATTTAAGCCAGCGTCTTCAGCAAAACCAAACATCAGGTTCATGTTTTGCACAGCCTGACCTGCTGCGCCTTTTACCAGATTATCTTGTGCAACCAGGATCACCAATTTCGTTGGCTGTGGCTTATACAAGGCAATACGCAACTGATTCGCCCCGCGTACTGAACGGGTTTCTGGTGAGCTACCCGCCGGCATAACATCCACAAATACTTCATTGGCATAGAACTGCTCATATAGCGCTTGTAAATCTGCCGCTTGCCCTGCTTTAGTTAAATCGATATAGATGGTCGACAACATACCACGAATCATCGGCACCAAATGCGGTACAAATAAAATATGATCAAACACATTTTTTTGACCTGAAATATTTTCCAGTGCTTCGACAATTTCAGGGTGATGACGATGACCTGCTACACCATAGGCCTTAAAGTTATCGGCATTTTCAGAATAAATCATGCCCAGACTGGCTTTACGTCCTGCACCTGATACACCAGATTTGGCATCAATAATAATGCTTTCAGGTTTCACCAATGCTTCAACCGCTTTTAAAACTGGCGCCAGACCCAACTGAACTGTGGTTGGATAACAACCTGGATTTCCAATGACATTCGCTTTTTTAATCTCTTCACGATTTAGCTCAGATAAACCATAAACAGAATTTTTTAACAGTTCTGGACATGCATGTTGCATGCCATACCATTTTTCAAACTGTTCAAGATCTTGTAAACGGAAATCTGCCGCCAGGTCGATCACTTTGGTATTTGCAGCAACCAGCTCTTCGGCATGTTTCATTGCGACACCATGCGGCGTTGCAAAGAACACCACATCGCATGATTTTAATAAATCCAGACTTAAATCGGAAAATTTAAGATCGGTATGCCCGCGCAAGCTCGGGAACATGTCATCTACACGACGGCCTGCTTCAGTACGTGATGTCAGTGCTGTTACATTTACATCTGGATGTCGTAGCAAAAGACGCAAAAGTTCAACGCCTGTATAACCCGTACCACCCACAATACCCACTGAAATCACGATGATTACCTCAAATAAATGTTTCCTTTATACAGCCTAGTATGACAGGAAGTTGAGGTTTTCTAAACCATTTCACTGGGGTTTGCTGGTTTTTTAATTGATCAGCAGGATAAGTCCGATTTAGAGGATAAAATGCCTGGATTGCTTAGGCTATTTTAATAGAGTTGTATTGACCTATTAATTATGCTTTTAGGCTCCCCACCAATATGGCAACGGCGTATTTTTCAGCGCTTTACGATGCTGCTGGAAATGCTGATCATGCTTGGCAACTTCTGCCCAAAAGCGTGGGCTATGATCAAAATGCTTTGTATGTACCAGTTCATGTACCGCGACATAACGCGTGACTTGTTCAGGGAATAATACTAGCGCACTATTCAGCATAATGTCATGTTTGGCCGAACAACTGCCCCACCGGGTTTTAGGTTGTCGAATACTGCAGTTTTTAAAAGGCAAATGACATTGCTGTGAGACAAGATTTAAATATGAAGGAAGCTGTTCTTTTGCGTAGGCAATCACGAAAGTTTTTAAATATTCTTCAGGATGTCGGTCACTGATGCAAAGCTGTAAATTTTTATGATCAAAAATGAAGTTGCTCTTCTGGCTTTGATAATAAATTTGTACAGGTTCTTTTAGATTAAATAACCGCAGCTCAATCGGTAACGTCCGGTCAATATTTTCGATTTTTTCCTGCTGGGATTGCCAGGTTTTAATCAGCCAGCTTTCAGATTGTTCAATAAAATGCTGTATCTGTTTTTTGCTGCAAAAAACCGGTGCTGTCAGACGAATCTGGGTCGCATCGACACGCAAACGTAACCGTGTTGAACGGACATTTCGGGTGATTTGAATTTCGGGTAGGTCGGATAAGGTCATTATAGTTTTTTTTAATCTCCCCAAACCCCTTTTTTTCAAAGAGGGGCTTTTAAAAGTCTCCCTTCTTGCACTTGTTTTTAAAGCAGTGTTTTAAAACTTCGCTCAGGGAGATTTAGAGGGATTTTTTCTAGAAAGTTTAATTAAACCGCAGTACGCTCTTCAATTCCGTTATCCGTCGCGACAATGGCGATATCTGCTTTATTAATCGCAAAGATCCCGTTACACACCACGCCCGGAATATCGTTTAAGGTTTTTTCCAGTTCAAGCGCATTCAGAATATTGAGGTTATATACATCTAAAATCACGTTACCGTTGTCAGTGACCACACCTTCACGATAAGCAGGATCGCCACCTAAAGATACAATTTTACGCGCAACAGCAGAACGCGCCATTGGAATCACCTCTACCGGAAGCGGGAATTCACGGCCCAATTGTCCCACCCATTTTGAATCATCCACGATACACACGAATTTTTTCGCGATAGAGGCAACAATTTTTTCACGTGTGAGCGCTGCGCCGCCACCTTTGATCATATGCATATGACGATCAATTTCATCTGCGCCATCAACATAAGCATCCAGACCACTGACAGAGTTCATATCCACCACTTCAATGCCGAGCTTTTTCAAACGCTGTGCAGTTGCTTCTGAACTGGCTACCGCAGCTTCCAATTGCAGCTCAGGTAATAAGTCAATTAAAAAGTTTACAGTACTGCCTGTACCTACGCCTAAAATACCCCCTTTTGGCAAGTGTTTTAAAGCGGCTTTGGCTGCTGCTTGTTTTTTCTCATCTTGGGTTGCATATAGACTCATGGCTTCACTCAACTATTTTGGACTTTTGCAGCTTTTTTAAACCGCAAAGCCGTGTGGTTTGTTACAATAAGCCCCTATTTTAAACTGTTAGATGGAAAATTAACATGCTGTCTCGTTTGGTTCGACAAATTTTACAAGCAACGGTCTACGATGTTGCAATCGAAACTCCACTCGAAGCAGCGCCACGAATTAGCGAACGACTCAATAATAACATCCGCTTTAAACGTGAAGATTTACAACCGGTTTTTTCATTCAAACTACGCGGTGCCTATAACCGTATTAGTCAACTACCGAAATCACAAATGGAACGTGGCGTTATTACTGCTTCAGCGGGCAACCATGCACAGGGCGTGGCACTCTCAGGGAAAAAGCTGGGTATTCGCGCGATTATTGTGATGCCTAAAACCACACCTGATATCAAGGTACAGGCGGTTAAACGTCTGGGTGGCGAAGTGGTTTTGCATGGTGATTCATTTGATGTTGCCAATAAATATGCGATTCAACGTGCCCAGGAAGATGGGATGACTTTCATTCCGCCTTATGATGATGAACTGGTGATTGCTGGCCAAGGCACCATTGCCAATGAAATTCTTCGCCAATGGCGCGATGTGGATTACGTGTTTGTCGCAGTTGGCGGTGGTGGCCTGATCGCAGGTGTTGCAGCGTATTTAGGTGATGTCGCACCACATGTGAAAGTCATTCCCGTGGAATACGACGAATCTGCCTGTTTAAAAGCTGCTTTAGAAGCCAATGAGCGTGTGATTCTTCCATCTGTAGGTTTATTTGCTGATGGTACAGCTGTAGCCCAAATTGGTGAAAAACCATTTGATGTGATTCGTCTGCAAAAGTCGGACAATTCAGGCCCGATCGTTGAACCGAATGTGGTGCTGGTGAATACGGATGAAGTCTGTGCAGCGATTAAAGACACTTATGACGAATGCCGTAGCATTGTCGAACCATCTGGTGCAATGGCACTGGCCGGCATCAAAAAGTACGTAGCTGAACATGGTATCGAAGGGAAAAACATGGTGTCGATTGTCTGCGGCGCCAACATGAACTTCGACCGTTTACGTTATATCGCTGAACGTACCGAATTGGGTGAACGAAAAGAAGCAATCTTTGCCGTGACCATTCCAGAACAGAAAGGTTCATTCCTGAGCTTCTGCCGTGCCTTGCAAGGTCGTAATATTACTGAATTTAACTACCGTGCCAGCGATGCTTCTGCGGCACAGGTCTTTGTCGGTATTAGTCTAAAAAATGGCGAGAAAGAACGTCAAGAAATTTATGAAACCTTAAAGTTCCAGTATGACGTTGATGATCTGTCTGATGACGAAGTGGCCAAACTGCATATCCGTTACCTGATCGGTGGTCATGCCGATATTGAAAATGAACGCCTGTTCCGAGTGGAATTCCCGGAGCGTCCTGGCGCTTTACTGATGTTCCTGGAACGTCTGGGCCCGACCCATAACATTACCCTGTTCCACTACCGTAACCACGGCGCTGCTGAAGGACGTGTTCTGGTGGGTCTTGAAGCGACCGATGCACAACAAAATCCGGACGGCTTGATCGAAACTCTCGAAACCATTACCTATCCATATCAGGAAATTACCAATAATCTGGGTTATCAACGTTTCTTGAAGTAATTCTCTCAAACATAAACCGCCTTTCGAGGCGGTTTTTTATTTATATACAATAAATTTTATTAATGATTTTTTAAACTATTTAGAGTTGTAGTTAAAACTTCGTGTGCAACTTTAATATCAATACTGTGATATCTCCTGCGATCATCATCTAAAATTTTATCTTTACTAAATATAGCTAAATGTAAAATATCATTTTGAAGCTGATCAAGTTTTTCGTAAGTTTTAATTAATCTTCCCTTTAGCTGTTCAAGATCTTTATCTTTTTCTACTTCAAGAATGATCTCTAAATTAGAAATCATACCTACATATAAATCATAAATAATCGGATTCAATTCTTTTTCAATACCATAGTATACATTCCCCTCATTAGGTCCTTCATTTAAATTATCAATATGCGAAGCAATATATTGGGCAAAATATTTATCAAATTTTGTAATATCCAGATGGACTTCCTTTGCAATATTTGAAACTCTCTCAACTCTCTTTTGTGTTTTCCATTGCTTTGAAATACAGTAAGCCACGATAACCGTTAAAATTGCGGCAGCAATCGTTGCTATAGCTCCCCAATCAAGCACACAATTCTCAACCATTTAGTTCTTTTCCTTTCTAAATAAACGATTTATATCAATTATGTAAAACTTCAAACATCTTGGATTAGATTAACGCTAACATAACTCAAAATACTTTATTTAGAATAATTAAGGATAGCAAATGGCATTATTTGCAGTCATTGGGCTTGGTAGTTTTGGTGCGACCGTGGCCACGCAACTGATCAGTCTGAAGCATGAAGTGATAGGGATCGATCTGAATAAAAAATATGTCGAAAATATTTCCGATCAACTAACCCATGCTGTGATTGCCGATGCAACCGATGAACATGTACTAGACGAGCTGAATATTCAGCGCTGTGATGCCGTTGTCGTTGCGATTGGAGAGGATATTGAGGCCAGCATTCTATGTGTATTGCATTTAAAAAATATGGGCGTGAAGAAAATCTGGGTAAAGGCCAAATCCAAATCCCACCACATGATTCTGACCCATCTCAATGTTGAAAAAATCATTCACCCTGAAGAAGATATGGGCGTTCGGGTGGCCCAGTCATTAAGCTATCCGATGGTCAGTCGTTATATGGCGCTTGAGGATGATCATTATATTGTCAAAATTGAAATTCATGCGGACCATCATGGTACGCCACTGAATCAGTTGATGAAGCATGCTCCTGAAATCACGACCTTATTACATAAACGCGGATCTACATTGCAATATCACGTAGATGCCAATCAGATTCTTCAGGAAGGCGATATTTTACTGGTTGAAGGATTGCTGGAACCTTTGCGCCGTCTTGCTAAATATTTTAAACATCTATGAAAAGTTCTGATTTAAAGCAACACAGGACGATTAACCTCAGTCCTCCAAGCTTACTGGCTTTGGGTTTTCTCGGATTAATTCTGATCGGCTCACTGCTATTGATGCTGCCTATTGCACATCATGGAGAAATCAGCTGGCTGGAGGCGATTTTTACAGCAACTTCTGCTGTGACCATTACCGGGCTATCGGTGGTGAATGTCGGTGAAGCCTATACCGTATTTGGTCAAATCGTGATTATGTTTTTGTTGCAATGCGGCGGCTTGGGTTTTATGACCTTTGCCATTCTGGCAGTGATGAGTCTGGCACCGCAACTGGGGCTAAAACAACAAGTCATGGCACAGGAGTCCATTGGACAAACTAGCCTGAAAAAAGTCAGTTTTACCATTAAAGCCGTGTTTTTATATTCTCTATTCTTTGAAGCAATCGGTACGCTGATTCTGACTTTGGCTTGGCTCAAAGAATATCAGTTTAGCGATGCACTATTTTATGCAGCCTTTTATAGCGTCTCCGCTTTTAATAATGGTGGATTTTCACTATTTCCAAATAGCTTGATGAGCTTTTCAGGACAGTATCTGATTACCTTTACCATCAGTATGCTGTATATCATTGGCGGTATCGGTTTTCTGGTGCTGATGGACGTCAAAGAACATAAGCGCTGGCGTAAGTTGAGTACCAACAGCAAGCTAATCCTCTCAACGATTCTGGGTCTGAACCTAAGTGCTTTTATCGTACTTTGGCTATTGGAGGCTTCCAATCCACAGACCTTAGGTCTCATGAGTTTGGGCGATCAGGCCGTGAATGCCTGGTTCCATGCCACCGTTCCCCGCTCTTCAGGTTTTCATAGCTTGCCAATGGAACAAATGAGTGATGCATCCACTCTAGTTACCATATTTCTAATGTTTATTGGTGGAGGTTCCTTAAGTACGGCGGGCGGCATTAAGGTCGGTACGTTTATTATTGTGGTCATCAGCGTAATCAGTTTTTTAAGACGCGAAGATGAGATCCGGCTGTTTAATCACTCTATTCCTGAAAAAACTACGTTTAAAGCATTGGCCGTCGTGTGTATTACTGCAGCGTTGATCATGATGGGTTTTATGAGCTTATTAATCCTGGAACCTGAGCAGGATTTTCTGGATCTGTTGTTTGAAGCCGTGTCTGCGGCCTGTACCGTTGGCTTGTCCCGAGGGGTAACAGAGGAACTACAACCTGCCAGTTTGATTATTCTAATGTTGTTAATGTTCGCAGGGCGTCTAGGGCCACTGACGCTTGCTTATTTTATTGCGACTCCAAAAAAGAGTCGTCTCAAACATCCGCCTTCAGAAATCCAGATTGGCTAATCTATATATAAAAAACCATGCCGCAGCATGGTTTTTTATTTTAATTCCAAGATGATTTAACTGGGAATTTTAGAACCAGTTCATCAAGGAAACACCTAAACCGACATACGTGGCACGGTGATTATAATCAATCAGGCTTTCTCCGTAGCCATCAAATAGCTGGAATTGACCACGCAAACGCCCACTGATCGGGAATGACCAGTCGAACTGTACGGCTCCACGGTTTTCATCTCCACCTTTTAAAGTATGTCGCAGCATCAATGAAAAATCATGCTCCTTATAACGATAAAATGCGGTCATGTCTCCACGGCCAATATAGTTTTTGATCTCTGGATTGTTATCTTCTTCTCGCTTCTCTTCAAAGCGATACCAAGGACGAACCATCAAGGCAAAATTGTCTTTTTCAAAACCAAGATTCAGCATCACCCGGTTCCAGCTACGTGATAACGGATCAGAACGACCATTGGACTGATGATTGATGGTCAGTCCCAACATACGCCAGTTCAGACCTAAAAGATCATAGTTGGTTCGGAAAATTAAACTGGCTTCGGGTTCATAGTTGGTTTCACGAAACGGACGTGATTCTTCCGAGTTATAGACTTGCCAACGCGAAGACTGAGTATAACCAAGCCAGAGATCACCATTATCGCCCAAAATATTCTCAACTGCCTTGGTCTTTAAAGACAACTGAAACTTTGCTTCGGTTGAAGTGAGATTTTGATCTTCTTTCACCGTGTTTTCTGGATTTTCACTTTGAGGAAATTCATTTTTCTTTGATGTCCAGAAACCTGGCATCAAATACACTGGCTGATAAGAACGAATGTTCCAGGTGCCTAATTTACTTTCTGGAGAGAGTTCCCAGCGGCTATCCAGCAAAGAAAGATTCGGCGTCAACTTTGATCCTTCAGAAGCATAAATATTGGAAACGGTTTGACCAATTTTCGCTTTTAAATTATCGGGTTCAGGCGCAATTTCTGCTGCTGCACGACGCTCAGAAACGATTGCAGGCTTATCAGTGACCGGAATTTTAAATAAAGTATCATAACAGGCCAGACGCTCTGCACTAATTTCCAGTGCAGCACAGGCTTCAGCCGTTGCCGGCGTGGGACTGTTGACTACTGTTTCTTCCGCATTCACTTGCGTCCCAACTGCACAGCCCAGCAAAACGCTCAGCTGTAGAGTTGAGCGCTTAAACGAATTAAGCGCCATCCATTATCCTCTTTTTTTTATTTATAGAACTTGTTGAATTACAAAACCAAGCTGTTCCAGCATTTCACGTTTTGCCACTGGCGCTACAATGGCTTTCGTCGCCTGCTGCTCGACCAGATAGGTCTGTGCAACACGCTGCAAATCATCCAGTGTGA
Organism: Acinetobacter sp. WY4; assembly: GCF_018438165.1. Taxonomy (GTDB): domain Bacteria; phylum Pseudomonadota; class Gammaproteobacteria; order Pseudomonadales; family Moraxellaceae; genus Acinetobacter. The sequence continues at coordinate 333,346 of NZ_CP053947.1, read as the reverse complement.
CATTCAATAAACGTTCACGTAATTTTTTACGGAACGCTGGCGTACGTTGATGCAAGTAAGAATAACATGCAGTAATGGCTTCGCCTGCCGGTGAACCCGGTTTATCCATGCTGGCAATCAGACCCAGAATGGCTTCTTCCAACTGGTGTGGCTGTTGTGGTGCATTAAGTAACCACTGAATACTCGCATCAAAATCCTGGAAAGTTTCTGCCAGACGTGGGTCACGATAGCTGTAGAAACGGAATGAACAGGCATTCCCGTCATAGCTGGCACCACCACCATAGGCACCGCCTTTTTCACGGATGGCACTGTGCAGGAAGCCATTACGCAAATAACCCGCCAGTACCATCAATGCAGCAGCATCAGGATGTGAAACTTCAACAGCTGGATAAGCAGCCGCACAGAACTGGACATTGGCTTGAATCAACCAGGCTTCGTGCTGGTCATGGGTTACTTTTTCGACTTGAGTTAATGAAACTGGTGCAGAATCAACTTCAAGTTTATCCCAGACATTCTGAATTTCTTCGATCAGATGCTCAGACTGCGGCTCTTCACAGACTAACAGGAATTGCTTTGGTGCTTGCAACAAGACCCGATGAATCCGTTTTAATTCATCAATCAGCAGATCATATTCAGCCGGATCTTTTTCGATCTTAGACACCAGCTCGATCAGCCAGTTCAATGCACCCAAACCGGTATTGTGATAATCACGCAAAGCCAATGCACTATGCTGACGTGAAGCCGTTTGCATTGCATAGCTATGTCCAGAACCAGAAATACGTGACTGCCAGCGCGTTTTACGCTGTTGTAACAGTTCAACAATACGATCTTTCTCATCAAAACGAAGCTGTTCAAAACCGATCTTTAACAGACGAATTGCATCCAGATGATTCACCAAAGATTTGGTAGTCAACGTCAACCAGGCAGTAATTTTGTTTTTGTCATCGACTTTAGAACGCAAAGATGCGCCCATGCCCAGACCGCCACTTACCGCTGTTTGCAGTTGCTGGAACTCAAGATAATCATACTCACCCGCACCAACTTCACCCATCAGGATCGACAGCAGGTTAAAGTAAGGCGACTGCACCACTTCATCCGGAATATTGACCAGAACCTGTTGATAATAAATCCCATTGGTGCCGGCATGATACAGGTTCAACGGCGTATCAACACGGTTACAGATAATCTCACGCAACTGGCCTTGAACAATTTGCAATTCCGCAGGGACATCTTCCAGACCGACTTTCGGCAATAAATTCAAGTCATCCGGCGTGTCCTGACGCACATTCAATGCTTCAGTCTGCGCAATAATTTCAGCTTTCTGTTCTTCAGTCAGATTCTTGCCAATTTCAGCCAGACGCGCTTTTTCATCCGCTGCTTCTTTGGCAGATTTGGTCGCATCCGGAACCAGCGTCAGTTGGACACGATGTGGATTATCCAGCAGATGCTCTTTGATCAGATTGGATAACCACATCGGATCTTGCAGCTCTTCTTTAACTGCCGCAATCGCAGAATCCACATCCCAGACTTCGACCGGATCACGGTGATGAATGGCACTACCCAGACCGCTCAGAATCAGGCTTAAACCATACGGTGTACCATCACCATTAATTTCACGCTGATGCAATTCAATTTGATGCAGAATCGCATCGACCATGTTCTGATCAACCGGTTTAGAGGCAACTTCTTCCAGAACCTTAAACACACCATTTTTAAATTCTTCTGCATGTTCAGGATTTGAACCCTGTACCGCACAGTAGAAAGTCATTTCAAAATTAGAATCATCCACGCCCATGAATGGACCTGTTGCATCAGCATAACCACACGTTTCCAGATAATGACGCAGTGGTGATGCTGAATCTTCTAACAAGATACCTTCAACTAAACGCATACCTAAACGCAGTTTAATGTCACTGGCTTCTGGCAATAACCATGACAGCACATGATAGGTCTTGTCCTGCAGGTCTTCAGCATCAACAGCATAGCTGTCTGTAACCGTCAATGGTGCAGTCAGGCGGGTTTCAGGTGTTGGATGCAGCGTCTGACCTTTTTCAAATTTCGACAATGCCAGATGTTCAAACTGCTCTTGCAATTCGAATGCGGTCTTATTGCCAAAGGTCATGAAGACTGCATTACTTGGATGATAATGTGACTTATAGAAATCAACCAACTCTTGGTAAGTCAGGTCAGGAATATCTTTAGGATCACCGCCCGAATTATAGTGATAGGTCGTATTTGGGAATAAATGATGCGCCAGCGTGTGATACAACTGATCTGAAGGCGAACTCATCGCACCTTTCATTTCATTAAAGACCACGCCTTTATAGACAGGCTCGCCATTTTCCAGCTCAATGCGAATGCCTTCCTGGGCAAAATCTAGTGGATTGAGGTTCGCAGCAAATGCTGCATCCATATACACTTCAAGCAGGTTCTGGAAATCCTTGCTGTTCTGCGTCGCAAATGGGTACGCAGTCCAGTCCGCCGCAGTAAAGGCATTCATGAAAGTATTCAGTGAACGGCGAATCATCAGGAAGAATGGATCACGCACCGGGAATTTTTCTGAACCACACAGCGCAGTATGTTCCAGAATATGTGCTTCGCCTTTAGAATCCATCGGCTGGGTACGAAACGCCACCAGAAAGACATTTTCGTCGTGATTGGTCGCCAGATGATAATGTGTGGCGCCAGTCACTTTATGTTTATATTCAGACACGAAAATGTCTAAAGCTTCAACATGTTGTTGACGTACCAACTGAAACGCAGGATGTACAGTTTGAGAAATGGTTTCAGTGACATCTACAGTCATGCGATCTCCTAATGCTTTAATTAAAATAACTAAGCGCATTATAGCTTTAGTTATCTGAATTATTCACGTTGAAAACCGAGGATTTTGATCGAATTAAGTAAACTTGATCATTTGAAAATTAAATCATCAAATTTACTTCCTGCATCTAGATGAGTATTTACAAGCTTAAGAAATCAGATATTTAAAATAGTTATAGCTTGGATTGTTTTCCACAAATACATAATTCTGCTTTTGATAAAAACTGGCGGCCAGTCGGGTATCTGTTTGCAGGCACAAAGCCGAATAATGCGGACGTGCCAATTGCTCTAGGTAAGCCAAAAGCTGTTTGCCTACGCCATGCTGACGATATTTCGGATGCACATAAAAACGGCGTACACGACCAATGCGGTCTTCAATGCCGTTATCTCCCCATTGCTGGTTTAAGCCACCACAGCCAACCAGTTTCTTGCCATCATGCGCCACCACCAAATATTCATTGGCGTGGCTAAAGCAGTTTTTCCCGGTGCGATATTCTTCTATTAACTTATCTACCAAATTATAGCCTTCTTTACGTGCCAGAGTTGCCAGTGTTTCGATCTGATCCGGGAGTTGTTCGGCTGTTACAATTTTAATATTCATATACGCACACTATTTGAAATTGTTGTGAAGAATGACTGTTGCCAAGCGACTTAAAGTATCATGCCAGGAGCGATATCTCTTTATAAATAAAATGTGATCCTTAAATCAATGCTGCAGCACACCAGTGCACAAAAATAAGTCAGTTTTTAGACCAAAGATAGCTGCTGAACAAAATACAGCATTTTTGAAAAATACTTGAAAATGATTCAGCAAACTACAGCAATCCCAAGCAATCGTGTAAACTTAGGACTTTCATTTTTAATGTGATATTTGAACATGGCAACTGTTGATCTTTTTGCGATTGGTAATGCGCTGATTGACCAAGAATTTAAAGTTTCTGATGACTTTTTAACTGCACATCACTTGCAAAAAGGCACCATGCAACTTGCAGATGGTGAGACTCAGGCCACTCTTTATCAAAATCTTCAAGCGACTCAAGTGTATAAGGGTCAGGCTTCAGGCGGTTCAGCAGCCAACACTACCGTGGCATTTTCTGCGCTCGGTGGTTCTGCATTTTATGGCTGTCGTGTCGGAAATGACGAACTGGGGCACATCTACCTGAAGGGTTTGAATGATGCAGGTATTAAGACCACCACCCAATCGATCAGTGAAGGCGTAACAGGGACATGTATGGTTCTGGTCAGCCCTGATTCTGAACGTACCATGCATACCTATCTGGGTATTACGGCCGAACTGACTGATCAACAAATTGATTTCAGCGCACTAAATAGCGCGAAATGGCTATATCTCGAAGGTTATTTATCAACTTCTGACACAGCACGTCATGCGGTACAACAAGCACGTGATATTGCCCGTGCCAATGGCGTTAAAATTGCCCTAACTTTATCTGATCCTGCCATGGTGCAATACGCGCGTGCCGGTTTGGATGAAATGATTGCAGATGGTGTAGACTTGCTGTTATGTAACCAGCAAGAAGCGCTGATGTATACAGAAACAGATAATCTTGAGGCAGCCCTGCTTAAATTAAAAACAATCAGTCAGCACGTTGTCATTACATTGTCAGCTGAAGGCGCACTGATTTCGAATTATCAAAATACATTTACTGTTCCTGGCCGTAAAGTGCCTGCAGTAGATGCCAACGGTGCCGGTGATGCTTTTGCCGGGGCTTTCCTGTACGGATTGAATGCTAATTTGGGTCTTCAAGCTGCGGCTGAACTGGCGATTCTCATTTCGAGCCAGGTGGTTTCACAATTTGGTCCACGCCTGGCAGTTGAAGACTATGCGGCATTATTACAAGACTTTCAAAAGGAATGTGCTTAATGTTTAAAATTTGCATGACCGAAGACGTTCCAGAACGCGAAGCACGCTCTTTTGAGCTTCCCGATGGAGATAATATCTTTATCACACAGCGTGACGGTGCCTTCTATGCCTATCAAAACCTGTGTCCGCATTTGCAGGTCGAACTGGAATTTCTGGAAAACCAGTTTCTGGATCGCGATCAGGAATTTATTGAATGCTCCACGCATGGCGCCTTGTTTCTGGTAGAAAGCGGTGAATGCATTTCTGGGCCTTGCCAAGGTCAAGCACTTGAAAAAGTAGAGATTACCGTGCATTCTGATGGTGGAATTTACCTCTCAGAATAAGACTAAAACGGACTTCACCATGCCTGCATTTTTTCTAGACTATAACCTGATGCCTTTTCATCTGAGTTTATTGGCGATTATTCTGTTCGGTGTGGTGAAAACCATTGGTTTCTATTTTGGACTCAGACCCAGCAAGTTTCTGCAAAAAATTTCACCTTATGACTTTCAGCAGATGGATCTACTAAACGTCAAATTCTCCAAAACCTTGATTGTGTTTTTCTTCCTGATGAATTTTAGTTTTGCCGGCTATGTTTTACAGTTCCTGATCTATTCTCAGGAATTTAAATTTCTGCCTGCTTATTACCTGATTATTCCGGCTTTAATCATTGCGACTTTTTTTACTATTTTTATGATTCACTGTCTGGATCAGGTCATTCCACCTAAATATAAAAAGAACAATGTCAATTTACTTGGCCGTTTGGCGACAATTTCCAGTGGCAATGCCCGACCCGGTTTTTCTGCTCAAGCGCGGGTGCGAGATGAGTATGGGCAACTGCATTATGTACAGGTAGAACCTGAGTTTGGTGAACTCGGTTTTCAGTCGCAGATTATCCTGATTCGCATGAGAAAATCTCATTATGTTGCCAAGAAAATTTGTAAATCTAATCAGCTGTTCAGCATGAATCTAGATTAAATTCTAAATCATTTGATAGTTATTAAAAAATCCCGACAGATATCGGGATTTTTTAATGTCTATATTTATTTTTTAAGAAGTCCTGAAACCATATTCAATACATTTTGAATATCATTATTGGCTTCCTGCTTGCTGGTTTGCTCACCTTGTGGAGTAAGCGAATCAATAATCTGCGGCAAGACCTGTGAAATCGCACTATACACATCCTGCTTCGGTGCATGGGTTTGTTGTGCAACTGCTTCAACTTCCTGATCATCAAACAGGTTTTGCACCTGCTGCGGATCGACATTGGCATTTTCACCGGGGCCGGTCGACACCCAATCATCGACCTGGCTATTGAGCCCCTGTCCTTTTAGCTTGTCCAACGCACCCTGTAAACCGCCCTGTTTTTGAATCCAGGCCAGCACTAAAGGCAGTACTGCAATCAATAAGGTTTTACCAGTAGAACCACCCAATCCTGAACGAGGCTGAGCAGTACCTTGAGTACCACTACCACCGAACTGACTTAGTACTGAACCTAAAATTGCCCCCAGACCATTTTGTCGAGTCTGCTGGCCGGTTTGATTTTGCTGGTTTTGAGTATTTTGATTTTGCTGAGAATTTGACTGGTTTAAATGCCCTAGCACAGACCCCAGGATATCTGCCAAGCCACCTTGTTGTGAGGATTTCTGCTGCGACTGCCCGCCACCCAATGCCTGCTTTGCTAATATTTCCACAATACTACTCAGGTTTGTCATATCCTATATCCTATGTGCATCTTAATTACAGAATACGGCCTGCCCTCATATTGTCTAGGCAAGATTGTGTTAATATTTGCAATCTTAGTTAAGCTAGTTTTTAGCTTACCAGCGAAATTTATCCCAGTTTTCCGGATTGGCCCAAAATTTGGAGTTAAACCAGTCTGGCACGTGCTTATAGGTTAAAATATTAAACTGCCACAGCGCAAAATCGGCCTCATGTATAGTTTTGTCAATCAGCTGGGTAAATCCTAAAGCTCTCAATAACTTTTCATTTTGCATCCGGCTGATCACCACTAGCCGTTTGGCAAACAAATCACGTAATTTCACCAGAATTTGACTCATGATCTGTTCAGACAAATGTTCTGTTTCTACAGTATCCAGCATCACCACAGCCAAGTCATAACGTTGCTGAAAAGGCAGATTTAAAAAGTCAGATACGCTAAAATAGGACCATTGAATAGCTGGCTGAAACTGGACTTGGCTCAAGTCCTGCCCAATACAAATAGCAGTATGAATTGGCTGTTCCTGTGCGAAATCGTCTAGCATCGAGGTAATGACATTCTGCTCAGCCATAACTGCATCCTTATGATTTAAGTGAGTAATTTTTATGGAACTTCAGGGCATTTGTCATAAAATGCACGTCGGCCTCAAGGACCTTAGTGTAACTGATCAACAGATACAGCGGGCAAATGTTGAATATAAATTAATTTTAGATCGTGCAGAAATTGATCTTCCGTTTAATTTAGGCCAGGAAATCGAGATTGAATGGACCGGTAATATTTACTGCGTGTCCTGTGGCAACAAAACTTCCAAATCATTTTCGCAAGGTCACTGTTTTAAATGTTTTAAAACCAATGCTTCATGTGATATGTGCATCATGAAGCCAGAGACGTGCCATTATCATTTGGGCACTTGCCGCGAAGATGAATTTGCACAGAATGTCTGCTTCCAACCACATATTGTCTATCTGGCCAATTCCAGTGCATTAAAGGTCGGCATTACCCGTACCAGCCAAATGCCGACTCGCTGGCTTGATCAGGGTGCCACCCAGGCCCTGCCGATTATGAAAGTGGGCTCACGTCGTCTTTCCGGAAAGCTTGAGGTCATGTTTGGTACGCAGGTTGCTGATAAAACTGACTGGCGCAAGCTACTGAAAGGTGAAGCAGAACCATTGAACCTGATTGAAGTGCGTGAACAACTGCTGGAAGAATTTGCGCCTAAAATTCAAAGCATTCGCGAAGAATTTAATCAGAATCTAGAATTTAATGAAAATATTGAAGTATTGGAAGATGAATTCGCACGAGAGTTTATTTATCCGGTAGAACAATATCCGGAAAAGATTAAATCGCATAATCTTGATAAAACTCCCTTAATTCGTGGCAAGTTACAAGGCATCAAGGGGCAGTACTTAATTCTGGATACTGGCGTAATTAATATGCGCAAATATACTGGTTATGAACTGATTATTCGTGCTTAATCCATTATTTGCTTAGAGCATAAAAAAACCAGCCCGCAGGCTGGTTTTTTTATACAACAATTTTATTTGATTTTTGCCTGAGATTTCAGGTAACGCGTATAGTCATCAAATTCCTGCTGACCACGAAGTTGTTGATATAACTTCACCAACTCACTGCGTTGTTCTGCACTCAATACATCTACCGGGTTCTTCTTCACTTCTGATACCGCAACCACAACCAGCTCATTCGGCATTTTCGCTGTCGTCACTGACCAATGGCCTGCTTTTGGTGTCGGAAGACTAAAAGCCGCACGCTGTACATCACGTTTTAGCAAACCTTCAGCACGTGTGTAAACACCAGCATCTTCAAAGATCAAATCACCTTTCGCCACTGCCGCAGCCGGTTTGGTTTTGAACTCATCCAAAGCTTTCTGAATTTTTGCTTTTGCCAAAGCAGCTGCTTTGTCTTCAATCAACTGAGCCTTAACACGCGGTTTTGCTTCTGCCAGTGTTTGTTCGCCAGCAGCATGATAATTACGCACCTTGATCCAGGCTACATCACCATTGGCCAACTGAATGCTTGATGAAGCATTACGATCACCATTTTTAACATCGTCATTAAACAGTTTAACCTTGAGGTTAGCATCGCTCAGCACTGGATCACGAGTCGAAAGTTTTACTCCTTGGGCTTTCTGGACTTGTACACCTTTAACTTCCTGTGTAACGACATCCAGAGAATCACTTCCTACTACCATATCATTTAGCGTATTGACCGTATCAGAGAATGCATTGGATTTTTTAGCAGCCAAGGCTTCTTCAGACAAACGTGCTTTTTGTGACTCAAAAGAAGGAACCGCAACATCTGGCGTTTGCACAGAAATAATGTGGTATCCATAATCTGTTTTCACCGGTGCAGAAACCTGACCTGATTTTAAAGAATTAACCGTCTGGTCAAATGCAGTGCCAAATACACCTTCTTCATAGACAGCAAGCGCACCACCTTTAGACTTAGATTCAGGATCTTCAGAATATTGTGCTGCAGCTTGAGCAAAAGTGGTACCGGCTTTAATTTTGGCTGCAATCTCGGTCGCCAGTTTTTTCGCTTCAGCATCACTACGACTGTCCGCCGTAATTAAAATATGCTTCACATCTGGTTTAACTGCCTGTTTTTGTGTCGCGACAAAAGCCGTGTACGCTTCCTGAAGCTCAGCATCTGTAACCGCTAAGCTCTGCACCTGAATATCGCTTGGCTTTAACACCACATAGTCGACATCTACACTGGTCGGCTGTTTAAATAGCGTTTTGTGTTTTTCATAATAAGCAGCAATATCTGCATCCGTCACTTTGACATCTTTTTTATAGCTGTCCAGATTAATGCTGGAAATATGAATATGACGTTGTTCAGTTTGTAAATCGGCAATCTGCTGCATTTCGACTGGGCTTACCAGTGGATAATCCAGGAAAGTCGATGACAGCATCTTCAGCGCATGATCTTTACGTAAACTTTCAATCAAAGCGCGATTGGTCATGCCAATTGATTTTAGATAATTTTCATATAAAGCATTCGAGAACTTGCCATCTTGCTGGAAAGTAGGCTGCTGAGCAATCATCTGTTCAATTTGCTGGTCACTCAGACTGATCCCTAATTCTTCAGCCTGTTGCAGCAATAAAGTACGTGCAACCAGAGTATCCATGGCTTTCTGGTCAATGAAGCTTTGATTCAGTAAAGTTTCATCCCCATTGGCATAACTGAGATATTGTTCTTTAAATGATTTGGTCAGTGACTCTAATTCTTTTTGAGATATTTCAGTCCCGTTCACTGATTTTGCCGCATCAGAGTTTCCGCTGCTAAAATATCCTTCAATACCTACAAGTGCTAACGGGGTCAAAAACAGAACGAGCAAGACTTTGCCCAACCAACCCTTAATAACTTTACGAAAAGCTTCCATAAGTATTCCAATATTTTATTTGCAAAGGATTTTAACCGAAAATACCCATTGAATGAATGTGTTAATCATCACAATTAAATTTATCAATAAAAAACGCGCCAAAGAAGGCGCGTTTCGTCGCTGGGTAAGCTTAAGCTACAGCGTCTTTTAAGCCTTTACCTGCTTTGAAGCTAGGTACTTTGCTTGCTTTGATCTCAAGAGTAGCACCAGTTTGTGGGTTACGGCCAGTACGTGCAGCGCGTTCTTTCACACCGAAAGTACCAAAACCCACTAAAGTTACTGTATCACCCGATTTTAAAGCTTCAGTAACAGAAGCAATTGTAGCATCTAAAGCTTTACCTGCGTCAGCCTTAGATAATCCCCCTTTTTCTGCAATTGCATCAATTAATTCTGATTTATTCATGAAGATTACGTCCTCTTAATATCGTTTATTTAAGGTTCAAAAATTGGTTTAACATGCCATAACGCCTTTATAGCAATGCTTTAGGTATAAACGCAATACTTAAGAACCTCTTTTTTTTCAAAAAATATGCGAAAAAAACATTGAATAATAAATAAAGTCATTTTATTTAAGTTTTTTCGACAATTCTTCTTTCATTTTTTCTTGTTCCGCAGTCAACTGATCAACCTTGGCATGCAACTGAAGGATTAAACGTTCCAAATACTGTACATCCTTCAGTGTGACTAATCCTATACGATTCAATGAGTGATGAACAGAGTTGTCGATTAATTTTTCCACTTTGTCTTTGGTGTCTGTGACCGACTCTTTGGCTTTTTCCGAAACCTTTTCTACAGTTTGATCGGCAATATCTGCAGTTTTAGATTCAAGTTCTTCCCCGACCTTGACCAGCGAGTCAAACAGTTTATTGCCTTCTTCTTCTGCACGTGAAAAAGCCCCGAGTCCAGCCAACCAGATTTGTTTGGTGTATTTACGAAAATCAAGAACCGATTTGCGCTCCGAGGCAGATTTAGACTTGGGTTTCAGCATTTTCTCATTCGAAGCTTCAGCTGAGTCTTGTGCTGTTTTTGACTTGTCCATGTGCACGGCTCCTGTTTGTTTTCTGCGCAATTATTATAAATTATTCTACAAAACCACTGCATAATAGCAAATTTAGTACTTGATAGATTTGATAAACTGTTCTACAAAGCAATTTATTTCAAGTCTAATTTGATTTAACCCTGAAATCTCTTCACAAGCAGGAAGCTTTTTCACTTTATATTTCAGGTAAGGATTGGTTGTATATGAGCGAATCGCAACAAAGTCAAAATCAACCGCATTTGTTGCTTACGATGACGTTAATTGTTTTAGAGACAATATTTACCTTCATTCTCAAGCATGATCGTGTCGTTGCATTACAGGCCAAAAAGTTTGTAGATGAAAACATCTCGATTAAAATCAATAGCTATATTCCATATTTCGACTTTTATGTGCAATTCACCCCCAATGGACTATTATTTGACCACAAAGCACCGGGCCGCATTGTCGACCTGGATGTGCGCACTACACTTCCCGATCTGATTAAAATTTTCATTTTTGGCAATCGTCGTAGCATTCGCAGCATGCGCATTGATGGCAATCAGGTTTTAAAAGATGAGTTTCGTGATCTGTTAACCGTATTCAGCTTGCCAAAAGTACTAGCCGACTGGAAACACTGGCTGTCTGATGCGCCGACGGATGAAGCGGAAATTATTGCTTCTAAAAAGCGTATTGCACCGCTTTTAAAGAAAATTGAAGAACAGCGCTCCAAGATCAATACCCTGCAAGTGGAAGTCAAACAGTATAAAAACCGCCTGAAACGGATCGAACGCCGTCAAAAGCGTATTAATATCATTTTTGGCCTGAGCAGCGTACTTTTGATTATGTTATTAGTGTATAATTGGCTGAGCATGTAAATCTTTCATTCTCCAAAAATTAAATCCCACTAAGGTCTACTAAAAATAACTTGACTAATTTAGTCGGGATTCATAAAATCTACACATCTAGTCTAACCATGTGTATCGAATCATGCGCCTAACCACTCGCGGTCGCTACGCTGTGACTGCTCTACTTGATCTAGCTTTGCAGCCTTCTGAAAAAACGATAACGCTCGCTGAAATTGCAGCACGTCAAACTATTTCTGTTGCTTATCTTGAGCAGTTATTTGCGAAGCTCAAGCGTCATGGTTTAGTTTCTAGTGTTCGTGGCGCAAATGGTGGTTACCATTTAGCACGTAATGCAGATGAAATTACTGTGTTAGCAATTATTGAAGCTGTAAACGAAACAGTTGATGCGACTCGCTGTGACCATAAAGGCAATTGCCAGAATGGCGCGATGTGCTTGACTCATGATTTATGGCAGGAACTCTCCCATCACATCGCCGATTATTTAGAAAAAATCTCGCTTGCTGATCTGGTTGCACGTGACAACGTCCAGACTGTGTCATTACGCCAAAAATCAGCACCTTTAGATTCAGCCCTTTTATCGGTTACAGGTATTTGACATGAAACGTCCGATTTATCTTGATTATGCAGCTACAACTCCTGTAGATCCTCAGGTTGCTGAACGTATGATGGAATGCTTAACATTCGATGGTACCTTTGGTAATGCGGCATCTCGTTCACACGCGTATGGTTGGCAAGCAGAAGAAAAAGTTGAATATGCACGTGAACAAGTTGCGAATTTAATTAAAGCTGATCCACGTGAAATCGTATGGACTTCAGGTGCAACCGAGTCAGACAACCTTGCGCTTAAAGGTGTGGCTCATTTCTATGCATCTAAAGGTAAACATATCGTTACCTCTAAAATCGAACATAAGGCAGTTTTAGATACCTGTCGTGAGCTTGAGTCTGAAGGTTTTGAAATTACCTATATTGAGCCTCAACCTCAAACCGGTTTAATTACGCCTGAAATGGTACAGGCAGCGATCCGTCCAGACACAATTCTTGTTTCCCTGATGATGGTAAACAATGAAATCGGTACTGTGACTGATGTTGCAGCGATTGGTGAAATCACTCGCGCCAACAAGATTTTCTTCCATGTCGATGCAGCTCAGGCAGCGGGTAAAGTTGAAATTGATCTTTCAACTTTAAAAGTAGATTTGATGAGCTTCTCTGCGCACAAAATCTATGGCCCTAAAGGTATTGGCGCCCTGTTTGTACGTCGTAGCCCACGTGTACGCCTTAAAGCTGAAATGCATGGTGGCGGTCATGAACGTGGTATGCGTTCAGGTACCCTTGCGACTCACCAGATTGTCGGTATGGGTGAAGCATTTGAACTTGCAGGTAAAAACCTGGAAGCTGAACAGACTCGTCTACGCGTACTTCGCGACAAATTATGGAATGGCTTACAAGGTCTTGAACAAGTGTTCCTGAACGGTCATCCAACACAAAACGTTGCGAACTATCTAAACATTAGCTTCAACTTCGTTGAAGGCGAATCATTGATGATGGCATTGAAAGATGCTGCGGTATCTTCAGGTTCGGCATGTACATCTGCAACACTTGAACCATCTTATGTACTTCGTGCATTGGGTCTTTCAGACGAACTTGCACACAGTTCGATTCGCTTCAGCTTTGGTAAATACACCACTGAAGAAGATATCGATCACGTATTGACTATTACTAAAGCTGCTGTTGAGAAGTTACGTGAACTTTCTCCGCTTTGGGATATGTATAAGGAAGGTATTGACCTTTCTAAAGTTGAGTGGGCTGAGCACTAATTTTCATCCTGAGATAGTGACAAATCCGTTGCTATCTCATTGAGAAAAGTTTTTTTACCCCCATATTTAATACTAAGGCTGACCCCGAGGTTTGGAGAAGCAACATGGCTTATAGCGAAAAAGTAATTGATCATTACGAAAACCCTCGTAATGTTGGCGTTTTAGACAAAAATGCTGAAAACGTTGGTACTGGTATGGTTGGTGCGCCAGCATGTGGTGACGTGATGCGTTTACAGATTCAGGTAAACGACGAAGGTGTGATTGAAGAAGCACGTTTCAAAACTTATGGTTGTGGTTCTGCCATTGCATCAAGTTCACTTGTGACCGAATGGCTCAAAGGTAAAACTTTGGATCAAGCCCAAGCGATCAAGAACATTGATATTGCGACTGAACTTGCACTTCCACCAGTAAAAGTACACTGTTCTGTTCTTGCTGAAGATGCAATCAAAGCAGCTGTAGAAGACTACCGTAGCAAGAAAGTTAAAGCTTAATTGTTCCACGTTTTGAAATTTTAACGGAGTTTTCATGATCCATTTAACTGAAAATGCTGCAACTCATATCAGCAATTATTTAAAAAATCGCGGTAAGGGTGAAGGCATTCGCGTTGGTGTGAAAACTTCAGGCTGTTCTGGTCTGGCCTATGTGCTCGAGTTCGTCGATGAAGTCGATGCACATGACCAAGCCTTTGAACAGTTTGGGGTTAAAGTATTCGTTGACCCGAAAAGTCTGGTTTATCTTGAAGGTATGGAGATGGACTATGTTAAAAACGGCTTGAACGAAGGCTTCGAATTTAACAACCCCAACAAAAAAGGCGAATGCGGTTGTGGTGAATCCTTCACTGTATAAACCCGGCAGTTATTCTCTTTTGACATTAAAACAGTGTGTTTCACACTGTTTTAATTGCATTTATACAGTTATTTTTGCTCATTAATCGCGGATCCCATCTCCCATGAATCATTTTGAGTTGTTCAACCTTCCTGTAGCACTCGATATTGATTTGGCGGCTTTAAAGACTGAATTTTTAAAGTTGCAGCAACAATATCACCCAGATAAAGCTGAAGACAAAGATCAGGCTCTGATTAAATCAAGTGATATCAATCAGGCATTTAAAGCCTTGTCAGCGGTCGATAGCCGTGCAGCGTATTTACTGTCTCTCAAGAAACAGGATTATCACTTAGATCAGTCGATCAGTGATTTTGAATTCTTGCAGGACGCTCTGGAAATTCGTGAACAACTTGACGATGCAACTTCTGCTGAAGATTTAACTTCACTAAAAGTCGAAGTCCAGCAATGGATTGAGGGCTTGGTTCGCGAGTTCAAAATTGATTATGCGGATGAAGACTGGACCGAAGCACGCGATACAGTGCGCAAACTACGCTTCTTCGTTAAAGTCATGGCCGATATCGACAAAGCGGAAGACCGCTTCCTGGACGATGACAGCTTTGATCTTGATGATGATTTCTAATTTTAGTATTTAATATTTAACGTGCAAAGGATGTAACACTATGGCTCTCTTGCAAATTGCAGAACCAGGTCAATCAAGTGCACCACATGAACACCGCATTGCGATTGGTATCGATTTAGGCACCACCCACTCTTTGGTTGCCACGGTTCTTTCAGGTAAAGCCAAAGTACTTAATGACGAACAAGGTCGTGTGCTACTTCCTTCTATCGTGCATTATGCAGAACAACAGACTCAATACGGCAATGAAGCTGCGCCTTTCATTACTACTGACCCCAAAAACACCATCGTTTCTGTGAAACGTTTTATGGGTCGTTCGAAAGCTGACATCAAATTCCAGCACCCTTATGCGTTGGTTGGTGAAGCGAATGAAATGCCGGCTTTTGAAACTGCACAAGGCCGTAAGACTCCGGTTGAGATTTCTGCAGAAATTTTAAAGCAGTTGAAAGACCGCGCTGAAGCCAGTCTGCAAAATCCGGTTAATGGTGCAGTGATTACTGTTCCGGCTTACTTCGATGAAGCACAGCGTCAGGCAACCCGTGATGCTGCTCAACTTGCCGGTTTGAATGTTTTACGTTTGTTGAATGAGCCAACCGCTGCTGCTGTTGCTTATGGTCTGGATCAGGAAAGCAATCTAAGCACAGACCTTAACTATGTGATCTATGACTTGGGTGGCGGTACCTTTGACGTTTCGATTCTGCGTTTCTCTCAAGGTGTGTTTGAAGTTCTAGCAACCGGTGGCCACACTGCTCTCGGTGGTGATGACCTGGATCGTTTGATTCTGAAATGGGCCAAGAAACAACTGAATATTGACACTTTGAATGATGTAGAATATGCACATTTTGTCGTTGCGGCACGTAAAGCCAAAGAAGCTTTGTCTGATACAGATTCAGTTCAACTCAAATTGCTTGATCAGGTATTAACCCTTGACCGCCCAACATTTGAAGAGATCATCAAAGTTGCTTTGGATAAAACCATCAGCGTATGTAAGCGTGTAATGCGTGATGCCAAGCTTGAACTGGATGATATTCAAAATGTCGTTTTGGTCGGTGGCTCAACCCGTTCTTATGCGGTACAAAAAGCCGTGCGTGAAGTATTCAATCAAGAACCACTATGCACCATTAACCCGGATGAAGTGGTTGCAATTGGCGCATCAATTACTGCGAACCAATTAATTGGCAACTCGACTGATGGTTCATTACTATTAGACGTGACCCCATTGTCTCTTGGTCTTGAAACCATGGGCGGACTGGTTGAGCGGTTAATTTCGCGCAACACCGCAATTCCGGTGGCTCGTCGTCAGGAATTTACCACTTATCAAGATGGTCAGACTGCCATGTTGATTCATGTGGTGCAAGGCGAACGTGATCTGGTTGAACATTGCCGTAGTCTGGGCCGATTTGTGCTGCATGGCATTCCGCCAATGACTGCCGGTCAGGCACGTATTGAAGTAACGTTCCAGGTCGATGCTGATGGCTTGCTGGCTGTATCTGCGAAAGAAACCACTTCTGGTGTGACGGCTCAAATCGATATCAAGCCATCTTATGGTTTGTCGGGTGAAGATACTGAACGCCTGTTGCTAGAGGGTTATAAGTTCGCTGAAGAAGATAAAAATCTTCGTCATTTGAATGAAACCAAAGTTGAAGCACAGCGTGAACTGGAAGCACTGGTTCAGGCACTCAAAGCGGATGCCGGTCTTTTGACTGAGGAACAGCTTGCAGCATTGCAAACTGCGCAAGCACAACTTGAAACTCAGCTCCAGGGTTCAGATATCAAAGCGATTGAATCTGCCGTTGAACAGCTTAAAATACATAGTGATGCTTTTGCAGCAGCACGTATGAATCAACATATTGATGCAGCTCTTAAGGGCACTAAACTCGACGACTGGTCAAACTCAAACTAATTTAAGGTAACGACTATGCCACGTATTAAAGTTCTTCCACATGCGCAGATTTGCCCCGAAGGTGCTGAGTTTGAAGTCGAACAAAATGCCAATCTTTGCGAAAGCTTACTGAAAAATGGCATTAAAATCGAACATGCCTGCGATATGTCAGCAGCGTGTACCACCTGCCATGTAGTGGTACGCAAAGGTTTTGACAGTCTGGAAGAAATGGATGATGTTGAAGCTGACTTACTCGATCGTGCTTGGGGTCTAGAACCTGATTCACGTCTTTCTTGTCAGGTTAAACTGGACGATGAAGATCTGGAAATTGAAATTCCGAAATACACCATTAACCATGCTTCAGAAAATCACTAAGATTTTCGTTTCATAGTTAAATAAAAAACCACGCTCAGGCGTGGTTTTTGCTATTTGAATATAAGCAGTTTTAATCAAATGTTTTTTATTTGGCTTGAGTTAATTTAGATCAATTCTAAATATGTTCAATCACTTCATCTTCCAGCTTCAGCTTGACAATGCCTTGTGAATTGGTCATTTTCTGCTGAGTTTCAATGCGTTTAATCATTTTTTCTAGCACATGAATCAGCTCGGGATATTCAAAGTTTTGCACTTCATCCAGATTCAGCAATAAATGAAAGCCCTTATATTCATAATCGAACCAACGCTGATACTCGACTTTCTGAGACGCGTATTTTTCCATGACCTGCCAGGTTCTTACAGGTGCTTTAATGCCTTTCAAGAAAATCGGCTTTTTCGGTGCACAAAGATAATCATCTTTAATCAGATTATGAGTATCTTCCGAAATCAGGATTTCATCAACTTCTGCTGCACTTTGCAAACGCGCTGCCAGGTTGGCATCACGCCCTACAATGGTATAGGCCATACGATGCGTTGCCCCATAATTCCCTACGTGGCAATAACCGGTCGAAATCCCCATACGGATATGCAGTGGCGGATAACCCATTTTAATCCAGCGTTCCCGCAGCAATTTCATTTGCTGACGCATCGCCAATGCCATTTCCATGCAGTTCTTGGCATCCTGTTCCACACCTTCAGAGTTCGGATCACCAAAGAAAATCAGGATCGCATCACCCATGAATTTATCGACAGTCGCTTCATAATTTTTGGCGATTTCAGTCATGTGCCGCAGATAGTCATTCAGCAGGAAAGCTAAATCGTCTGGAATCAGGGTTTCAGATAGCTCTGTAAAGCCTTGAATATCAGAGAAAAAGATCGTCAAATTTTTACGTTTATATTCAATTTTAGCTTCAGATTCACCTTTCATAATGGATTGCCATAGCTGCACGGGCGCATAGCGACTCAGCTGATTGGCAAATTCCATATAACGGTTCATCTGTTCGAAATAATGGTCTTTTTTCTGGGTCATGTATTGCACACGACCACTTTGATAAAAGCTTCCGGCACCAAAATAGGTAATCAGGCAGATAAAGCCTAAAATGGTCAGCTCACTACTGGTCGGCTCGAAATAGTTGTTAAACCCAAAGACCAGAATATTAGCCAGATAGAACAGCGTAATCCCGATCAGGCTGGCCAGAGAGGCAATCATAAATGAAATTTTATTGCTGATCGCGGTATACAGTACTGCGACCAGACCGAGCAAGGACAAGACCAAATCCAGATGCACGGCCGCTAAAACCACCGAAATGACAATAACATCAATCAGGAAAAGAATATTACGCCGAATGTGATAATCATAACGATAGATCAGCCAGCGAGATAGCTTGGGTATGATCAATAAAACCAGAAACAGAAAAAATGGAACAAAAAGCTGATACTGGGTATCTGGTTCAGTGTAATGAAAAACGACCAGAACCAGAGACAGCATGATATATCCCATCATGCGATGGAAATACTCGAACTGATGGGGTTCTTTTTGAATCCAGTCGTCTAATTGCACTCACTCACTCCCTGAAGTCCGCAACTGTTCATGGTTCTCGGAATGCCTTGGCTGATTAGTCCATGCGCCAGTCAAATGGCATGTCGCCCTGACCACGTAAAGCCAGCATTAAGGTTTGACGCATATGTGCCAGTACTTCACTGCTATAAGGAACAGCAGGTGTACCCCAAACAGGCTTCGGCCATGCAACATCGTTCTGATAACGAACTACATGATGAAAATGCAATTGTGGCACCATATTACCCAGCGCTGCTACATTCATTTTATCTGCACGGAAAACACGTGCCAGTTGGCTTGATAACCAGCTTGACTCTCTTAAAAACTGCTCTTGGTCAGCTTGGCTCAATTCATATAATTCAGAGACACCCGGCACACGTGGAATCAGAATGAGCCAGGGAAATTGCATATCATTCATCAAACGACATGTTGACAAAGGAAAGTCGCCTACAAAAAAAGTATCTTGAGCAAGTTGTGGATGCAAACTAAACATATCTTTATAAATGATGCAAAATTAGAATGATGGCTAATACTAACATATCCAACTGAAGCTGAATATTGAAAGCAATGTGTTTAAAGACAAATTCTCATGATTTGTTGCGAAGCACATCACAACAATTACTGTAAACAATTCATTAAAAAAATCAAGCCTGTTGTTCCTGCAAACTTCATTGGAAAATGAAACCCAAACTGAATTTTCAGGCTGATTTAATCGAATAAAATCAGTGCAATTCTTTAAGCAGACTGTCCAGTAAATCCTGTATAAACTGAATCCGCTTTTGATAGTCTTCCAGCATGACCATGACTTTTAGACGTTGACCGCCATCCATCCGGAAATAGGTCGGATGTTTCTGCATCATCTGGATAATCGTTATGGCTTGAACCGGAGTATCCGGTGCAAATTCAATATGCCCACCCTGACTGCTGATATCAATTTTAGTAATACCAAGCTGCTCGGCTTTCAATCGAATCTGATGTACAGCAAAGAGCTGTTTGACCGGTTGCGGCGGTATACCAAAACGATCAATCAATTCCATCCGGATATTATCCAGCTTTTCCTGGGTATCGGTATTACTGATGCGTTTATAGAACAACAGACGTTGATGCACATCACCCAGATATTCATCCGGAATCAGTGCTGGCATATGCAAGGTAATTTCGGCAGTCAATGACAATGGTGCGTCGAAGTTTGGCGTTTTACCTTTTTGAATGGCTTTGGTGGCTTTTTCCAGCATTTCCATATACAGGCTATAACCAATCGCCTGCATCGAACCACTCTGCTGTTCACCGAGTAACTCACCTGCGCCGCGAATTTCCAGATCTTCAGTTGCCAGCATAAAACCGGCACCCAAAGTTGAAGCACGCTGAATGGCATCCAGACGTTTTTCTGCATCACCTTTTAAGGCTTTTAATGACGGTACCATCAAATATGCATAAGCCTGATGATGTGAGCGCCCTACACGTCCGCGTAGCTGATGTAATTGCGCCAGGCCCAGTTTGTCGGCACGTTCAATCAGAATGGTGTTGGCATTCGGAACATCAATCCCGGTTTCAATAATGGTCGAACATACCAGAACATTGTATTCCTTGTGATAGAACTGCTGCATCACCTGCTCCAGTTCACGTTCACGCATCTGTCCGTGGGCCACAATCACCCGCGCTTCCGGCACCAGTTTACGGATATGCTCGGCGGCACGATCGATTGTATCAACTTCATTATGCAGAAAATAAACCTGACCACCGCGCAGCAATTCACGCAGAATCGCTTCTTTAATGGTGTCATCGGTATGTTCCTGCACAAAAGTTTTCACCGCAAGACGGCGTGCCGGCGGTGTGGCGATAATCGACAGATCACGCATGCCACTAAAGGCCATATTCAGCGTACGTGGAATTGGAGTCGCAGTCAGTGTCAGCATATCAACATCGGCACGCATGGCCTTGATTCGCTCCTTGTCCCGCACACCGAAACGATGCTCTTCATCGACAATCATCAGACCGAGATTCTTAAACTGGACATTTTCCTGCAAAATCTTATGTGTACCAATCACAATATCGACTTTACCTTCAATGAGGTCGTCAATGGTCTTAGTATGTGCTTTGGAAGAACCGAAACGTGACAGCACTTCAATCCGGACTGGCCAGTCGGCGAAGCGGTCTTTGAATGAATCATAATGCTGCTGTGCCAGCAAAGTGGT